>CAZLDN010000133.1:0-13732 GCA_964558355.1 uncultured Candidatus Solibacter sp.
ACCCCCCGGTCCGGCTAATCCGGAGCGCCATACCCACCCCACACTGCCCTCAAAAAAACGCATGGGGGCCTCAGCTCTCAGCTGATAGCCCCCACTCCGTGGTTCGAGATCGCTGTGGCCGGTTGATTCCTACCAGCGGCTGTCGCCCCGGCCGCCGCCACCGCCCTGACGGCCGCCGCCGCCGCCACCACCGTAACCGCCGCCGCCGCCGCCGCTGCCACGCTCTTCGCGCGGCCGCGCTTCGTTGATGTTCAGCCTGCGTCCGCCGAATTCCTGCCCGTTCAGGGACTGGATGGCGCGCTCGGCCTCCTCATCGTTCGGCATCTCCACGAACGCGAAACCGCGGCTGCGCCCCGTGTCCCGGTCCGTGATGATGCTGACACGGTCGATCGTGCCATAGGGTTCAAAAAACGAACGAACGGAGTCTTCCGTCGTGGTAAAGCTCAAGTTGCCAACAAAGATGTTCTTCAAACTAACTCTCCTCGGACCCAACCTCAGGCTCTGCCCTCGGCTGGACTTCTTGCCCTCCCCAGGCTTCCCCGGGTCCGGCGTCTACTTGTATCTGGATGGAATGCGGCATGAAAGATAGAGGTCAACGGGGAAGGTGGGAATCACCAGCGGGGATCGAACTCTGTCTCAGCAACCTTTTTCCAGCCAAATACACACGCAGAATACCAGATTTCCCATGACCTGCCAATCTTTTTCGCGCACCCACGCTCTCCCATCCCGCTGACTTCGCTGTCCCCTCCAGCCAGTCCCCCCAATGCCAGCCCTCCACTCCTCGCTCCAAGCTCAATCGCCACCTCGGGCAACTGTTGCATTTGTCATCACTCGAATACCCCCATATCTACCCTGGGGTTATAGGCGTTACGATTTTGCTAATGAGCCAGTTTTATCATTAGTGAACCGTCCCGATCACGCCTGAAAACCTATAACCAATGTGATTTGTATAACTTACAACTTAAGTAGGTTCGTTTGGTCAAAATCCGGGCCACCTCCGGCCGGCTTCAGGCGTACAATATCAGCACATGAGACTCGCCGCCTTTGTCCTCGTTTTGGCCGCACTCGCCGCCGCCCAACCGCCTCGTTCCTTTCCAACAATCGGCACAATCCACCGCGAGGACCCCGCCCTCGACGCCCTGTTGACGCCGGGCGCGAAGATCGAAGTCCTGGCCACCGGCTTCGATTGGTCGGAGGGTCCGGTCTGGGACACCCGAAATGCCCGGCTCCTGTTCTCCGACATCCCGCGCAACTCAATCTTCATGTGGACCCCGGCCAAAGGCATCGAACTCTTCATGAAACCCTCAGGCTACACCGGCGTCGCCGATTACGGCCGTGAACCCGGCTCGAACGGCCTCGCCTTCGACAAGCAGGGCCGCCTCATCCTCTGTGAACACGGTGACCGCCGCATCGCCCGCATGGACCCCGACGGCGGCAAGGTCACCCTGGCCGACCGCTATCAGGGCAAGCGCCTCAACTCGCCCAACGACGCCGTCGTCCATTCTTCCGGCGACGTCTACTTCACCGACCCCATCTACGGCCTGCCTCAGCGGGAGAAAGATCCCCGGCGTGAACTCGACTTCTGCGGCGTCTACCGCTGGAGCGCCCGCGACGGCTCGGTCACACTTTTGTCAAAGGAACTCTCGCGCCCCAACGGCATCGCCTTCTCGACCGACGAGAAGACGCTCTACGTCGCCAACTCCGACTCCCAGCGGGCCATCTGGATGGCCTTCCCCGTCCAGAGCGACGGCAACGTGGGCGCGGGCCGCATCTTTGCCGATGCCACCCCATTGACGGCCAAGCTGCGCGGCGGGCCGGACGGGATGAAGGTGGACCGCGCCGGCAACCTCTGGGCTACAGGTCCGGGCGGCGTCCACATCTACTCTCCCGCGGGCAAGCGCCTGGGCCGCATCGAGACCGGCGAGGCGACAGCGAACGTCGCCTTTGGAGATGACGGTTCGACGCTCTACCTCACCGCCGACATGTACCTCTGCCGTGTCAAGACGCGCGCCAAAGGCTGGTAACCCGGCCGCGCGTAAGTGCTGTTTCCAAATAGGAACCGGGCCGGAGGTTGCCCCCCGGCCCGGCGGTTGTTGGTTTATGGCTCCAGTTAGAAGCTGTAGCGCAGGCTCAACTGAACGTTGCGCTCGCCGCTCTTGCCGGTGACCATGCCGAACGTAGCCGACGTCGGGTCGGTGCTGACACCGCTCCAGTTCGGGTGGTTCGGGAGGTTGAACGTCTCAACACGGAACTGAATGGCTTGGCGCTCAGTGATCCTGAAGGACTTGAAGAGGGTCAGATCCCAGTTCTGGAAGCCGACATTATTGAAGCCGATTGAGTTGCGGTTCTGGTTCGGCAGTGTGCCATTGGCGGGCTTGGTCGCCCAGGCCGTGCCATTTGGTTTCGGATCGAACCAGAAGTTGGTGATGCCGGTGTAGTTGCCGCTGGCGTTCTTGTTGGCGAATTCCTTCGGCAAGGTCGTTTCACCGTTCAGATTCCAGGTCTTGGCATTTGACGAGCCGATACCGAGATAGTCGTCGCTGCGGGCGACCGAGATCGGCGCGCCAGTCTGGAACTGGATCACGCCCGACACCTGCCAGCCGCCTGCGACCGCCTTCAACGCCCGCGAATCGGAGCCGGCGAAGAACGGCAGTTCATACACGAAGTTCGAAATCGCAACGTGGCGGACATCGTTGGACGACTTGCCCCAGTTGAGTTGCTGGTTGTAGACGTCCATGAAGCCGTCACGCGGGCCCGAGTTGTTGTCCATCAGCTTGGAGAACGTGTAGGCGAAGCCATAGAGCAAGCCCTTGCTGAATCTACGGTTGACTTCGACCTGCAGGCCTTGATACTCGCTGCGGCCCGAGTGCTCGAGCATCGGGATGTTGGCGTAGCCCTTGTAGGGGCGGAGGTAGTTGACGTTGGCGCCGGCGGACGAGGCCAGGAAGGTGGTGCCGGTCGGCAACTGGTTCAGGTCGCGCTCACGCGAGAGGTAGTTGCCGGTAGATCCAACGTAGCCGACCTCGACCGTTGTGTCGGAGGCGAGCTGACGCTGGTAGGTGGCGTTCCAGTTGTATCCGCGCGGGATCTTGTAGGCCGGATCGATGGTCATGAAGAACTGCGGGAAGGCAACCTTCGGACCCGCGCCGGGGTTGTCGGCGACGCCGTTGGTCACGGACACCATCGGCTGCCACGGCGGATTGCCGCCCAGGAAGACGCTGTCATAGACGCCCGGACGGGAGATGAACCCGCCAAAGCCCATGCGGACGACGTCCTTGCTGGTGACCGAATAGGCCATGCCGATTCTGGGCATGACATTGAACTGGCTGGGAGCCGGATAGGGACTGCCGCCGCTGAGGAGCCGGTCGAATTCGCGGGAATCGATCGCCGGGACGCGGCCTTTGCCGGCCTCGGGGAACGAGGAGCCGGGGATGACCACGCCATTGTACCGGTCGCCCGATAGAACGTTGCCGGTGGCGCGGTCGAGGACCGCCGCCTTCGCCGGATCGTACTTGTCCGGGCGGAACACGGCGATGTTGCCCCACAGGGACTTCTGGTAGCCGTTCATCCAGGTGCCGCGGAAGCCCAGTTCGAGCTTCAGCTTGCTGTTGACGCGCCAAGCGTCCTGTCCGAAGAATTCGAACATGTGGCTGCGGTAGGGCGTATAGCTGCGGGGGCCGATTTCAGCATAGGTCGAGAACAGGCCCAGTGCCGCGTTCGCAATGCCCGTGCCGGCGCCAGCCACGCCGCCCGGACGGGTGTCGTCAAACTGGAAGCGGCCGTTCTGGTTGTTCGTTCCACCAGGGACGCCGGAGACGTTGATCTGGTCGAAGTCGTTCTGGCCCGACCGTTCCCAGGTGCCGCCGAACTTGAACGTGTGGTTGTTCCAGATCTTGGTGAAGTTGTTGGCCACCTGGTAGATGGGACCAGCGGAGCTGGCCGGATAGGGGCCGCCATCGATCGTGCCGATGTTGGGGATGACGACGGTGGGAACCTTGTCGTAAATCTCCTTTTTCTCGGGGAAGATGTAGGGATAGTTGATACCGGAGCGGGAACGCAGATAACGCTCGCCCTCGCGGTCGATCCCGATCAGCACGCGGTCCACCGAAGCCGTGACCAGGAACTCGTTGATCATGGTCGGGCTCAACGTCCAGGTGTGCGAAAGGCTGTTGGTGATGTTGGGCCGCGACCAGTCGGTGATGGCGTAGTCGAAGCCGCTGCGGAAGGTGTCCAGAGCCGTGTAGGAGTAGTTGGACAGGCGGTACTTGACGAACTGGTTCATCGTTGGGTTGAAGTCGATGGAAACCGTGTCCTTGCGCTGATTCTGCCAACCGGGACGGGCCTGGAAGAAGTTGTTGTTGCCCGTGTAGGCGCCATTGACCGCCGGGTAGGTCCGAAGGAACGCCATGCCGTTTGGGCTCCGCTGAGCGGCGGGAATAACGTTGCCGGCGTAAGGTAGGCCCGTGACGGGGTCCACGATCGTCCGGCTGCCGCTGTAGAAGATGTTCGAGGACAGCAGTTCGCTGAAGTCGCCGTTGCGCATTGCCGCCGTTGGAACGCGCTGGAACGTCGAACTCTCCTGCCGCCGCCGGACCCACTCCTGGGCCCACAGGAAGAACAGCTTCTCGCGGTTCTCATTGAAGACCTTCGGAATCATGACCGGCCCGCTGAGGTTGTAGCCGAACTGGTTGAACTTCTGCGGCGCGGTGAAGTTGCTGGCCGTGCTCTGGTTGCGCGTCCAGGAGTTGGCGTCCAGTTTGTTGTTGCGCAGGTATTCGTAGAACGAACCGTGGAAGTCCTTACCTCCGGACTTGGTGACGACTCGAATCTGGCCGCCGCCCGAACGCCCGTACTCGGCCGCGTAGTTGGCGGTCAGCACCTGAACTTCCTGAACGGTATCCAGATCGGCCGTGCCGACCGAGGTTCCATTGGCGCGGGTACGGATACCGACAGCGCCATCGAAGGTGATCAGAGAATCCTGCGAACGGCCGCCGTTGATGGTGAAGCCGCCCGAGTCAACGCCGAAGGTGAAGCCGGTCATCGTCCCGCCGCGGCGGACGCCGGGTTTCAGCATGGCGAGGAACAGAGGGTTGCGGCCGTTCAAAGCGAGGTTCTGAATCTGCTGCTGCTCGACAGTCTTGCCGACCGTGGCGGATTCAGTGTTCAACTGAGCGGCGCTGGCCTCGACGGTGATGGATTCGCTTACCTGGCCGACGGTCAGGTCAACATTAACCTGCATCGGCAAGGCGGCTTCCAGCTTGTTGCGGGTCTTCTCGAACTTCTTGAAACCCGTCGTCTCGACGACGACGACATAGAAGCCCGGTTGGATGTTGGTAACCGTGTAGAAACCGGATTCGTTGGTCGTGGTCTTGCGTTCGAATCCAGTTCCTTCGTTTCTGACTGTAACGTTTGCGCCCGTAACGACCGCGCCGCTGGGGTCCTTCACAATACCCGAGATGCTCGAGTTGTCAGACTGGGCGAACGCGGCCAAAGCGAGAATACAAAGCAACGCGAGCCACTGGGCCGCGATTTTCATGGTTCTATTCATTCATTCCTCCACGTTGGAGTGGTCTGTCTTGGACTGATGATCGAGTGGGTCCGGGCTCCATGTGGGTCACACAGCCTGGCGCGGTCTAGCGCCGCCTCAGGCCAATTCGGAAAACGGAGCATACGAGACCCTCAAACCTGCAATCCATTCTAAGGGAAACCGCTGTTGCAGAATACCTATCAAAAGATACCACGGACTCGAATTGCGCGATTGCACACGTTTTCAGTGGGAGCTTGGGCTGAGTCTATCGAGGGTCCACTGACGTTCCGGCCGCTTTGCCTGCGGCGCCCGACTGTGATGTACTGATCTACATGAAAAAGGTCCTGTCTCTCCTTATCCTCCTTGCCGCCGCCGTCTCCGCACAAGTGGTGATGAAGCAGGAGGCCGGCAAAATCGACATCACGATCGACGGCAAGCCGTTCACCACGTTCTATGCCGGTGGCGAGGCGCCGAAACCCTACTTGCATCCACTCAACACCGCCGAGGGCGAGCGCATCACGAGGCTGTTCCCGATGGAGAAAGTGGATGGCGAAACCAAGGACCATCCGCACCACCGCGCGCTGTGGTTCACGCACGGCGACGTGAATGGAGTGGACTTCTGGATGAACGAGAAGGGCCCGCAGAAGGGCCGCCACGGCATCATCGACGTCGAGAAGATCAGCAAGGTGAAGGGCGGCAAGAAAGAAGGCGCCATCGACGCGTCCTTTATCTGGAAGGCGCCCGAGGGTGAGGCGCTGCTGAGGGAGAGCCGGACGATGGTGTTTCACGCGGATCCGAAGCTGCGGGTGATCGACTTTGACGTGACATTCACGGCGCTGGCCGATTCGGTGAAGTTCGGCGATACCAAGGAAGGCTTCTTTGCCGTCCGGCTTCGCGACGAACTGATGGAGCGCAAGGGCGGCACGCTGGTGAACGCCGCGGGCGCGAAGGGGATGAAGCAGGTGTGGGGCAAGGCAAGCCCTTGGAACGACTACTGGAACACGCTGAATGGCAAGACGGTTGGCATGGCGATTTTCGACCACCCCACGAATCCGAAACACCCCACCTACTGGCATTCGCGCGACTACGGCCTGTTCGCCGCCAACGCCTTCGGCGAACATGACTTCTTCAACGACAAGGCGCGCGACGGCAGCCTCACCATTAAGAAGGGTGAAAAGCTGCGGTTCCGCTACCGCGTGGTGATCCACCCGGGCACGACCGAAGAAGCCGGCATCGCAAAGCTGTTTGACGAGTACGCCAAGAAGGTGAAGTAGGCCGGAGCCGGACCAGGGGTCCGGCGCGGGCGAGGGCGCCCGCCCTCCGGGCGTCTTATTTGAGGATGTCGTCGACGGTGGATTGGGTGATGGGGTGGTAGCCGGGCCGGGCCTTTTTGTAGATCGCCTGGGCGCGCTGCTTGCCTTCAGGGGTCTTGACGAATTCCTGATAGAGCGGCTTGACGAACTTCCTGCGGCCGACCTCGATGAGGAACTGTTCGAGCCGGGTGTAGGCGGGTGAATAATCGGCCCGGATGGCCATGCGCAGCCACTGGGCGGCGATCTCGGCGTTGCCCGAAGAGGTGAAGTCCCACTGGCGGTCCAGTTCGGCGAGTTTTGAAGCGGGTGAATCGGCCGGGAACTGGCGAAGATAGTGCAGCCACTCCTGAGTGGTCCAGGAGCGCTTGGGGGTGGATTCGAAATCGTAACTGATACGGGGCGCGTTGGCTGGCAGACCGGGCGAGTTCAGCCAGGCCGAGACGTCCTCGCCGGGGAAGGCGCGGCCGAGTTCGGCGAGAAACTGTTCGCTGGTGATGGACTGGAAGGCGAAACGCTGGAAGTAGCCGCGAAGGAAGGCGTCGAACCTGGCGCGGCCGTACTTTTCTTCAAGCATTCGCAACATCAGGGCGCCTTTGACGTAGGGGACCTGCGACATGGCGTCATCGGGGTCGCGGCCGGTGAAGTCGGTCACCAGGCGGGTGTCTTCCGGCTTGAGCGATTTCATCTCCTCCTGAAGCTCGCCAACCTCCAAAGCGAACTCCATCTCGGACCGGGCGCGCCCGTAGATCTCTTCCTGGATGCGGCGCTCGAAGTAGGTCGTGAATCCTTCATTCAGCCAGAGGTCGTTCCAGTTGGCGTTGGTGACGAGGTTGCCGGACCAGGAGTGCGCCAGTTCGTGGGACACCAGGGCGACCAGGCTCTTGTCGCCGGCGATGACGGTGGGCGTGGCGAAGGTGAGGCGCGGGTTCTCCATTCCGCCGAAGGGGAACGAGGGCGGCAGGACAAGGATGTCGTAGCGGCCCCAGAGGTAGGGTCCATAGAGGCGCTCGGCCGCCTGGACCATTTTTTCGACGTCCTCGAATTCGCGGGCGGCCTTGTCCACAATGGGCAGTTCGGCCCAGACGCCGCAGCGGGCGCCGATGGGACGGAAATCGAGTTCGCCGACGGCAAGGGCGAGCAGATAGGACGGGATCGGCGTCGGCATGTGGAAGTGGCCGGCCTTCAGACGGGCGGCGGCCATAAGTGGCGTCAGCGGCGAGGGCGCCTGGATGCGGGCAGAGAAGGTGAACCGGACCGACGGGGTATCCTGCAACGGGACCCAACTGCGGGCGTGGATCGCCTGCGACTGCGAGTAGAGGAACGGCGACTTCTTGCCGGCCGTCTGAGCGGCGTCGAGCCATTGCAGACCGGAGGCCGCGGGCGAGGTCTGGTATTCAATGGTGACGCTGCGCGTACCTTGCGGCAGCGTGATGGTGAGCGGCGAGCCGAGCACCGGGTCGCGCGGACCGAGTGTAAAGCCGGTGCCTGAGCCATTCACTTCCATGATCTGAAGGTCGCGGGTATCGAGGACCAGCGTGGTCCCGGCCGGTTCAAGGGTCAGGGTCGCCGTGCCGCGCAGGACGCGCTCGCTGAAGGAAACCGCGAGGTCGAGTTCCAGGTGGCGGAGCCGGGAGACAGACGGGTTTGAATAAGAGTGTGGATCGGTCACTACAGAATTATGGTAGCCTCTCAAATCTATGGGCGATGCACCGGCCGGAAGATTGAAGTCGCTGGACCTGTTCAGAGGGGCGACGATTGCGTCAATGATTCTGGTGAACAATCCAGGGACGTGGACAGACGTATACCCGCCGCTGCGCCACGCCGTGTGGCATGGCTGGACGTTCACCGACACGGTGTTCCCCTTCTTTCTTTGGATCGTTGGACTGGCGGTGACGCTATCGACCGCCAAGCGCGTGGCCGCGGGCCAGGACAAGAAGCAGTTGCTCGCTCACGGCGCCCGGCGCGCGGCGATCCTGTTCGCCATTGGACTGCTGCTGTCGTTGTTCCCGCACTTCGACTTCATCAACATCCGGATCCCGGGTGTGCTTCAGCGGATCGCGGTCTGCTACCTTGCCGGCCTGGCGATTTTCCTTTGGTCGTCGTGGCGCGGGCTGGTGTTGTGGACCGTGGGATTGAACACGCTGTATCTGGCGCTAATGATGCGTTATCCGGTGCCTGTGTGCGGGTCGGGGTCGTGGGCGATGGAGTGCAATTTCGCGCGCTTCATTGATGGGCAGGTGCTGGCCGGGCATATGTGGGCGTCCACGAAGGACTGGGACCCCGAGGGCCTGATCAGCACGATCCCGGCGATCACGACTGTGTTGCTTGGGATGCTGGCGGGGTATTTGCTGCGCGGAGGTGGCACGGGGATCGAGAAAGTCCGGCGGTTCATGCTGAAGGGCTTCGTTATGGTGATGGCGGCGGTGGCGCTGGAGACGGTAGTGCCGGTGAACAAGGCGCTGTGGACGACGTCGTTCGTTTTGTTGATGGCGGGCCTGGCGTCGATTTGCTTTGCGGTCTGGTATTGGGCGGCTGACATCAAGGGTTGGGCGAGGTGGTTCAAGCCGTTTGAGGTCTACGGGCTGAACGCCATCGCCGCCTACATGCTGTCCGGGTTGCTGGGTGACATTATGGGTGTGGCGAAGTGGCAACCATGGGTCGTCCAGAACCTCTGCCTGCCGCTGGCAAGCCCGATCAACGCCTCATTGATCTATGCGTTGGGCAACGTGGCGGTGGTCTATGCGGCGGTGTGGGTGATGTACAAACGCGGGTGGTTCCTGAAACTGTAGCGGCGGCGGTGAAGATGCAGGGACGAATCGAGCGAGTGAGCCTGTCAAAGGGCGGCGTGCCGAAGGTGGCCGTGCAAGAGGCATGGGCGGGGCCGCTGGGCCTCGAAGGGGATCTTCACAGGAACCTGAAACACCATGGCGGTCCGAGGAAGGCCATCTTGCTGGTCAGCGCGGAAAATCTTGACGAGTTGCGGGGCGAGGGCTTCGAGGTCGAGGCTGGAAGCCTGGGCGAGAACCTGACTGTAAGAGGCATCGACTTCAGGCAATTGCGCGCCGGAATGCGGATGCGCGCGGGAGACGCCGTCATCGAACTCACCCAATTGCGTCAACCCTGTGCAACATTAGACATCTACAACAGCGGCGGACCGCGGATCCAGAGCCGTCTGTCCGACGCGCGAGCCAAGGCCGGCGACAGCTCGTCCGAGCGTTGGGCCAAGGGCGGGTTTTACGCCGCGGTGATCGTGTCTGGCGCGGTGCGGCCGGGCGATATACTTGAACTGCTTGACGCCGCGGCGTGACGGACCCCGGCGAATCTGGGGCAGGACAAGTTGCAGAGTTTCGAACAGAATGCGGACGCGACGAGGGTACGCGGCGCGCTGGAGCGCGTCGAGTACGCCATCCCGCCCGAACTGAGGCAGGGGTTGGAGATCCTGCTGAGCGAGTCGCCCGACCCCGCGGGGGCACTGTTGCGCCTGGAGCGGCTCTGCGAGTCTCATCCGGGCGACTTCCAGCAGATCGCGTATATGCCGTTCGGGATCCAGTCGCTGGTTTCGGTCTTCTCCTATAGCCAGTTCCTGGCCGAGGCGATCCTGCAGCATCCCGACTGGATACTGGGCATTCTGGAGTCGGGGTGGCTCCACCGGATGCGCACCCAACCGGAGATCGAAGCGGAATTGGAAGCCGCCGTCGGCGGAGCAGCCGCGCCGGCGCCTCTGCATATGGCCGAATTCCGTAGGCGGCAGATTCTCCGGATCTTGCTGCGCGACATCCTCGGTTTCGCGGCCCTGCCGGAAGTGACCGAAGAGCTGTCAAACCTGGCGGACACCATCATGAACGCCGCTTACCGGCGGATCAAGGCGGAACTGATCGGGAAGTATGGAACGCCGGGATTGCCAGACGGCTCGGAGTGCGGCTTCTCGGTGCTGGCGCTGGGTAAACTCGGCGGGCGCGAGTTGAACTACAGCTCCGACATCGACCTGATGTTCGTCTACGACGGAACCGGCATGACGGATGGCGCCGCGCCGATCAGCAATAAGGAGTTCTTCAAGAAGGTTTCGACGCAACTGGCCGACCTGCTGGGCACCTACACGCCCGAGGGTTTCTGCTACCGCGTTGACCTGCGGCTGCGTCCCGACGGTCGGCTCGGCGAAGTGTGCCTCTCGCTGGACGGGTGTAAGGACTATTACGAGAAGCGGGCGCGCGACTGGGAATTGCAGATGCTCATCAAGGCCCGGGTGGCTGCCGGCGAAGCCGATGCCGGGAAGGCCTTTCTGGACTGGGTGCAGCCGCGGATCTTCTCGACGACTCTCGATTTCAGCGCCATCGAGCAGATGTCGGAGACGCGGGAGCGGATCAGCGAAAAGCTGAACGCAAGGCGGCGTCCGAAGGCAACCGACGTCAAGCTGGCACGGGGCGGGATTAGGGACATCGAATTCCTGGTCCAGTGTTTGCAGCGTGTCCATGGCGGCAGGTCGTCGTGGATCAGGAATTCGTCCACCCTGCTTTCGCTGGTCCGGCTGAGGGACAAGGACCTGCTGTCGGATTCTGAATACTCCCGTCTGGCGAACTCCTACCAGTTTCTGAGGCACCTGGAACACCGGCTACAGGTGGCCGAGGACCGGCAAACCCACGCGTTGCCTGAAAAGCCGGAAGAACTGGCGCTGGTCGCCAGGCGGATGCCGGCGCCGCTGATGGGCAACGACCCTTCGCCGGAGAATCTGCTGCGGCAGCTCAACCTGCACTTCGAGCATGTACAGGAGGTTTACGAGCGGGTGATTCACGCGCAACAGCCCCTGTACTACACACAATCCCCACTGCCCCCGCCCAGCACGGTGGAAGGCGACGATCCGCATGAGCGGGTCGGAGTCGCCTCGACGAACCTGATGCGGTTCCTCGACCAGCGGGCGCCAGCGCTGGCTTCGGCCGTGGCCAGGGCCAGGTTGGGCCGGTCGCAGGCGGCGTTCGAGCATTTCCTGGAAAGGGCGTTACGCAATCAGGATTGGGTCGAGGCGCTGGACAACGACGCGGTTCTCAGCGGCTATCTGATTGACCTGTTCCAGCACAGCCCGTATTTCGCCGAGCAGCTCGTCCGGCACCCCACCTACTTCGAGGAGATCCGCGGCATGCGCGCCCGCGGCCGTTCCGCGACGAACTATAGCGAAGTGATGCCGTTGATCGACGATGTCAACGAATTGCGGCGCTACTACCTGCGGCAGATGTTCCGCATCGAACTCGAGAGCATCTGCCTTCTGCCTCCCGTCTTCCAGACGCTTGCGAGGACTTCGGAACTCGCTGACGCCGTGATCGAGGCATGTTACCGGATCTCGGTGAAGCGGACCCTGGAATCCCTGAAGCCGGAGTCCAAAGGCTACATCCCGTCAAGCCAGATGATGGTGGTCGCCCTGGGCCGGCTCGGGATGTATGAGTTCGACCTCGGCTCGGACGCCGACCTGGTCTTTATCATCCCCGACGAGGACTTGCCGGAATTGCGCTTTTGGACGCGTGTGGCTGAGAGGCTGATGACGACGCTGGCGTCCTACACCGGCGATGGCGTGATCTTCTCTGTCGACGCGCGCCTCTGCCCGAACGGCAAGGGCGGGGCATTGGTGCAGTCGGAAGGCGCGTATAGAGACTACTTCGCCAAGCAGGCCGAAGCCTGGGAGGGCATGGCCTACATGAAATCCAGGGCGGTGGCCGGCGAGACCGAGAGGGCCACGGCGCTGCTCCAGGAACTTCAGAAGCTCGATTGGCGCAGATACGGGCAAAGCGGCCGGTCAAGATTAGAACTCCGACAGATGCGGCTCCGCATCGAGCGCGAGCACGGCGAGGGGAACCCGCTGAAGACCGCCGCCGGCGGCTACTACGATATCGATTTCGCCTTGCTGTACTTGCGATTGCGCGGCGCGGGCATGTTCTTCAAGGTGCTGAACACGCCGAAGCGCGTCGAAGTTCTGGAACAGATGGGCCACCTCGACTCGAACGACGCCAACTTCCTCCACGATGCGGCGACGTTTTACCGCGCCGTGGACCATGGCTTGCGGCTCATCTCGGGACATACTGAAGGCAGCCTGCCCTCGGCCGAATCGCAGTTGAGGATGTTGACCAGCCTGGTTTCGCGGTGGACGCCGGAACACCTGCATGACCAGCCGCTCGCACTGGAATTGCTGCAGATTCAGAACCGGACCCGCGACTACTTCGGCCGGCTGTTCAGCGCCGGTTAACAGCCGGCCTGCGCAGTTCCCTCAAGGCCCAGATCGGCGGCGCGGGCGCGCATCGCCTGGATGCAGAAGTCGATGTGCTCATCGAGTTCAACACCCAGTTCAGCGGCGCCGTTGATGATGTCATCGCGGCTGACGGCCCGGGCGAATGCCTTGTCCTTCATCTTTTTCCGGACGCTCCTGGCTTCCACTTCGTGGACCGAGCGGCTTGGTTTGACATAGCTGACGGCGGTAATGAAACCGGCCAGTTCATCGCAGGCGAAGAGCGTTTTCTCAAGCGGAGTCAGGCGGACGACGCCGGTGTGATCGGCGTGCGACAGGATCGCGCGGCGGATTTCGTCGCTGATGCCGCGCTGCTGGAGGATCGGTTCCCCCTTGACCGGATGGTCCGGGAGCGACGGGTGAATTTCCCAATCGAAATCGTGAAGAAGCGCCGTCACCGACCACATCTCCTCGTCTTCGCTCAACTTGCGGGCATAGGCGGCGACGCAGGCTTCGACGGCCAGGGCATGCTTGCGGAGGGCGTCGTTTTGAATGTAATCGCAGACGATATCCCAGGCTTGCTGACGTGAGGCTGTTGGCACATTCCTATGCTATATTGAAAGTGTCCACTGGTTGGGCCTGTGGCGCAGTTGGGAGCGCGCTTCCATGGCATGGAAGAGGTCG
>CAZLDN010000134.1:0-12404 GCA_964558355.1 uncultured Candidatus Solibacter sp.
GAAGCGCAAGCTCCATGTTCTCATTCAGTTCGAGGTTTGCGACAGGCACAATCGGACGTTTTGCGCCATTGGTTTAACCGCGGTTCCTGGATCGAAGCCGTCGCCCCTGGGCAGGCCCCTCAGCTTTCGGACCGGCTAATGACGCCGGACCTTGACAGCCACTCCGCACGGTATCACGGAGTAGATGTTCAAGGAAACCGCAGCTCTCCTGAAACCCCGGATCCTGCTCAATCATAGAGAACTGACAGTCCGTCGTCGAATCACCGGGCTGGGGAGAGCGCCTCGAGCTCCTCGATGTCTTCCGTAAAACCGAGCACCAACTGAATCGTCGGCCGGGAGTTCCAATTGTCGCCGTTCAGGGCGCCAGAGGCATCGACCATTTGTCTATGAAGCGCACCTCGCGATTTTGAATGAGGGGACGGAGCCGATTCGCGTAGATTCGATGGGGCCGGCGTGACGTTTCAGCCAAGCTGCTGGTGGCAATCGCGGCGGTTCTGAGGGCGGACTCAACGAGATGCTGGAGACCAAACCAGAGAAGCTTCATGAAGTCGCGAGCCTCGATCCCGGCGCTCGCGCCGCGGTCGTGCGGCGGTGATCTGTTTGGGCTGTGGAGCAGGAAGACCGGCGAGCCGGCCGCGAGCCCAATGGCGTGGCCGACATCCCTTGACAGTTGCTTCACGGGCGTGCGGTCGTTCTCGGATCAACTCGCGCAGGTTGAGCTTTCTGGCCTGGCATCAGGCAAAATGCCCACACTGTCTCAGTGAGGATCGTCGAAACTGATCGGCATCGGATTGGACCGGTGATCGCCATCACTTTGGAATGGTGATCGGCATGAAGATGGAATTGCGATCGGCATCGCTTCGGAACGCTGATCGACATCGCGCGGAATACGCATGATCGTCAAGGAGTTCGTTGCCCATTACAACCGCCGCCGTCCACACTCCGCGTTAGGGCCAGGAATCCCGGAGCCACCCCAAGCAAAAGTTCCGGCCGGTCCGCACTGACATTTCCTTCCCGCCGTGTACCGAGTCGAATCGACGCCGGTTCTTGGCGGATTGCATCACGAATTCAGGCTGGAGAAGGAGGCTGCGTAGCGTCCGACGGAGTATTTGCGGACCACCGGGCGGTTCCTCTGTCGCGTTTCCAGAAACTCGCCGACGGTACTGGCCAGACCCGCGGAGTGCCAGGATAAGGCAACAGTTCACCGTTACGAGCCGCTGCGCTTCGCGACGGATCCGGTTCTGACTACCCGCAGCTCTAATCCACTACCGGGAACGGCTATCCCCGCCGCGCCACTCAGGCGGAATCAGTGCGGATCGTGGTCAAACACTAGGACGTCGCCTGTAATCGGCGAGCGGTAAAACAGCCTCCGAGCCTTCCCATGCAGAGCATGCGCCGACTTCAGGTACAGCCATATCGGCGCCGCCCCGGTCAGCACAACGTCTTCGCCCTCACCCGCTTCCGCCAAGACTAGCCCGACGTAGCCATCCAATTCAGCCAGTTTCGCCGTCTCGCCGTAAATCGCTTTCAGGTCAACCACCCTCACGTCCCGAGTCCTCCCCAATCACGTACGTGATGTTGTACTCCATCACCTCATACGTGTTCGTGCTCACGTACTCGCAGCGCCGGTCGCTCCGATCCATCGCGTACGCCCCGGCTACTACCGAAGCCGGCTTCTGCCCGCCAGTCACGTCCAGCATGATTTCGTAGTCCGGAATCCCCTTTCGGCCCAGTTCGACGTAGCAGAACTCCAACGCCCTCAGGAGTTTTTCCGGATCCTCAAAGTCTACACCGCAACTGAACTCAGCCTTTGCGTCAGGCAGTTCATGCAGCCCCACCACTTCCGGTTTGGAATGGTGGCAGTACAACACCGCCAAATCGCGGAACACCTGGAAATGCTGCACAGTTCCCGCCGTTCCGCCGCCGGAGGCGATCACCAACACGCACTCCAACCGGTCGAGGTGGTACGCCAAGGCCTCCCACAGCATCCGCCAGCCCCCACCGAAGCGCTCGCGGCCAGATTTGTCCGTGACCGTGCCCAAGCGCTCCGGGCTCGCCAGCAACTCTTGCGCCAACTCGAAATCCTTAGGCGCCCGGCTCAGGAACACGATCAGTCCGCGGCACGCTTGGGGTGGACGGCGCGGCTCTACCTTGAGCCGAATCCGTTTGCGTAACTGCCTCATCCGAACCCAGACGGCGAAAAGCGCTACCGGCAGCACTCCCGAAATAGCCCACTTCCAGTTGCCCCACTTCTCAATCTCCGCGCTCGCCGCGTTGCTGGACAGGTTCAGCAGCACCAGGAACACCACGATACCGATTGCCGGCGCAGTTCGCCGTGTGCCGCCCATCGTTGCGCGCACGAGGCCGATGACGATTTCGTCAAACCATGCCCATGCGGCCATAGCCCGAGCTCGTCTTTCCGCCGAAGCCCCAGTTCTTCAATGCCTCTGTCACCAGCCCCAACACCAGCGCTGCCCACCCCGCCGCGTTCTGCTCCGCGTCCCACTCCACCACCACCCGGAAGTGCCCCTTCACAGAAAGGTACGCCACCGGAATCGGATCGTCGAAATCCGTTGGCGCGGTCTTGTCGTCCGCGGCGTCCGCCATGTAGTAATCACCATGGTGCGGCGTCATCACATCCCGCTGGAGCGCCGTCGCCAGGCTCTCCGGCAGGATCCAACCGTCCTCAAACCGCGCGTGCCCCGCGTCGTCTTGCGTGCCAAAGACAACCCTGTGGTACTCCTCGTGCTCCTTCCATTTCGAGTCCTTCTCGCCCCACACCGCCGCCGCGTAGTGCGCCGCCAGCCCCTTCAGCCCCGAACCCGGAAGCAGTGGCGTTCCGTACGTGTAATGGAGCCGCAGCCCGGTCTCCAATACGCTCTCCGAGCCCAGCCCCGTGATCAGCCGTCCGGTGTCTGTTGTCTTCACTTCAGCCGCGGCGCGGCCGCCTCCCGCCGGGGTGTCCTTCACCCAGCGATTGAAGGCCCGCTCATAGATGCCCGTCGCAGCCCTTGCCGCACTCTGGGCGCTCTGGAGCAGTTTCACCCGTGCAACGTTTTCCTTTTCGTGTTTGGTGAGGCCATATGCCAGCAGCAGCCCGGCGTGCGCCGGGATCCCCTTCGGATCGCACAGGTGCTTCCGGCAGGCGCGCTGCGGCTCAGACATGGGCGTCTGCTCCCATTTCCACTTTTAGCACCGCTTCGGCGTAGCGTTTCATCCACTCGGCCGACCGCATCGCCTCCCTCGTCAGTTGGAGATAGGGGCCCAACGCCCCGTTCCGAGCCAGTTTAGGGAGTTCCAAGGTCCTCATCACACCCTCCAGATCCGCCAGCACCTTAAAGTGGGCGGAGTCCGCCTTCTCCTTTGCCTTGGCCTCGAAAAACGCTACCGTCTGGCACAGTCCGCACTGGTGGATCAGCGCCGGCAGATGCAGACACAATCGCCCATAATCCTTCTTCTTCCCATCATTCTCCATCTTCTTCACACGGCTGTACGCCTCGGCCGCTCGTTCCTGTTGTCTTGTCTTCATCTGGTCATCCTCAGACAAACCGCATCCGCACGCGGCCCTTCCCCGTCGTCGCCTTGCCGCCGATTTGCAGATTGATCTCGTCGCTGCAGTAACTGTTCATCAGGGTCACGCCGGTCACCCCCGGCTCCTTGCCAACAACCTTGTCGCACCACACAATGCCCGCCATCACCGTTTCCGCCGGCCAGCTCTCCTCGTACCACAACTGGCCCTTCGCCACCGTCTTGGTCTCCGAGTCAATCCTGATCCGCGCCACCACTTCCATCCCCGTCTCGCACAGGAAATCGAATACGTCGTCTGGCAGAATCGAGAACCGTTTATTGAACTCGGCAATCCACTGATTCCCCGCCGGCCACAGAAGCCCAGCCAGCTTCGCCGCCCACTGTGTCGCCGCCGAATTCAATTCCGCGGCTAGGTCCAAGTCTTGCAGGTACACCCTTCCGCATGGCGTTCCGTCCGGCTTCTTGTCTGGCGACTGCAACGCACTCTCGGCAGCCACCAGCGCGTTCGCCACGCCCGGTTCCACAATGGGGGGCGCATCCGCGTCTTTTCCCGCCAGCTTCAAGTCGCCCAGAAACCGCCGCAGCGCCAGGGCCGATGTCGCCCACGCGAACGTCCCGTACAGGCTCCGCACCGGCAGGCACACCAGCCGGGCGTCGCTGAACACCAGGCTGCCCGCGGTGGAATTCTCGACCACGCCCCCGCCGAACGCCGCCTTCAGCGCGCCCGTCCGCTTCTCCGCCTCCGCCGCGCCGTGCGCATCGGCCAGCACCCCTTTTATGCCCGACCCCGGCGCCACCGGCCACCCCGTCGTCACCTCCCGCATCACCGGCAGGTCAATGAACCCGATACCCGTCCCCGTCCCGATATGGACCGGCGTCATCGCTTGAATCATGTAGAGCTTAGTCATCTCCGCTTCCTCTCTAATGCCGTTGCCATACGCCCCAAACCGCCAGCCCGAATCCGTCCCGCTGGTCCTGCGGGTCGTCGCTGACGGCCTCCAGCCACCGCTCGGCCAACGTACGCCCGTCAGCCGCCCCCTCCACCTCGAAGAAGTACACGCTGCCTGCTGGAACGACGCGGCGAACGGCCTTCGCCCCGGCCTTGCCCCGCTCCAGACTCCAGCCCGAGACCGGCCGCCACCTTTCCACGGCAGCCCCGACCAACCGTAGGCTAAGCTCCGACCCGGGCGGCGACCCGAGCCAGTTCTCATCCAGCCAACCCGGCTTCCATCCGTGCTCGAAAATCGCAGGCGTCGCTAGCACCATTCGCACCAGCTTGGCCCCCTGGAGCTTGCCCCGCACCGAGTCCGGACAGCCCCAGTGGACCGCCGACCCGCTCTGGAACGACGCCAGCCGCCGCTCCCCGCCCAGCGGATGGAGCACATTCAGATTCTGTAAACTCCCCTTCAGCCGGCTTTGTTCGGCGCACCGCACCCGAGCCGCCATCGCCGTGCCTTGCGCGAACGCCAAACCCACCGTCTTGAACAGCTTCCCCTCCTCCGCCGTCCCGCTCACCGCCTCGATCGCGCTGTGATAGCGATCTTCTTTCTCCGGGGCGGCAGAAAAGCCCACCGGTTTCTTCTCAAGAGGCGTGGCAAAGCCCTCGCCAGTCGCCGACGCCAACCACGATCCCATCTGCGTCACGCTCCAGAACGCCGGCGCCTTCCCCGGCTTGAAGTCGTCCCCCGCCGCCTCCGGCAGCAGGACGGGTTCCAGCCCCTCCGGCAGATCGCAGGCAGCGCCGAGCCCTGCCACGGGCCGCGCCGCGAACCCCGCCCGATCCGGCAACTCCCGCAAGATGAAGTCCTTCGGCGCAGGCAAGTAGAGCTCGTGACCCACCGCCATCAGCGGACCCGCCACCTCCACAGCCTTTAGATCCGTCACCATCGCTTCGTCGAAGTTGCCCCCGGCCTGCTTACCGAGCAATGTTCGCAGCGACCCCGCCAGTACTGACGGAAACAACCAATCCAATCCCTTCATCCGCCCGCCTGGAGCAGCCCCGAACGGACGCCCGTCACGTGAAATCACCGCGTCCCGCGGTTCCACGTTCAAATGGAAGTCTGCCATGGTTACCTCGCCGCCTCCCTGTTCCCCGCCTGTTCCTTGCCGCGCGCTACCCGCCGCGCCACCAGCACCCGATCCCCCAGCTTCACCAGATTCTCAGCCTTCTCCACGTGGGCCAGCAATTCCTCCAGCAGCGCCGTATCCGCCGCGCCGCCCGTGCCGCGCTTCCGCCGCAACATCCGAACCGCGTCGGCCCGCATCGCCTCGCCGGCCGCCTTCGTGTCCTTCCAGTTCTCGTAGTCAGCCGCCAACCGGCGTAGATGGTACGCCGCCCGCTGCGGCAGCTTGCCCTCGCGCAGCAAACGCGCCCAAGTCAGCAGATTCTCGTCCAACAGATCCTGCCATTGCGTTCGCACGCCCAGCGGAGCGCCGGATCGCGGATGCACCGTCACACACAAACCGTCCCGGTCCGCGCCCTCTCCCTCGCTGTGCTTAGCCCGCCGCTCCGCCGCCCGCGCCCGATCCAGCAGATCCTCCATCGGGTCCATCGCATGACCGATAGCCACGCCCACCGACAATGTCGGCTTGGTCCCAGCCCGCACACCAGCCACCTTCATCAAATCGCCGAACGTGTCGTGAAGCGCCCGCGCACACTCCAACGCCAGATCCACCGGAACCAGCGCCAAAACGTCGTCTCCGCCGGAGAACACGAGCGCACCATAGTGCTGCTCGACGATCTTTTCCGCTCTCCCCGCAAATTCGGCCAAATCCTTCGAGAAATCCCGGTGTTGCTCCATTAGCTTCAGTCCCGCGATCGTCTTCCCCATCGCGTCACCGTCCGCTGCGATCACTGCAAGGTACGCCTCGGGCTCTCCAAAGCCATCCCTCTTGATCCGTGCCAGCGCCTCACCGGCACGCTTCACCAAAGCCGCGTTCGCCTGCGTCTCCTTCGCCAGTTCCTTGTGTCGTGTCGCATACGCCAGTGCGCCCTCAAAAGGAAAGTGATTGAACCGCTTCCAGCCGATCCGCCCGAGGCTCCCCTCGGCCTTTAGTTCCTCCCCAGCCTCCAGTAACGCTGCCCAGCCATCCGGCGCCGGCGTCGCATGCGCCACGCCCCACAACCACGGGTCCGCCGCAATCCGCATCAGCGACGGATACACCTGCAACCCTCCCCCCAATCGTTTGGTCCACCCCACGACATCCAGGTGCTCCCCGTCGCTGAGACGCAGCCGCCGTTGCAGATCGACCGGCATCCCGGCCCGATCCCCCAGGATAATTACCGACTCCCGCGCTCCATCCAACGACGACTTCGGAACCAACGCCCGTCCCTTCGCGGGCTTGAAATTGCGGCACGCCTTCCGTCCGGCCAGCAGTCTCATCAGCTTCGCGCGCGTCGCCGGGTACTGGCTTGGTTCGAGTTCCAGCCAAGCCGCGTAGAACTCCACAACGTCGCCTACTTGATCGTCCCAGATATCCTTGCGCACCCACGCCGGTGCAACGTTGTACGCTTTGCCAGCCTCTTTCTCCCAAACCCCGGCTGCCGCTCTCCCCGCTGCTGCTGCAATGTCCTTTGGAGTCAACCCAATCTTCAACTCAGCCAGGATCACATTCGCAACGTTTCCCCGCAAAGAGCCGAGCGGTGGGAAGATCAGTTTTCCCTTCTGCTCCACCACCGCCTCCGCAGCTGCGCGGCTCATTCGGGACAACAGGTTGGACCCGCACCACAAATCCCGAGTCCGCCGCGCCGACGCAATAAACTCCTGCACCGGCCCCACCGCCAGCGCCAGCAAATGTCCGTTGCCGCTCATAGCGCCACGAACCCCGCGCTCGTCATCAGGTAGCCAAAAAAACCCGACAGGGCATCCACATCTGTCGAGAATCTTCTAATCGGCGACGTTGCGTATCGCTGGGTGTGGGGTCCCTTTAGATGCGTCGCGTCCCACCCGTGGTCGGGCAGATTGTCGTTCTTCAGCGCCACACCCTGCGGTTCCGGCGCCCGCAAGAGCATCGCCATCGCCCTCGCCTTGGTCCCATCCCCAACTGCCAGCGGTCTCAGCAGAAGTGGGCTCGCCATTCTATCCAACGTCCTCCAGGCCCCTTTCTCGCCATCGGATACGGCCGGCTGCAACTGGATCGCATCTCCAAAGCCCTCGCCTCTCAGTTGGAATACGATCGGCAATCCAAACAACGCCCGTGGGAACTGCGGTGGCGATGCTGGCTGGATGGTCGTCGAAGGCAGATGGTTCGGGTCGGCGCAGTCGGAGTTCAATGCCCGGAAACTGTCCGCCTCCGGCCAAAACGAACGCCCCGGCTTCGGGCCGGACCCGCTGCTCCTGCCGATCCCGGGCTTTTGCCGATAGTCGCCCAAAGCCCCAACCGCCCGCACCCACGCCGCCGTGGGCGTCTGCGACTGCTGGTGCAGGATCGGGCGCCACCGCAACTCGGGCCACGCGACCTCAACGTTTGGTCCCTTGGTCCGATACAAGGCCAGATTCCGGTCAAACCACTCCTTCACCGCGTCCTGGCTTGGAGGCGCGCAGGCCTTGCAGAAGAGCGCTCCGCAGCCCCGCCTGGTCCGTGCCCCAATCCCGCCGAAATTCACCCACGCCCAAACGGCCGCCTCCACGTCCAACTTCTTGTCATCTGGTGCCCAAATCCGGAGACTAAACTCGACGCCAGCCAAGCCCTTGTCTCGCGGTTTGGGCGGCCTCCCTGGCCGGTTCACCTCCTGAAATGGAAACAGCGCATAGCCCGGGAAGTTGTCTGCATCCACTCTCCACTCCATCTCGCCTCTCCGGTTCGGCACCTGCTTTTTCCAATCCACCGCGGTACCACTCCGGCCGATCTCCACCTCCACCACCACCGGGCTCGGCATGTCCGTGCTCCCCCAGACCTGTCCCTCCTTCTCCCGTAGCTCGCTCACCGTTAACCCCTGGCCCCGTATGGCCCGCCACCAGAACCGCAGATGCCCCCGCACCTCCGGCACTCGCACCACTCTCACCAAGTCGCTCTTCCCCGGTTCCACCCCGCCCCCAAACATCGGCGTGATCGTCTTGATCGCGTACTCCAGCTTCTCACTCGTCCCCATTGGCCGCGCGTCCGGCGGCCGTACGGGCACTGCCATCTCCACGTTTCTAGCCATCGTCGCCTCCCTCAGTTCCAATGCGCCCCCGGCTCCGGGGGCCGAAACGTCACGTCGTATTCCTTCACCTCGAACTTGTCATTCCCGGCATCGTAGGCGACATACTGGAACTTGCGCTGCGTCGTGAAAAGCGTCTGGGCTGCGCATATCACCGTCGCTACTTTTCCTCCGCCAGTGATGTCCAGCATCACCTCTTGCTCCCGGTAAGTATGCGGTTTTCGCTCCGACAGAAGCCACTGAAGCACGCTGCCCACGCACCTATTGAGTTCCTCGGCGTTCTCGAAATCCACACCGTTTGGGAACTCCGGCGTTCGCCAAGTCTCAACCGAAACCACCGCAGCTGGTAGCAGCCGGTTCACCGTCTCCTTGAACTTGTCCAGGCAACGAAATGTCCCGTTCTTCAGCCCGCCGCTGTCGGACGACCCCATCACCACCACCGTCTGTAGTACGCCCCGCTGGAGTACGCCGTAGAGCGGTTGGTCGCTCCTAATGCCAGAGCCCAAGAGTACCTTCGTACTTACCACGCCCTGGCCTGCGTGGTGCGCGACCGCCTCCATCGGCATCCGCCACGGTCCCGTGAAACCCTCCCGCAGCTTGGGGTCCAACAGACTGCCCTCAATCTTGTCCAATTCCTCGTCCGACTGCTTTGGCGGGCTCAGCAGCAGCACCAGCGCCCGACGCGCCCCCGCCGGGTGCTGCGTGATCTCCGGTGTGTACTGGGGCTGATGCAGCCGCGCCAGCAACACCAGCGCAAGAAAGATCGCCGGCATCAATCCCACGGCCCACCACTTCACCTCGTCCCACGTAGTCGCCGCCAGCACGTGATGCGTCTCCACCGCAAACCAGTGGAATGTGATCAGAAACACAACTGCCACCAGCGCCACAAACCAGTCCCTCGACCCGAATTGCTCGTGAATCACCCGCAACGCCGTCCCCGTGACCCCGCGCTGGTTCTTCCGCAAGGCTGCGACCGCCAGGATCACGAACAGCGTCGCTATGAGCGCGACTACTGACAATTGGGCCAGATCAGCCATGTGAACGGCCAAACCTCCTATTCGGGTCTCAATCACGCAAGATCCAGCATTACTGCCGCGGACACCGGTGTCAAGCTAAATTCATCCGGTTTTTCGTCCACTCTTCAATTTTCTGTGCAACAATCCACTTGGGTGAAGCAATTTACTTCGGAGGCCCCGCACACCCCATGGTTGCCGCATCCGCCCCCTTCCTCGCCCTCCCGGCCCTCCGCCGTGCCTTCCTTCACAACCGCTCCAACTGCGGAGCCCCCGGCTCCGACGGCGTCTCCCTCGCTGAATTCGAGCGCAACATTGACACCCACCTCAACGCCCTCCGCGACTCAGTTCTCGATTACTCCTATTGGGCCTGGCCCCTCCGCCGCGTGGAGGTCGAAAAGCACCCCGGCTCACCAGACCGCCGCACACTCCTGGTCGGCGCTGTCCGCGACCGCGTCCTCCAAACCGCCGTCGCCGCCTACCTCGAACCCCTACTCGAACCCGAATTCGACGATTGCAGCTTCGCCTACCGCCGGGGCCGCGGCGTCCGCCTCGCTGTCGAGCGCGTCCACACCGGCTTTCGCGAGGGCTACACCTGGCTCCTCGACGCCGACATCCACGCCTTCTTCGATAACGTCGACCGGACCATCCTCCTCGCCCGCCTCGCCCCGCTCGTCCCCGACGAAACCGCCTTCCGCCTCTGCCGCCTCTGGCTCGACTACACCGTCTGGGACGGCCTCTACCTCACCCGCCCCACCGTCGGCATCCCTCAGGGCGCCGTCGTCAGCCCCCTGCTCGCCAACCTTTGCCTGGATGCCTTCGACGACTGCCTCCTCGCCGCCGGCCTCCGCCTGGTCCGCTATGCCGACGACTTTGTGATTCTCTGCAAGTCCGAACCGGCGGTCGAGCGAGCGCTGCAACTCACCGAAGAGACCCTCGCCGCTCTCCACCTCCGCCTGAAGCCCGAAAAAACCCGCATTACCCGCTTCCGCGACGGCTTCAAGTTCCTCGGCGTCATCTTCCTCCAGGACATGCTCGCCACCCCCTGGAAACCCGGCGAACGCCGCCGCCTGAAAGCCATCTCGTCTGCCCCGCCCATCCCGCCTGCGTTCTTCCCCGCTTCTGATCGCCGCCCGCTCCGCCACTACCGTCCCTGGGGGTTGCCATGATCGTCTATGTCAAGGAGCAGGGCGCCTGCCTGCGCAAACGCGGCTCCCGCATCCTGATCGAAAAGGAAGACCAGATTCTCCGCGAAATCCCCCTCAAGGACACCGCCGCTGTCGCCCTCTTCGGCAACGTCCAAGTCACCACGCAGGCCATGGCCGTCCTTCTCGATTCCGGCATCCCCCTCTCCCTCTTCTCCCGCCACGGCCGTCTCCGCGGTCGCCTCGTCCCCGACGACCCCCGCGACGCCGGCCTCCTGCTCGCCCAGTTCCAGGCCTCCACCAACCCCACATTCTGCCTCGACTCAGCCCGCGGCCTCGTCGCCGCCAAGCTCTGGAATTCCGCCGCCGTCATCCTCGAATTCCACTCCAACCACCCCGCCGCCTCGCTCGAAGGCGATGCCGCCGCCCTCAAGGCCGCCGCCCAATCCGCCCTCGACTCCACCACCACCGCCGAAGCCATGGGCCACGAAGGCGCCGGCGCCGCCCTCTACTTCCGGGCGTTCTCGTCCATGAACCTCAGCGGCCTCCCGTTCCCCGGCCGCCGCAAGCACCCAGCCACCGATCCCCTCAACGCCCTCCTCAGTCTCGCCTACACCCTCGCCACCAACGAAATCCACTCCCTCCTCTCCGCCCTCGGCCTCGCCCCCGAATTCGGATTCCTCCACTCCCCGGACCGCACTCGGCCCTCCCTTGCCCTCGACCTCGTCGAGCCCTTCCGCGGCCCCCTCTGCGACCGCCTCGTGCTCCGTCTCGTCAACACCCGCGTCCTCCGTCCCGAGCACTTCGGCGCCCGCCCCGCCGGCGCCGGCGTCATCCTCCTCCCCGACGCCTTCGCCGCGTTCCTCGCCGCTTACGAAGAGGCCGTCGAATCGCCCCGCGCTTGCGCCCCCAACGGCCTCCGCCGCGTCTTTGAAGAACAGGTTGCCGCCTTCGCCAGTTGGATCCGCGGCGGCCCCCCATTCCTCCCCTGGATCGAGAAGGATTCCTGATGCTCTGGCTGATCTCCTACGACATCGCCGACGACACCCGCCGCACCCTGGTCCACGAAACCCTCAAGAACTATGGCCGCCGCGTCCAGTTCAGCGTCTTCGAGTGCGAGCTCACTCCAACGCAACTCGACATCCTCCGCAAGCGTCTCCAATTCATCGTTGATGAAACCGAAGACTCCTGCCGTCTCTACCGCGTCTGCCTCGCCTGCCTCGCCGAGACCGCTGTCATCGGTCGCCCCGATCCCCCCGGCCTCCCCAACTTCATCGTCATCTGACATGCTCTTTGGTGACTGTTTGCCGACCACACCGAGCCAAGTGCTTTGCCCTCAATGATCACCAAAGAATTTCGGAGTCGCCCTCAAAACGGGGGTGGTAACGTTTTGCCCGCAATCTCCTCCAAACAGACCAGTTAACCCCTATGCCGCACCACCTGGTCCAGCTTCCGCTACAAGAAAAGTACTCAAAAAACAGAGGGAACGTTTTCCGCGCCTTGAAGTATACTTCTTTCAGGGACTTCCAGATACCTAGGGAACCCTGACCGCCCCGACAAGAAGGGGATTGAGAC
>CAZLDN010000134.1:12504-13582 GCA_964558355.1 uncultured Candidatus Solibacter sp.
GGAACCCTGACCGCCCCGACAAGAAGGGGATTGAGACTCTCTGGAGCGTCACGTCCAGCAACGTGGGCTGCACCCGGAACCCTGACCGCCCCGACAAGAAGGGGATTGAGACGTTCCGGGCCTCCTCGCGGGTCCGATAGTAGTAGCGGGGAACCCTGACCGCCCCGACAAGAAGGGGATTGAGACGGAACGCATCAATTTTGATGCACCTTGGTCGAAATTGGAACCCTGACCGCCCCGACAAGAAGGGGATTGAGACCATTCCGCTGGTGATCGTCGATGGACGCAGCCAAGCGGAACCCTGACCGCCCCGACAAGAAGGGGATTGAGACGAGGAGTCGCTATTTGTGCGATGGGCGAGACTCTGGGGAACCCTGACCGCCCCGACAAGAAGGGGATTGAGACGCATTAACCAGCCCCTTGCAGCGAGAGCTTATTGGCGGAACCCTGACCGCCCCGACAAGAAGGGGATTGAGACGTCGTCTTGCTGTCGGCATGGCCGTAGCTCCGCTGGGGAACCCTGACCGCCCCGACAAGAAGGGGATTGAGACATGACTCTGTTTGTGGGGAGGTATTAAGCTCTTCCACATGGAACCCTGACCGCCCCGACAAGAAGGGGATTGAGACTATGACCTTCCGCCCCGTCCCGTTGGTCTCAGCCTCGGAACCCTGACCGCCCCGACAAGAAGGGGATTGAGACGGAATCGGGATGTTTGGCACAGCGGCGTCTACCGGCTGGAACCCTGACCGCCCCGACAAGAAGGGGATTGAGACACGGCGAGATCGATGCGGGCCTGGATAAGCTGTTCGGAACCCTGACCGCCCCGACAAGAAGGGGATTGAGACTTCTGTTTCATCCGGTTAACTGCATGTTTGCAGTTGGGAACCCTGACCGCCCCGACAAGAAGGGGATTGAGACTCATTCCCTTTCGCGTTCGGGCAGTCACGGTTGTAGCGGAACCCTGACCGCCCCGACAAGAAGGGGATTGAGACGCAACGACGCACGAATCGGCCACGCTGCCGGGCGTCGGCGCTCGCGAAGAATGACCCATTTGTGCTCGGTTAGAGTGACCCACAC
>CAZLDN010000135.1:0-13508 GCA_964558355.1 uncultured Candidatus Solibacter sp.
GGTCTGCGAGATGGGTACGGGAGCCTCGCTGGACGCGGCAGCGCGAGTCTCCAGCGTTCGCTCGAAGGTCGATACCGGATTCAGCGAATGGTTGCAACGGCGGTTCGGCAACCTCTACAGCTTACCGGCGACCCCGCCGGTGATGGTTCACCACATCGCGCGTTTCCTCGCCGCTGAACGCGATGGCGAGGGCAAGGTCGCACTTGTTGTGGCGGACGGACTGGCGTTCGACCAGTGGCTGGTTGTGCGGCATGAAATCAATCTGCAGCGCCCCACTTGGCGATTCGACGAAAACGCAGCGTTCGCTTGGGTGCCAACGATCACGAGTGTCTCGCGGCAGTCGATCTTTGCCGGGAAGGCGCCGCTCTATTTTCCATCGAGCATCTACTCCACCGGCAGAGAGGCGAGCCTCTGGCAGCAGTTCTGGGTTGATCACGGCCTGACAAGCCGCGAGATCGCCTATTTGAAGGGGCTGGGTGAGCTGTCGACACTCCGAGCGGTAGAAGAGGCGTTGTCGGAGCCAAAGCTCAAAGTGATCGGCGCAGTAGTGGACAAGGTCGACCGCATCATGCACGGCATGGAGCTGGGCGCGGCAGGCATGCATAACCAAGTGAGGCAGTGGGCGGCTGAAGGATTCCTATCCGCGCTCTTGGATTTGCTGCTCTCGAACGGATTCGTTGTGTTTCTAACTGCGGATCACGGTAATGTGGAGTCCGTTGGCTGTGGAAGGCCGAAAGAGGGCGTCACTGCTGACGTTCGGGGTGAACGCGCCAGGATCTATTCAGACCCTGTCCTGCGTGCCAATGTCGCGGCCAGATTTCCGGCGGCCATTTCATGGAAACCGCTCGGGCTTCCCGAGGACTTCCTGCCGCTGTTATCCGCAGACCGTAGCGCCTTTGTACCGGAGGGGTACCGGACCGTTGCGCACGGCGGCGTGACGCTGGAAGAGACGATTGTTCCCTTCATTCGGGTCGTGGGAGGAAAGTCTTGATTGATCGCCCGCGCATGATCGGATACAACCGGACAGTCAAACTCCGTTGGCTGGATGAGACGCTGGATCTCTTCCTGGCCGGTATGTCCGACGCCGACATTTACGAGGCACTGCGTGAACGACTGAAGGACGAACTCTCCGTGGGCAGCACAGCCAAACGCGGCAGCCGGGAAAAGACAATCACACTCCTGATGAAGACCTGGGTCCGCGTGCCGCCGCCGCTGCGAGAGTTGCGGAAAGACGGCGTTGATCTCCTCCAAGGAGTGCACCGATCAGAAAGATTGCCGCTGCACTGGGGTATGACGATGGCTGTCTATCCGTTCTGGCGGGTGGTAGCGGATGTGACGGGCCGGCTGTTTCGCCTACAGGGAACCGCGGCTCCGATGCAGGTTCAGAGGCGAGTCAAGGAGTTGCTGGGTGAGAGGGAAGCGGTCGCAAGATCGGCCCGGTACGTACTACGGGCTTTTGCGGATTGGGGCGTGATCGCCGACTCCGCCCGAAAGGGCGAGTATACTCCGGCGACTCCGTTCCCGGTCGCTGACTCGGAGTTGGCCGTATGGCTCCTGGAGTCTGCGGTTGTTTCGACTGCGGATGGCGTCACGGACTTTCGCAGTCTGGTCAACGGCCCATGTCTGTTCCCCTTTCAGATCGTACGGCTTGCTCCTGAGCAACTCGCGGAGTCCGGTCGCCTGGAAGTGGTCCGCCACGGATTGGAAGAGTCCATCGTGCGAGTCCGGAAGTCGCCCAATGGACTCCGGCAGACCGCAGATGAGAACACAGCATGAACCAGTCCCAAGCACAGCGTGACGAGGAGAAAACCGTGTTCGCTGCCTTTCTCGCCCTGGAGCCTGATTTCGTCGGGGAACCAATCGCGGACTGGCAACTGGCAGCATTCGATCCGCCCGACATCATATGCGCGACCGTCTCGGGGAGGACGATTGGCGTCGAACTCGGCGAATGGCTGCACGAGAAGGAAATGGGCGCCGGCAAGTTACGCGAGAGGATTGGCCAGCAACTCATCGATGCGATTGGGGAGCCCCAGCCCCTTAACGCCTCCCACCACTTCGACATGGTGATTCTCCACCCTCGGGACCGAGTGAGAATGAAGCTCAGGTCTGACCAGGCGGCGTTCCGCCAGGCGATTCTCAAACTAGTCCAAGATGTCGACCTACGTTGGCCACAGGAGCGATTCTGGCACAGCCCGCAAGGTTGCCATGTCAGAGACCTAACGCCTTGGCCGCCCCTCGGCACTTACCTCAGCGAGGTGCACTTCCATCCTGGTCAATCGAAATGGGAGGAGGGCATCAACTGGATCCTGCCGCCAGCGCATGCAGACACCTTCGATGACAAGACGATGGCCGAGCCCCTGTTACAGTTGATCCGTGACAAACTGGCCAAATACCACAGCCGGCCAATGGCGACGCCGTCTGACTCATTGGTGTTGCTGGCCTTCTTCAATCAGGGATTGATGTATAACTCGCCGCTTGAGACTCCCAGGAGACCGGTAGAGCTGCTGGTTGAGGATGTGCGGCGCCAGTTGGGCGGCGAGCACGGCCCGTTTCAGAGAGCTTTTCTTTTCCTCGCGCCATCTCCTGGCGAGTGCGCATTCCGGCTTTGGTGAGTCAAGTGAATCCAGGACCGACTTGCGCCGCACCTCGCGACAGCGAGTTGTCCCTCAGGCTATTCGGGCACTGCCTCCGTCGGAGTTCGAATTCTCCATGGACGGGTGGAGACATTGACGGCAGGAACAACGGAATTGGCGCAGGCAGGCAAGCAGTTAAGCTGCAGCGGGAATGTCGCCAGCCGGCCATTGCGGGTTCGAATTTCTCGGCACGCGGTGGAAGACTCCCCAACTCGGAGACACCGCCGGAGACCCCGTTCGGATTGCGTCCCCATGGGGAGCGGCGTTGTACGGGGCCGTCAACAAACGCAATGCAACCTGTCAACCGGAGAAACGGGAGAATTGGTAAGCGAAAACGTGGGGTTCGGCCTCAACCTTGGGGTTGAGCTTGCAGCCCCGCGCCGTCTCCTTTCCAACTGGAGAAACGGTCCGGGGCGCAAGAACCTGCGGAATGTGGTGGATACGCGCGAAGGCGGCGGCCAGCGCTGCTGTCAAGATAATGGGCGCGTGAAGTTGGGACGTGGAGGGTGTGGCTCCCCGAGTGCAACCCAGTTCCGAACAGGCGTTTGGGGAAACCGAAGGGCGCTCCATTCTCCGTGCTGTTAACCGCGCGGGGAGATTTCGGAAGAGCGAACTCGCTTTGGCTTTCGAGGAGCTCGATGGACTGATCGAGTATACACGTGGATGGCCCTTAAGCCAAACGGGCCACGGCCCCCGGCCCAGAACTGGCGGAGCTACTTCCGGCCCGGCATCGGAAACGGCGGCAGCGGCGGACGCCTCCGGAGAGACTTACCCGCGGCCAACTTCGCCCAGCAACCTCTTCCAGGCAATGGGAGGAACTACCGACCCATCGCAAATCACGGAAGCCCGAGCGTGGATTTCTCCTCGATCAACTGCGTTTTGTCTCAATCGAGCTCAGACTGGCGCTGGTTCCCGTTTGAGAAGTGCTTTGTTGTGTTGGCGATGCGGCGGACCTGACGCTAGAGTCTCCTTCGCCCTTGACCCATTGAGGCCAACTTTCGCTCGTCGAAGCTGAGGCCTCCAGAAACCGCATATATGCATCTCCATGCAGTGGTCGCATTTGCTTATCTTTTGACATAGGGTCGCTTTCAATTCGGCTTGAAAATTGAGTATACCTTTTTCGACGCCAGAACTTCCCGCTGGAGGTACGAGGACGGCGCCATGGGAATTCGCGGCTTCGAATCGCGGCGAGGCTTCCAGTCGTGGACCTTCCCCGACTTCGTTTTTCTCTCGATTGGATATCCCGCGCTCAGCATGATCGAGAACAGGTCAAAGAATCGCCGCGGTCCCACGCCGATGAACGGTTCGAAGGGCACTCGTGGATCTCTTGCTCTCCTACCAAGCCCTCTGGCCACGGCATCTTCAACACGAATCGCGTCTTCGTGCAACGGCGCGGCCTGGCTCTTGGCGTAAGGCTCTATGTACACCACGCGTTTCACCCCAGCAGCCACGATGTGCCTCGTGCAATTGTGGCAGGGAAAGGTGGTCGTGTACAGGATTCCGCCCTGGGGACTGACTCCGCTTCGGCCACAGGAAAGAATAGCATCCATCTCGGCGTGAACGGCACGCCCAAACTCCGTGATGTCCCAAAGGAGACTGCTTCGAAGAACCGCCTCGGCCTCTTGTTGTCCTGAGCCGGTGGCGGCAAGAAGCTTGCCTTTCCTGAGGCGATCGATGATGTCCTTAATGATCTCCGCCTTCCGCTTGTCGTTCGAGTCTTCCTTCAGAACGTGGTCGCGGCGATCGGGCTCCCGTCCTTCCCAATACGAGCCGCCGCCTGCCGCAGGGACCTCGTTGCAGCCTACTGCAATCAGATCGAGATTGGGGTTTAGGATCGCGGCTCCTACCTGCCGACCAAGCTGGGCTGAACGGAGGGAGGCGGCATAGGCGTGGTACATGCCAAACTCGTCCGGTGTTGGCGTGCTATAGGGAAAGCCGAAAATGAGTTGCAGGAAGCGTCTCAGTTCCTTCTTGTACCGATCGCCCTGGAGTTCGACAAAAACGTCCGCTCGGTGAAAAGTATCTCTTGTCCGTTGACCGAAATCTTTGTCCTCGTCGTCTAGGTCGCGACGTATCAATCTGACCGCTTCCTCCTTTGACACGTCCCGCTCGTTCATCAAGAAGTCGAGCCTTTCCTGCTCGGTAGCGAACACGCCGACGAGGAAGAAGCCAGTTCCGTAAATTCGCCTTAGCGTCTCGACCTCTTCGGGGCGCTTCAATGACAGGATGATGTGAGCGATCCTACTAAACGGCTCGGGCTTACCAGATGCCGCACCCTTGCGGGACGAGGCAAGACGGGAGGCCGCAATCAGAGCAAAGAAATCGCAGCGACCGGTCTGCTTCCGGATCTTATTCCCGGCGTCCATGTAGTCCTTGAGTCGGCGGGCCTCAGGACGCGCGGAAAGACGAAGCTGGAGATTGAGCGACTTCGCGGTTTCGGAAATGAAACTGCTCACCTTCAGGACGTTAGCTCGGTATCCGAACGCTGGGAGCGTTCGGACGAGGAACTCGCTGATTTTGGTGTAGTCCGCGCCAACGGCGCACACGATACCGATCACGATCTCTGCGTCTGGGTACTCAAGCGTAAAAACCGCTGCATCCTCTTGGTCGTGGGACATAGAACAAATGCACCTAGAATTGTGTCGCCACGGCCATAGCTTATCACCTTGCCAGCGGCGTCGGGTGCAGGCTTCAGGGAGCACTCCTTGGACATTCCCGACAGCATCCGCAGTCATCCAGTGCCAGTCCCGTCCGTGAATAGGGCATCCACCAGAGGCTGCAGCCAGCGACGGTCGGCACCGGCGGCGTAGGATTCCCACGTTTGAAGCGCACTCCGGATGCGTGCGGCCTCCGAGTCCGAGAACTCGAACTCTCTCGTTGGCAGCGAGAGATCGGCATTCCACACTACGCGTTCCTGGCCGCCTGCAAATTCGTGCTTGAGTTCGATAGCCTTCTCCTCGTCGGCATCGAGCGCGAGCTGGTCCTGAATCGCCCAGATCGCGCGAATGGAACCCACGTCTGCCCTTTGCGCGCCCAGCAGCGCGTGCAGGTTCAGACGCTGGGTGTGATCTAGTTTGAACTTATTCGATTTGTCCTTTCGGGGGATTACGGGTTGGAGTGGAGCAGGATGTAGCCCGCCGTGGCCCCGGCTGGAATTTTCACTTTGAGTACGCCGGCCCACCCGTTCGGGTTGGTGGCGCTCATCAGTTCTGCCAGGCGGTAGCCGTTGCCGGCGCCGCCGGCGATGATCAGTTCGCCGCCTGCGGTGACCTCGACGAGGGTGTGGTCCGCGAGGTTCGACCCGGGGCCGCAGACGCGGAGGGGCGATTCCGCGTTGTCCTTCGCGGAGATCACTACCGCGCCGCAGGCGATTCCGGCCGCGACGAGGCTGGTCTGCGCGGCCCAAGTCCGGGCGTACCCGTTCTTCGGGTCGTTGCCTTGCTGCATGCATGCGCCCCAAAGGTAGATGGATCCTGTTGTCCAGTCGTCGCCGTTCGCGTCGTATTGGCGCACAACGATCCACAGCCCGGTCTGGCCGCCGGCCAGCGTGCCGGTGATCTTGAACCGCTGCCAGGCGGTCGTGAGCGTGATGCTCGTGGGGCCCGCGAGGTAGCCGGCATAGGCGTTGTCCACGATAGCGATGGACACCTGCTTGGTTCCGGACGCGACCTTGGCCCAGATGTAGAACGTGTACTGGCCTCCGGATGCCAGGCCCGCAACCTGCTGCTGAATGATCGGCGTCGCGGTCACCGCCGTGATGGTGTCCGCGGTCGTGTTGCCATCCGGCGCGGCGAGGGCGTTCGCGGTGACAGAGCAAGACCCGCCGTTCTTGTCCCAGGTCGCGACGGTGAAGTCCTCGGAGTACTTCGCCATGTTCTCGAAGGCGCCGCCGACGGTCTGGTACGGACCGCATTCGAGGTATGCCTGGTCGCCGCTCACGCGCAACGTGCCGGTGAAGGTGTCGCCCGCCTTCGCAGCCTTGGCCGCGAGATCGGACACCAGTCCCGTTACATCAGATTGGATGTGGCTGTGGCTGCCGAGCGAGAGCACTCCGGCCGCGAGCGAAAGGCCGGAGCCAATGCTCAACTCGGCGAGCGTGTCCTGAGACGGCGAGTAGAGGAGTTTGTTGGCAGCGACCGTCGTCAGGCCAGTTCCACCGCGACTCACGCCGAAGGCGCCGCTCACGATGTCGCCGGCGACATGGGAATGCGACGGCAGATCCGAGGCGGTAAGCGACGCACCGGCTGTGACGCGACCCTTGGCGTCCACGGTGACCTTGGGGTACGTGCCGGGCATGACCGCCGTGTTCGCCAGCGAGAGGACTCCGGCCGCGACTGCCAGTCCGCCCACCGCATCGATCTGGACGATGCCCTTGCTCCCGGTCGTGGCATCCGGATAAGAGAACGCGCCGAACGTCTGGCCAACAGCGAAGTCGATGATCGCCTCCATGGCCACGTGGTTCGCGGCGTTCAGGCTCATGCCGAGGTCGCCTGAGTTGTCTGCCTTGCGCCACCGCAACGCTCCGTCATTGGGCAGGCGCACGAGGCCGGTCGCAGCCTTGGCTCCCGCGCCGAACTCCGCGCCGTCCACGAAGGTCTTCAGGCCGGTGATCGTGACCGCGCCGTCCTTTCGGACGTAGTTGCGCGCGGACGTCACACCGATCTCATTCTCGATGGCGAGGACCGCCCACACCGCACACGAAGGTCATCGCGTCCCACGAAACGGACGGAAACTTCGCGGCATCGAGACGCATCGCGCCGTCGAGCGTGTGGTCGTAGTCGATATCGAACTCCAGTTTCAGGCCGGAGAGATCCGTGCGTGGCGCGGGTTTCACGCGGAGGTGGTTGAAGTAGTCGCAAGCGTTATGGAAGCCCAACACCGCGAAGTCTTCGGCGGCTTGGAAGATGCCAGAGATAGCGACGCCCGTGGCGGTGGCGTCGTGAAGCGTGGTTGTCGCGGCGCGCCCGGCGAAGCCCTGCAACTGCAAGTTCCTGCGAGGATCGAAGATGTGCACGGGTTCTGAAGGCATAACTGAAAGTCGGCGCGCGGATCAAAGTAAGAGAATTGGAGAATGCAATTCCTTTCGATGGGCGATCTCTTTTGGAAATTGCCTCTCTTCGACAATTTGTACCTGTCGATGCAAGGCCAGAACGTCATGCTGGTCGATGTCTATTTGCGGGATCGAGAGAAAGCACTCCTTGCGGAATACCATCAGCGTGAGCGCACTCCTATCCCTGACGTGCTCTTTGTCTCGGCACTGAGCCAGATGTGGATCTTCGGTACCTATGAGTTGCTTCGAACATGGCGGCAGTTCATCCGAGACCTCAAGAAGGCCGGGGCCGCGCTTCCAGACGAAGAGGAGACGGTCGGCGAAGAGGACCCGCGCCGCCAACTTGCCGAAGCGTACTGGCGTGGTCACATCGAACAATTACGAAGCGATCCGCAGTTCGGCGAGCAGCTCGATGCAGCATATGCCAAGGTGGAGCCGCTCTTTCGTAGGATCGAGGCCCTCAGGATGAATCTTGCTAAGCATGAGGTGCCGAAGCGAAAGGGCGAACTGGCGATGGCACCCGGGTACGGGCGCATCGATGAATCGGATGGATCGATTTACTGGTTTGTCGACCTCGGCGACAACTACGTCGACATGGTCTCGCGACGTGGCGTTGGGGATGAGTTACGCCAAATCGCAATTGGCCGCCCTCTAACGGAAGGAGCAGAAGAACCCGACCCCGGCGATTTGCAAAACGACTGACAGGCAATCTTTACGTCTGAATCACTACAGTCAAATCTGAACCCGGATCGGGCGACGCAACCGCCTTAATATCGAACGCGAGGTCGTTGCCCTCGAGGAGCACGGCGGTCGGCCAGATCGAGGGCCGGATGGTCGATCCCGCCGGATGATCCATAGTTACGATGGCGGTGAAGGTCTGGTTCACCGTGTCCACCGAGATCACGTTCACGTGCTCCTCGTTGGCTAGACCGAACTCCAGAAACACGAACGCGCCGGGCACAAGCCCGCTGGTGGAGGCGTCATAGGATGCTGTGGCGACCGCCTGCGCCACTCCGCTGCCGGTGACGGGAGCGGTCGTGATCAGCCCGTAGTCGTCGTACGGCAGACGGCGTGTCTCCGGCTTGCCATAGCCCTGCGAGACGAGGAAGTCCCAAGTGTTCTTGAACGCCGTCGGGAGGCTCTGCGCGATCCCCATCTTCTCCAGCACGTTCCATGTCGCGCCGCCATCGGGCGAGTATTTCACGACGTACGCCGACTGGCCATCGCTCGTCCCTTGCTGGAGGTAGGCATAGACGCACCGGATCGAAGCGGCGTTCTGAACCTTCAGCGGGATCGCGACGTTGTCCTGCGCCGCGAGTGAGCCGGGGATCTGGAACGTATAAGCGCCGCCCGAACAGGTGCGGTCGCCGGGCATGAACGGTTCATTGTGATGGCTCTGAGGAAAAACCGTGAACGGCCCGTAGCCGAAGTGGTTTGCCATACCCACTTGTAGCGCGTGGGACATCATCCCTTGACTCTCCCGCAAGAGGTGTGGTCCTCACCCAATGTGATTGCGGAACGCCATCTCGATCAGCTGCCGCAACACCTCGCCCCGATTCTCCAAGTCGTCGATCCCGAGCCGGATTCGATACCCGCCTTCGCGTTTGTCGTAGTCGAGGGACTCGAGGCCACTCTCTTCGAGCCTGGACTGTACCTCGGCCGACTGCTTGAGCCGGATGGTCAATACCAGCGCGTTCTTCCGCGGCCGGCAAACGACGAAATTGTGCGGTTGCCCGTCTTTGGCCAGCCCAACGTAGAACTTGTTGTACTTCAACTCCAAGGTCGGATCGAGCCCGTGCACGATCTCGAAGATTCTATCCAGCGTTGCCAGGGTCGCCTTCGCCCCCCGGCCTTCCCAGTAGCCGCGATCAGTCACCTCGCGAATCTCTTCGTCCTCATCTACTGGACCGCGGACGAGTTCATCTACCACAGTGGTAAACACGAGCGTGACCTCGTCGCTGTTCACCCGAAACACCTGCATCTGAATCGCGACGAGCGGAATAGCGCCGTTGAAGAGACCGATGATGTTGAGAAACCGGCTGGTAATGTCCCCTGCCACGATCACGGCACAGTGCTCGTACTGCGGGTATCGCTTCCGCTCGATGTCCCAGTATTCTATCGTTCGGATGATGTGGGACTCGTCCGTGGAACCGAGTTGGACTTCGACTTCGTACCGGCGGTCGGCTTCGGGATCCTGCAGAAGCAAGTCCAGCCGGCCCTTGCGCGGCTGGATTCGTTCTTTATCCTTGAGGATCAGGTCGCCAAGACCCAAGATCGCCGGATCTTCCGCGATCCGAGCCTGCACCCAGCGCTCGTCCAGGTCTGGGTGATTCTGAAGAAGCACTCGTTCGAGCTTGACGTATCGCGCCACTGCCACAGAGCACGCCCCCAAATGTGATTCGATGATCGGAACAGGAACTCAGAGTATACTCTGTAGAACTATGCTCTGCAATCAGACACCATCGAATTGCGCATGCAACTGGATGGCAGGAGCCGAGCTGCCCGTCTCAACCCGGAGGAAGCGTTCGCCAAAGCGTTGCTGCGCGCCCGGAAGCATCGCAAGATGTCGCAGGAGTTGCTTGGGTTTGAGAGCGGGTATCACCGGACCTACATCAGCCTGCTGGAGCGCGGCAAGATGAACCCGTCGTTGCGAACGATGCTCAGCCTGGCGGCGGCGCTGAATATTCCTGCCGCGCAACTCGTCCGCGATGTGGAACAACTGCTCGGGTCTCCTTGGCGTCGCGAATCAGCGCAGCCGTAGCCCTACAGGTGCGAATCGAAGTGTAGTGGTCCCCGCGGCTTCGGACATCCGCATCTCCATCAGCGCCACCGGGACGGCTCTGCTGATCAATTGCTGGATGTTCAGGTAACGGGGCGCGATCTCCTCGGCCACGAGCACGGCAAGGCACCGGTTGCGCGGGTGGCGTTTCCGTTCCGCCGCCCAGCGCTCGACAACCCGGATGACGTGGCGGTCGTCCGTGGGGCCAAATTGGAGTTCCATAACGTAGAGGCTCAACTCGGCTGGGTGTTGCAGAAGAAGGCTGACCTGCCCGGCGCGGCGTGACGGGAGCGCCCGTTTGAGATCCAGATCACCCAGGCCCAGGAGGGCCGGATCTTCGCTCACCCGCTGGACCAGCCACTGTTCGGCATTCACGCCGGCGCGAGAGTGCGTCGAACTTCCAGGGCAAAGGTCGCCTGGGCTGATCATGACCGCCCCCGGCGCGTGCGCCGCGCGTGCTGCTTGGGGCTAGGACTATCGGCAGTGATCGATCGTTCGTGAAACTCGGCCGTGAGCTGCCAAAACGCGATGCGGGAGAGTTCGACGGCCATTGATCCTCCTGGCCCTTCCAGTCGGAGACGAACCGGCCGGCGGCCTGGTGCAACGCTAAGCGACGCGGTATGCACCTTGAAGCGCGACGTGTCCGCGCCATGCTGAAGAACCACGGTGGCGTTGCCAAGCCGCACAATCGTATCCGGTGAATCGGTGCCCATGGACTGTCCTTCTTACGCGGGAACACCGCGGTCCACACATTTATGGCTCAAGCCAAACGAGAAAGCAAGGCGATTTGGATTACCGACCGGCAAATGCCGGACAATTCCTATGCCGACGTGGGGCCGATTCGGCCAGCTCAGAACGTTGGTCCCCGGGGACCTGCTGTTCACAAACACCTGGGACCGCGCACTGTTTGCCGGGCATGTGGCTCCCGTAAATTCTGATCTGATTGATCAATTGGGACTTGTCCTTACCCCGTCGATTCTCGCCCGCCCTCGTATTTCCCGCCCTCGTATTCTAAGCATTCTTCGCGTCGTTTACGCGACGTGCACCAAGGCCCAGATTCAGCCGCCGCTTTGCCCGCCAGTCTCCGGTGCTCGTCTGCCCGCTCCGAGACCGTCAGTTGCTGGTCTGCGGTCCAGATTGCCGAGCCTGCCATAGCGGGCGCTGGGCAGAGGGGCGCCGAAGCCAATTCGGACAATATCATCTTCTGAAGGAATCCATCCATGCTGATCGGACAACATTTGGCCGTTTTGCCATACGTGGAGTTTTCGGGGGGGTGTTGGGATCGTTGGACTTGTTTCTGACCGAGGCGTCACCGGAGTGCTTTCGATTTCTCGCGGAAGCCGCCCGAGGGCCGACTCTAACCGCATCCAATCGCGGTCACCGAAGCTATCGGATCGCGTGATCTGGTAGGCCGCCGCCCGAGCGTAGAGCAATCCAGTGCTTCGTTGCGTTCCCTGGTCTTGATCCATTCCCACTTCCGGTAGCCCTTCACTTCTCGCGATACGAGATGCTCCGCCACCAGTTGCCGGCAGAACTCATCCGATACCTGGGGAAGATGCAGCCACCCGTTCGGGTAATCGATCGCTCCTTCCATCCGCTCCGTGTTGATGCGGCCGTAGAGTTCATGCTTCAGTTTTCCAGTGTCCACCGGGGTAGATCTTTACCCCGCGCGCCATGCGACGCCCCGACAGGTTCACGTCCACCGCCGATGGCTGCCCGAAAATGAAGCCCGTCAGCGATGGCCGTCCGTCGACCGGCAAGCTCACATCGCGCGACTTCACTGCGGCGAGCTTCCCCCGGAGTGCCGGGCAGTGCCTGAACAATGGCGCAACCCGATCCTTCGACAGCGCCTTGGCATCTTCCGATCTCGGCTCCACCACCAGCGTCGGCCCCGGATCCACATCCGCAATGTAGCCCAGAAAGTTCACCATCACGCTCGTCTTGAGCATCTGTGCCGCCGACATCAACACCACCTGCTTGCACGGATGGCTCGGGCTGAGAACGTCCATCGGCTCCCGCTGGTACGGTCTCGTGTGCCACTGGCCCCGCTCCGCCGATCCGGAGCCAGTCAGCGACACATTCTCGTCCGCCCACTGCGCCACGGAAATATCCCGTGGTGGCAGCAACGCCGCCGCGCCAACCGCATGCATTGAGAATTGTGTGCTCATCAGTAACCAGCGTCCGAGATGGCCTTCGCCGCCTTCCGGCGCAGCGCGTTCGTTTCGCCCGCGAGTATCCGGTGAATCTCCGCTTCGTTCTTCGCGGCCGCCACCAGCGGAGCCACGCGATCCGCGAATGCCGACAGTGCATCGCCGACAATCGCCGACCAATGCGCCGCATACTCACCCGCCTTGGTGGCCTCGATCAATTTGCCGGCGCGATGCTCATACTCCAATTGCGCCGTCCTCGCCTTGAACGTCTCCGTCACTGCCCGTGCCCGCAGATATGCGGAAATAGGATCGCTCGATGCCTCGGACGAGGCTGGCATCCTGAACGGCACCACCTGCGGTCCGGTCGCCTGGTGCAGAGTCTTGCCCGCGAACGTGTTCCGCACCCACTCCTGGTTCGCCCGCTCCGGATCGATGGTCCCGTCTGCGTTCGGCGTGATCCGCTTGCTCGCAATCGCCTTCCGGACGGCGCTCTCGACACACCCCCGCAACCGTGCATATGATCGAATCGAGACGCCCATCACGTGCGTACCGCCGAAACGCCGCTAAAGTCGGTCTGTGTGTTTAGATTCATTCACTTACCTCGGTGCGCACCTGCCTGCGCACCTGAATAATTCCCTGTGACTAGCGACTTTATGCAATGGGACCACCCGCTCGAGAAGGTCGCCAGGAGGGACCCAAGATACCGGCAGGCTGACGGATCGGCCCCTGTTGCGCCCTGTTGAGCCGTGTGGCGGCGCGGGTCGTTGCGCAGTGCCATCCACTACTCCTCGGACGTGCCTGAAACCTCTGTGCCTCTGCCTGGCACCTCTGCCCGGCATCAATCACCGCAATCTGGATTGGGCAGATCCGATCACCGCAATCTGGATTGGGCAGAT
>CAZLDN010000136.1:0-13109 GCA_964558355.1 uncultured Candidatus Solibacter sp.
TCGGCTCGTACGTTTGCTCCACGCTTCTTTCAGACCCCGCCTCGCGGCGACGCCCTTGCGCTTCGCTATGACTTCACCTCCATCAGGTTGTCAAGGGGACTTCCACCCGCAAGCTGTCGAACATGCCCGGCACACCAGCAAAGAAGCGGGCGAGCCCGAAAGCTCGCCCGCTTCTTCAAATCATGGTGCGGAGAGGGGGACTTGAACCCCCACGAGATTTCTCCCGCTAGCACCTCAAGCTAGTGCGTCTGCCAATTCCGCCACCTCCGCAGGTGGTCCGGATGCCCTGTTTTCAGTGCCCCGGCCAAGCTCAATTATAACCCGCTATTTCTTCGCCGGAACCTGCTTCTGTGCCGGCGGCGGCGGGACCGGGATCTCCGTCTCCGACACCTTCTGGCCCGACTCGGTCTCCACGACCATCTTGATCGGACCCTGCTGCTTCGGCTGCGCCGGCGCCTGCTGCGTCACCGGCGGCGGAGAAGTCTCAAGCACCGTCGTGCCCGCGCCCCTGCCCGCCCGAGTGTAGAGCACCGACAGCGACAAAGACCCGACCATGAACAGTACCGCCGCGATCGTAGTCGCCTTCGACAGCACTGTCGCCGCGCCTCGCGGGCCAAACGCCGTCTGTGATCCCATGCCGCCAAACGCCCCGGCCAGATCGGCCGCCTTGCCGCTCTGCAGCAGCACCACGATGATCAGGAACAGGCATACAATGACGTGAACGATTGTCAGAAGAATAATCATTTTCAGCTACCCGCAAAGCAAACCCGCGCCCCCGAAAGTGCGCGGGTCCGCCACACGATCAGTATAACAGCATCGCCGATTAGAACACCAAACGCAGCGACACCTGCGCCCTGCGGGCGTTCGTGCCGTCAGGGAAGCCCTGCGACTGCGTCGGCGTGCCGTAGGTCGCCGTCGGCGTGATCACGCCGCCCGATGCGCTATAGCGCTCTGTCAGTCTGAACGTATCAACCACCGAATTGGTCACGTTGAACGCTTCAAACTGCAGATAACCCTTCACCCGCTCGGTGAACGGCAGTTCGCGAGCCAGACGCGCGTCCAGCCGGTAGGTCTGGTCGATGTCCAGCGACGAGTAAGGCAGGAACGGCACGCGGTTCGAACCGCCAAAGCCATTCAACGACGTGTTGAACGCCGCGCCCGTGAACGGCGATCCGCTCACGCGCATCGTCGGCGTCAACGGCTGAGCCGAGGCCAGCGTCACGATACCCGACATCTGCCATCCGTTCACCAGCCAGCGCGCGCCAGGCGCCGTGCTCTTGGTGAACGTCGGCGACCACACGAAGTTAGTCGTCGCACGGTGCCGCTGATCCAGCGACGATGTGCCCCTGTCGCCGGCATAGCTGCCGTTCGCCGTTGAACGCAGCGAATCGAAGAACAGCGCACTGCTGCCGCCGCCCTGGTTCGCATTGTCGATCGCATGCGACCAAGTATAGGAGAAGCTCACCTGCAGGCCCTTCGACATCCGCTTGTTTAATTGAACGATCAGGCCGTTGTACCAGCTATCCCCGCCATTCTCCACTTCCAGCACGCGCGAATACCGCGTATCCACGCGATTGGCCAAGCGGTAGGTCGGCGTCGAATACGTGCCCACCTGGTTGCCGGCCGTATCGTTGATCCGGTAGGTCGCCAGCGCGCCCGGCTCGCCAATGTTGTTGTCCCTCGTCGTCGTGATCCGCATGCCGCGGGTGTAGACGTATGACACGGTCAGTCCCAGGTCTCGGGCAAGCTGCCGCTCGATCGCGATGTCGCCCTGGATGGTGTAGGGATTGCGGAACGCGTTCGCCGCATACGTCACGCTCACGCTGCCCCTCGGGAAGGTCGAAAAGTCGGTCACGGCGTTCGGGAACACCGGCGCGCCCGCCGTCGCCGGCAGCACAAAAATCTGCGGCTGGTAAAGGCCGTTGCCATAGAACAGCGTCTGCAGCAGCGCCCCCTGGAACCGCGCGAAGAACACGCCCATGCCCGCTCGCACCACGGTCTTCTCGTTCATCGCATACGCCAAGCCCGCCCGCGGTCCAAGGTTCATCCGCGGGCTCGGAATCCGGCCCGTCTGCGGATAGTCCGGGTTGACCTGCTTCTGCTGCGGCAGTTGCGCATACTCATAACGCATGCCCAGGTTCACGGTCAGCTTGCGCGCCGCGCGCCACTGGTCCTGAATGTAAAAGCTCCAGTCCCGCGTCGTGAAGTCCAGCAGCGGGTTCCCAAAGGTCTGCGAGAAGCTCTGCCAGCGTTTCAGGCCCGTAGTGTTGCCCGTGAAGTCCAACGCGAAGTTGGCGAAGTTCGAGTAGCTGTAGCTGCCGTACTGGTTGCGCAGGATCTTCAGGTAGTCCTGCGTGTTGGTCATGTCCATGCCCAACTTCAATGTGTGCGTGCCGACCGTCCAACTCAGGTTGTCGGCCAACTGATAACGCTCTTCGCTGGGGTTCAGGCGGGGATAGTCGATCGCCGTGCCCACCGGCACGCCGCCCACTGTCACGCCCAAGCGCCCCGTCGCCGCCGGGATGAACTCCGGATTGAAGTCGTCGAACAGCCGGTCCTTGAACCAGCCGAATCGCGCTTCGTTCACGATGTTGTTCGAGACGATCGACGTCCACGCCAGACGTCCATATCGCGTCCTTACCGTCGAGTTGGCGTTGTTCGACGCCGCGTTATTATTCGTCAACACAGCCTGCGTCTGAATGCCGTTCGGCGAAACCCAGCGCAAGTAGTTGAAGCTCGCGCTGAAGCTCTGCGTCTCGTTCGGACGCCAGTCCAATTTGCCGAACAGCAGTTCGCTGTCCGCCGTGCGCTCGATCAGTTTGTTGTTGTTACGGAAAATGTAGGTCTTTGCCGCTTCGCACTGCGCCGCCGTCGCCGCGCCGCACGACGCTGTGAAGTTTCCCGCGCCGTCGGTCAGCGCCGACGAGATGATGCGGTTCTGCGCCGGGAAGTTGCGCCGCGTCATTTCACCGTTGAAGAAGTAGAACAGCTTGTCCTTTTGGATCGGTCCGCCGATGCTGGCGCCCGTCTGGTGCCGCGACTCCGGCGGATTCAGCGTCGCATACCGGTCGCGAGCGTTCAGGCTGCGGTTGCGGAAAAACCAGTAGGCGGTCCCATGCACGTCGTTCGCGCCGCTGCGCGTCACCGTGTTGATGACGCCGCCCGAGGCGCGGCCGAACTCGGCAGAGTAACCATTGGTCAAAACCTGGAACTCCTGGACCGCGTCCTGCGAAATCTGCGTGCTGATGCGCGTACGGCCCGCGTTCTCGTTATAAAACTGGTTCGTCGTGTCGTTACCGTCGGTCAGGTACGCGTTGCCGCCGGCGATGCCGCGGAAACTCACCAGCCCGAATGTGCCGTCCGGAACTACGCCCGGCGTCAACAGCACGAAACTGTCCACGCGACGCCCGTTGATCGGCAGGTTCTGAATCTGGCTGCTGCCAACCACCTGCGACACGCCCGTCTTGCTTTCGTCCACAATCGGCGCGGCCGTGGTCACCGTGACTTCCTGCGTCTGCGCCTTCACGTCAAGCGCAATGTTCAACGTCACGTTCTGGCCGACCTGAATCGCGATCTGCTTCGCCGTGTAAGCCGCGAAGCCTTCCTTCAGGACCGATACTTCATAGCCTTCGGCGGGCGACAGCGATGGAGCTGAAAACAGGCCGGATTCATTGGTCTCAAGATTGCGCCGGATGCCGTTCGATGCGTTCGATACGACAACCTTCGCCGCCGGGACGACCGCGCCCGATGCATCGCGCACGACGCCATTGATGGCGCCTAGACCTGCCAGTGATTGAGCCGCGGCCGGAATGACAAGGCACACGGCGAGGAACGTGATGGAAGTTGTTCTGGTGAGACTGTTCACGAGGGACTCCTGACATAAGGATACGTTACTCCATTATAAGCCGCCCACACCGGCCGCGAATGACAGTTTCGTGACCATCCGCCCACTTGCGCGCCAGCCTCCCCGCCGCCGCCTTCCAAGACGATCACCCGCATAAGAAAATTATTTTGCGCCTGTTTCAATTACTTACACAGATTCGTCGCGTCGTGTCCTCCCCGCTTCCCCTTCAATCACAATCGCCATGCCTAACATGACATCTCAAACACAACCAACGATTAAAGACAGTTCGAAAACGCGCCTCAGCGAGTCTGAAGCCGCCGGCCGCGAACTTTACCAGCGCCTCTCGAAAATCCACCGCGACCACCTCCGCCCCGTCGGTCCCATCGAACAGACCCTCGTCGAGACCATCATCCACAACTGCTTCCAGATCCACCACATCCAGCAGGCCGAACGCGACATCCGCACCTTCAACTCCACCGCCAGCCTCATGAACATCGGCCGCCTCGCCCGCTACCGCGCCTACCTCGAACACTCGACCGAAAAGTCCCTCGCCCAGCTCGGCGACATCCAGCGCCGACGCCGCCAGGCCAAGCCCGCCGTCATGACCGCCTCGGCTTCTTCCTCTACTTCCGCCGCTGTGCCTGGTCCGGTCAAACCCGCCGTCACCAACGAACCTGTCCGGCTCCCCATCCCGCGCCCTATCGACCAGCCCGCTTCACCCCTCGATACTGCTGCCCGCCCATCGCCGCCCGGCGCGACCGCGCTCCAATTCCCCGGCTCCGGCCCCGCGTCGCCTCTACTGAACAAGCCTGATCCACAAGACGGCTGATATACTCATGGCGAATCTCCACGCTGGGAGGCTTTCGCCATGACCCGTTTCGCCTTCGCCCTGCTCGCGGCAGCGCCGCTCTTCGCCGCTGACGATCCGCCCACGCTCGCCATCGGCTCCGCCGCGCCCGCTTTTTCCCTCCCGGGCACCGACGGCAAGACACATTCCCTCGCCGGCTACGCCTCATCCAAGGTCCTCGCCGTCATCTTCACCTGCAACCACTGCCCCACGGCGCAGCTTTACGAAACCCGCATCAGGCAACTGGTCGAAGACTACCGCGGCAAGAGCGTCGCTCTCGTCGCCATCGCGCCGAACGACCCCAACGCCGTCCGCCTCGACGAAATGGGCTACACCGACCTGAACGACGGCCTCGACGACATGAAGACGCGCGCCGCCCGCCATCGCTTCAATTTCCCCTACCTCTATGACGGCGAAACCCAGTCCGTCGCCGCCGCCTACGGCCCCAAGGCCACCCCGCACGTCTTCGTTTTCGACGCCCAGCGCAAACTCCGTTTCGAAGGCCGCATCGACAACAGCCAGCGCGAATCGCTCGTCAAAACCAAGGAAACCCGCGCCGCCATCGACGCCGTCCTTGCCGGCCGCGAACCCGAGGTCACACATACCGGCGTCTTCGGCTGTTCCATCAAGTGGAAGACCAAGTCCTCCAGCCGTGACGCCGAGATGAAGCGTATCCTCGCCGAACCGGTCGCCGTCGAGGCCGTCTCCGCCGACGGCCTCAAAGCCCTGCGCAAGAGCCCCACCGGCAAGCTCCTTCTGGTCAACTTCTGGGCGACCTGGTGCGGACCCTGCCTCACCGAATTCCCCGCCCTCCAGGAGACTTACCGCATGTACCGCCGCCGCGACTTCGATATGGTCACCGTCTCCACCAATCTGCCCGACGAGAAGGAAGGCGTCATGCGCGTGTTGAACAAATACCACGCCTCAACGCGCAATCTCCACTTTGACTCCACCGACACCTACGCCATGCAAGCCGCCTTCGAATCCAAGTGGGAAGCCGGCGTCCCCTTCACGGTCTTGCTCACCCCCGGCGGCAAGGTCGTCTATCAAAAGCAAGGCGAGATCGACATCCTCGAACTCCGCAAAGCCATCCTCGCCAACCTGCCCGACTCAGACTACGTAGGCCACCGCGCCTACTGGGCCTCGCTTGAGCCATCGCACCACTGAGTCCGCGAACGCAGAGAGTCCAGATGGCCCCGCTGGGGCCACCTAATTGACGAAAATGCGTACCATCGATTGATCGCGCGAGCCCCACTCGCTGGAACCGCGAACGCAGAGAGCGGGTCGTCCGACGCGACTTTCGACTGAGCGGGTGCGCTCCTCCAAGCTCCCGCCCAATCCGCCTTCACGCGCTTAAACCGATCCCGGCAGCGATATACTGACAAAGCCCGGTTCCGGATCTTCGTGTCAGGATCTGCCCGCGTTGCGCCGGATCCGGAAGGAAAGCTCCACCTATGCGACTCCGAACCCTCCCCATTTTCCTCGCCTTCCTTGCCATGGGCTTCGCTGACGCCGTCGGCCCCTTTGTCTCCCTGGCCAAGGCTGAGTTCCAACTCTCGAACGCCGTGGCCTCGATGATCCCCTTCGTCGGCCTCTCGATGTTTGGCCTCCTCTCCATCCCCGTCGGCCTGGTCCAGGACCGCAAGGGCAAGAAGTATATCCTCATGATGGGTCTGCTCGTCGCATTCTTGGGCCTCCTGAACGCCGCCTTCGGCCTCGATTCCTTCGCCCGCTTCCTGCTCACCATCCTCATGCTCGGCGCTGGCGCCGCCATCCTTCAGGTCGCCGGCAACCCTATCATGCGCGACGTCTCGGCTGAAGGAAAATACGCCCGCAACCTCACGCTCGCCCAGTTCGTCAAGGCCATCGGTTCGCTCTCCGCGCCCATGATCCCGGTCATCGCCGCCAAGTACTTCGGCGCGGATTGGAAGGTCATCTTCCCCATCTACACCGTCGCCCTGTTGATCGCCGTCCTCGCCGTCGCCGGCCTCAAGGTCGACGAGAAGAAGTCAAAGGACAAGGCCGCCACCTTCGCCTCCTGCCTCGCTCTCCTCAAGAATCCCTACGTCCTCGCCATGGTCGGCTCCATCTTTTTCTATGTCGGCGCCGAGGTCAGCGTCAGCGCGGGCATCCCGCTCTACCTCAAGGAACGCTTCGCCATCGACATCAACAAGGTCGGCCTGCTCGGTACGGGCCTCTTCTTTACCGCACTGATCATCGGCCGCTTCTCCGGCGGCGTCATCTTGAACTGGGTCTCGCCCCGCAAGTTCTTCATGCTGACCTGCGGCCTGTCGATTCTCGGACTCGCCGGTCTCTTCATCCCCAACCCAACCGTCGCCGTCGCCTGCTTCTTCGTCGCCGGACTCGGCTTCGCCAACATCTTCCCGCTGGTCTTCTCGATCGCCGTGGACTCGATGCCGGAACATACCAACGAGCTTTCCGGCCTCATGGTCACCGCCATCGTCGGCGGCGCGATCCTGCCCCCGCTCATGGGCCTGGTCGCTGACGCATCATCGGTCCAGATCAGCTTCCTCGTGCCCCTCGCGGCCATTCTCTACATCGCCTGGACTTCGATTCTCAAACCCGCTCGCCAGTCTTAGTGAGGACATCATGCGCGACTATTCAAACGACCAGCGTGCCGTCATGACGCTCGACGCCGGCGGGACCAACTTCGTCTTCTCCGCCATGCAGGCCAACCGCGCCGTCGTCCAGAACTTCTCCTTGCCCGCCGAGGCCGGCGATCTCGACAAATCCCTTGGCAACATGATGCAGGGCTTTCAGCGCGTGCTCGACGCGCTCGCGACGCCGCCGGCCGCGATCAGCTTCGCCTTCCCCGCGCCCGCCGACTACTTCAACGGCATCATCGTCGGACCCCGCAACCTGCCCGCCTACAAAAACGTCCCCCTCGCCGCCATCCTCGAAGACCGCTTCTCGCTGCCCGTTTTCATCAACAACGACGGCGACCTGTTCACCTTCGGCGAAGCAGCCTCGGGCCTGTTGCCTCACGTCAACAGCCTGCTCGCTCAAGCCGGCAGTCCGAAGCGTTTCCGCAACCTGTTCGGCGTCACGCTCGGCACCGGACTCGGCGGCGGCATCGTGCGCGACGGCGAACTCTACACCGGCGACAACTCGGTCGCGGGCGAGATCTGGATCCTGCGCCACAAGTACGACCCCGAACTGAACGCCGAAGAGGGCGCATCCATTCGCGCCGTCCGCCGCGTCTACGCTGAAATGTCCAACATCCCCTTCTCGGACGCACCTGAGCCCAAGGTGATCCATGACATCGCCAAGGGCCTCGCCGAAGGCAACGCCTACGCCGCCCGCGAAGCCTTCCGCCGCATGGGCGAGATCGCCGGCGACGCCATCGCGAACGCCTCGACGCTGCTCGACGCGCTTGTCGTCATCGGCGGCGGCGTCTCAGGCGCGCACAGCCAGTTCCTGCCCGCCATCGTGGACGAGATGAACTCGACCTATCTCGCCCCCAACGGCGAACGTTTCCGCCGGTTGATCCCCAAGGCGTTCAACCTCGAGGACCCGGCCCAACTCGAACAATTCCTCGCAGGCGAAACCACCGAACTCGCCGTCCCTTACTCCAACCGCAAACTGAAATTCGACGGACTCCAGCGCACCGGCGTCGGCATCACCCGCCTCGGTACCAGCGAAGCGACTTCGATTGGCGCTTACGCCTTCGCGCTGAACCGTCTCGACAGGAGCGCCGTACAATGAGATCCCTCATGCTCGCCGCCATGGGCGCGGCGAACAAACCGGCGAACTGGCCGGAGGACGGCAAGACAGGCGAACGGCTGTTGCCAGCCATCACCGGCGACAGCTATCTTGTTTGGATGCCGGGCGAGTCGATGACAGTGACTGTCGAAGTGGCCGAAGCCGACGCGCGCGGAGAGAAGTTGGCCGTGGCAGTGGAAGGCTTCAACGTAGTCGCAGGGAGGTAGACATGGCAGGACGTCTCGAAGGTCTGTCGGCGATCATCACTGGATCGGCGCGCGGCATTGGGAAGGCGATGGCCGAGCGCTTCATCGCCGAGGGCGCGCGCGTGGTGGTTCATGGAACCGATGCCATGCGGACATGCGCTGTCGCCGAGGAACTCGGCGCGGCCTGTTGCGCGGGCGATGTGCGGGAACGCGCCACGGCCGATGCGCTGGTGAAGACCTGCCTGGACGCCTATGGCTCGGTGGACATCTTCATCGCCAACGCCGGCCTGGTGAGGATGAAGCCGTTTCTCGAATACGACGAGGAGTCGTGGCGCGAGTCGGTTGACGTGAACGTGTCGGGCGCGATGTATGGCTGCCAGGCGGCGGCGCGGGCGATGGTCGAGGCGGGGCGCGGCGGCCGGTTGTTGACGGTCTCGACGATCAGCGCCAACATGGGCCAGTTCGGTTTCACGGGCTATGGCGCGACGAAGGCGGCGCTGCTGGGTTTGACGCGCGTGATGGCGGTCGAGTTGGCCGCGCACGGGATCACCGCGAACTGCATCGTGCCGGGCCCGGTGATGAACGACATGCTGCTGAGCCTCTATGGCGAGGAGCGGCTGAGGGAGCGCCAGAAGACGATCCCGCTGGGCCGACTGGCCGCCGCGCCGGAGGTGGCGAACGTGGCCGTCTTCCTGGCGTCGAAAGAGGCCGGCTACATCACGGGCCAGACGTTCGTTCTGGACGGCGGAGCATCGGCGGCGGGCTGCTACACGATGGAAGTGTTCAAGCGGGCCAATCAGCCCGTCTGACGCGAGCGCGCCGGACTACAATCGAAGGCGGTGCTTCCGATGATTGAATTCCACCAGCCGGCCTGGATCGCCATGGGCGAGGCGTTGCTGATCGGCTTGTTGGTTGGCATCGAGCGGGAGGCGGACCAGCGTCAGGAGCGCCACGCCGGGTTGCGGGACTTCGTGACGATCGGCCTGGCCGGCGGGTTGTGCGGCGTGATCGGCCAGATGGCGCTGACTGTCGCCGTGCTGATTGCGCTCACCGCGTTGATCATTGTCTTCCGCGCACAGACTCCGGGCCGCACGGGCATCACGACGGAACTGGCCGCGGTGGCGACGTTCCTGCTCTGCGTGCTGACGGCGACCGTGTCGCTGCCATGGGGATCTCCGCTGGCCATCGCGTTGACCGTGGTGCTGGCGCTGTTTCTCGACATGCGGGTGGCGTTGAAGAGGTTCTTCGTCGAGGCGATCACCGAGCGTGAGTTTCACGAGACGCTGCGATTCCTGGCGGTGATCTTCGTCATCCTGCCGGTGCTGCCCGATGGCGATTATGGCCCGTATGGGTTCTTCAACCCGCAGCGGGTGTGGATCTTCGTCATCTTGGTCTGCACGATCAACTGGCTGGGCTACTTCTTGCAGAAGTTCCTGGGAGGGAGCGAAGGGCTGCGTTGGACGGCGATCGTGGGCGGTCTGGCATCAACGACGGCGGCGACAAGCGCGTTCGCGAAGCAGTGCGCCGAGGACGAGCCGCGCACGCTCGAGTATGGACGCGCGGCGGTGCTGGCCAACGCGGTACAGTTTCCGCGCGTCTACGCGCTGATGCTGGTGGCGTCGCCGGCGCTGGCCGCGGCCAGCCTGCTTCCGTTGATCGCGATGGGCGCGGCAGGTGTGGCGTATGCGTTCCTGCCGCGCAAGAAGCCGGGAGAAGAGCAGGCAAGCAAGCCGGAGGTGCGGTTGGGCAACCCGTTTCACCTTATGCCGGCGTTGAAGTTTGGCGCGGCGTTCGCCGTGATCCGGCTGATGGTGCGGGCATCGGGCGAGGAGTTCGGCCAAGGCGGCGTGTTGTCAGCCAGCTTCATCGGAGGCTCGGTGGACGTGGACGCGATCGTGTTCTCCTTGTCGGGCATGCTGAAGGATCAGGGGTTGGGCATGCCGGCGGCGGTGGGCGGCGTGTTTCTGGCGCTGGTGGCGAATGCGGCGTTCAAAACCTTCCTGGCATTCAGCGGCGGCACAAGGGCATTCGGCCGCAGGGTGCTGCTGGGCTTTGGGCTGATGTTCAGCGTGGGCGCGGCAGCGTGGGCTCTGCTATACGCCCGCGGGTGACCCGCCGGAAAAAGGCGCGGGCACGCTCGACATCGTTGAGGATCTGCGCTTTCAGCGATTCGGCGCTGGGGAAGCGGCGCTCTTCACGGACGCGGCGGAGGAATTCAAGACGGATGCGCGTGGGCGCGGGCGCGGTCAGTTCATCAAGCAGAAAGGTTTCGATGGTGAGGTGTGCGCCGCCGAAGGTGGGACGGTGGCCGACGTTGGTGATCGAGGCCCAGCGGCGGCGGGAGTCCGGGTCAAAGGTCCGGGTAATGTAGACGCCGGAGGCGGGCAGTGCGCGTTCGGAGCTGTCGAGCGAACTGATTTCGAGATTGAGCGTGGGGACGGTCTGTTTCGAGCCGCGGCCCTGGCCTTTCACAACGTCGCCGGACATCGAATAGGGCCGTTCAAGCAGGCGGCCGGCGCGGCTGACATTGCCGAGATCGATGAGTCGGCGGATCTCGCTGGATGAGACGACGCCGCCGCGGCGGACGATGGCGTCGACGATTTCGACCTTGACGCCAAGCCCCAGCCCAAGTCCGGCGAGTACGTCGACATGGCCGGTCTGCCTGCTGCCGAAGTGGAAGTTGTCGCCGACGCAGACGGCGCGCGCGCCGAGGGTATCGACAAGGATGCGCTGGAAGAACTCGGCTGGCTGGAGGGCGGCGATCGATGAATCGAAGGGCAGGATGAGGACCTGTTCGATGCCTTCCCCGGCCATCAGGGCGCAGCGCTCTTTGGGCAGTGTGAGCAGTTTGGGCGCGCCGACCGGGGAGACGATGGACTTGGGGTGCGGGTGGAAGGTGAGCGCGGAGGGTTTCGAGCCGGTTTCCTTCGCAAGGCGGACAGTGCGGCGCATCAGTTCGCGGTGGCCGGCGTGGAGGCCATCGAAGTTGCCGATGGTGACCGCGGAAGGCGAAAAAGCGCCGGCGGCCTCATCGAGCGATCTGAAGACACGCTGCGTCACTGGGCGGCTCCGAGATCGATTTCGAGGCCGTCGTAGGCGAGGAAGACGTTTTCGGGCAACAGACTTTGGGCGCGTTCGTGGCCGAGATCGTGAGAGATGTGAGTGAAGTACGTCGCGCGCGGACGGAGGCGGGCGACGGTTTTGAGGCTCTCGTCGATGGTGGAATGCGTGGGATGCGGCTTGTAGCGGAGCGCGTCGAGGAAGAGGACTTCGACGCCTTCCAGCAGGCGCATGGACGACTCGGGGATCTCGCTGTGGTCTGTGAGATAGGCGGTGTTGTTGAAGCGGAAGCCGTGGCAGGGGCTGCTGCCGTGTTTGATCGGGATGGGCGTGAAGACGAGGCCGGCGGCTTCGAAGGGTTCGGTGTCAAAGATGTGGCTGCGGATTTTGGGGCGCGAGGATTCGGTGGGTCCGTCGTGAAAGACATAGGCGAAGACGCGCTGGATGACTTCGAGCGAGTCGGCGGAAGCGTGGATGGCGATGGGTTCTTTCTGGTGGAAGTTGAAGGGGCGCAGATCGTCGAGGCCGAGGATGTGGTCGGCGTGGGCGTGTGTGAACAGCACGGCATCGACGCGTTCGATTTTCGCGGCGAGGGCCTGTTGGCGGAAGTCCGGCCCGGTATCGACGACGATGATGCGTTCGCCGTTGCGGATGACGATGGAGGGGCGCAGGCGGTTGTCGCGCGGGTCAGTGGAACGGCAGACTTTGCAGTGGCATCCGATGGTGGGGATGCCGACGCTGGTGCCGGAGCCGAGGACGCGAATACCGAGGCGAGGCGCGGGATCAGGCATTCGCTTCCGGCGCCGGGGGCGGGGCTTCGCTCTTTTTCCTGGCATCGTCCATGGCCTGGACGTAGCGGAAGCGGAGTTCGGTGACGGAGTTTTCGAGAAGGCGCTGCTCTTCGAGAGAGAGGTTGTTCTTCGTCTTGTCCTTGAGCATGGAGAGGAGGTCGATGCCGTGGCGGGCGAGGCGGAAGTCGGGTTCGGTATGCTCCTCGGCGAAGGGGTTGAGGCCGAGATGGGTTTCCACCTGCATGCGCAGGGAGAGGACGAGGAACTCGAAGCTGGGCGGAGGCAAGGGGAAGTCTTTTTCGCTCATGATTCTATTTTAGAGAGGAAGGGAGGAAGAGGTGCGACGGCGGGCTGAAGCCCTTCGCAGGCTGAAGCCCTGCCCCACTGGCGGTGGTTCAGGCCGGTTCCCAGGGGAGCGGGCCGGGGTAGAAGGTCCGGTAGTCGAGGGTGAGTTCTTCGCCGGGGCCGATGGGGCGGAGAGCGATGAAGCCGTGGTCGCGGGTGCAGGCGATGTTGGGGGATTCGTCGTGGTTGAGGTACCAGGCGATGGTGAGCTGGTTGAAGCTGGATGGGGCGAAATAGCTGCCTTCGATGGGGACGCAGAAGTCGGCGTAGAGGCGGCGGGTGGGTGGCGGGAG
>CAZLDN010000137.1:0-13104 GCA_964558355.1 uncultured Candidatus Solibacter sp.
GTTGGCCGGTTTTCAGACGTCCCTCATTGGCCGGTTTTGGGTGACCCCCGAGGGGCTGCACGTTTCCATCAGGTCGAGGCAGGATTGTCCAAAACTTAGATCAGATTGTGGCTTGTGCCGCCGCCGCATTCGGCCCAAGATTGATCAGCTTCCGCTGCACGACGCGGAGCGGACAAAAAGCCATGCGCACCTGCTGTTCGACGCTGCTCGCCCTGGCGAGCCTCGGCCTGCCCTTGGCGGGCCAACGCACGGTGGTGGGGATCCGCGGATCGGTCTTCACCATCAACGGTCACCCGACCTACACCGCCGCGGCAGGGTTCCCGAACGCCGATCCCAACCTGACCGGCACGCTGCTGAACGTGCGCGCGGTGCAGGCGATCTTCGACGACGCGAACTACCCCGCCCAGGGCGGGCGCGGCAAGCCGTATCTCTCCAACACGATGGGAGACGTTGTGTTCGAGTATCCGGAAGGCAAGTGGGATCCCCAACGCAACGTGAACGAGTTCGTGCGGGGCATCGAGGACTGGCGCCGCGCCGGGCTGCTCGCCTTCACCGTCAACCTGCAAGGCGGCGGACCGGTCGACGGCAACTACGGCGAAAACGTTCCGATGCAGCCGCACCACAACAGCGGGTTCGATGCAGCGGGCAACCTGAAGCCCGCCTACGGCAAGCGCCTCGAACAAGTGCTGGCAGCCGCGGACCGGCTCGGGATGGTAGTCATCGCCGGGTTCTTCTACCAGGGTTCGGACGAACGCATCGCGATCGTGCCGCGGGACGAGAATGTGCGGCGCACGGTGGTGAACGGGATTCGCTTCCTGAAGTCGCTGCCGTATCGCAACGTGCTGATCGAGATCAACAACGAGACCAGCGTCAACGGCTACAGCCATCCGCTGTTGCAGCCGGACGGGATCTATGAGCTGGTCGCCCTGGCGAAGGCGGAAGCGGGCCGGGACTTCCCGGTTTCGATGAGCTGGTCGGGCGGCATCATGCCGCGCGGCAGCCGGGGCGACCGTGCGCTACGCCAGGTCGACTACGTGATGTTCCACACCAACGGGAGGGATCCTGAGGCGGTGCACACCGACATCCAGGCGATGCGCCGCTGGCTCGGCTATGAGCGCCCGGTGCTGATCAACGAAGACGGCGTCAGCACGTTCAACCTCGCAGCGGCGGTGCGCGAGCGGGTCGGTTGGGGCTACTACGACCAGGGGTGGAACAACTACCGGGACGGCTTCCAGAGCCCGCCGGTCAACTGGGGGATCAGCACGCCGGTGGAATGGCTGTTCTTTGAGCAGGTGGCCAGGCTGACCGGTTCGCCCGCGCCGCCGCGGCCGAGCTATGTGGATAGCCAGGCGCCGGTCATCAAGCTGATCGGGCTGAACGAGGGGCAGGAGTTGAAGGCGCCGGCCTGGATTGAAGCCGTCGTGGAAGACCGCCACGCGCGCTGGCCGATCAAGCGCGTCGAGTTCTTCATCGACGGCAAACCGTATAGCTACCGCACGCGCGCCCCCTACATGCTGGGCGGGCGCGAATGGTGGGCCGACCGGGAACTCGCGCCGGGCAGGCATACGCTGCGCGTCGCCGCGTTCGACATGCGGGGTCCGCGGTTCACCGAAACCTGCACGATCGAGGAAGTGTCGTTCGTAATCGTGGGAGGAAACGAACCATGAAGCAAGCAATCATTACTGCCTTCCTGGGCAAATTGCGGGACCGGTTCTGCGAATACCAGGAACCGCTCAGCGTTGAACAGAAGCTCGAATTGATGACCAAAATTCCCGGCGTGGCCGGCGCCGAAGTGGTGCATCCCTACGAGGTGGAACCCTCGCCCGAGCGGATGCTGGAGCACCTGCGGCGGTTCAAGCTCGAGGTTTCCGCGGTGAACGTCAACGTCAAGGGCGACCCCGCGTTCATCTACGGTTCGCTCTCGTCGCCGGACCCCCAGATCCGCGCCAAAGCGGTGGACTTCATCATGCGCGCCAAGGACTACGCCAAGGCGATCGGGGTCGACCGGGTCACCTGTTGTCCGCTGAGCGACGGCTACGACTATTCGTTCCACACGCACTACATCTCCGCTTGGCGGCGGATGGTCGAATGCGTGCGCGAGGCGGCGGTGTACCTGCCGGAGATCCTGCTGTTCATGGAGTACAAGCCGTCGGAGACGCGGGTCCACTGTCTGCTCGATTCGGCGGTCAAGACGATTCAGTTGTGCAACTCGGTGGCCACCGGCAATGTCGGGGTGACCATTGACATCGGCCACTCCATCTACGGCGGCGAGACCCCCGCCGAGGCGCTGGCCCATGTGGCGATGAGCGGCCATCCGTACTACGTCCACGTCAACGACAACAACGGCAAGTGGGATTGGGACCTGATGGTCGGCACCTGCAACCTGTGGACCTACGTTGAGTTCCTGTACTACCTGAAGGAGTTGAATTACGACGGCTGGATCACCTCGGACACTTCGCCGGTACGTCAGGATCCCATCGAGACGTTCGCCTTCAACGTGCGGATGACGAACCGCATCTGGGACTGGCTCGACCGCGTGGACCGCGATTTTATCCGTGAGAGCCTCGATCAGCACGAGTTTCTGCCGGTCATGAAACTGCTTGAGGCGGAAATGTTCGCAGGGGTGACCGCACCCCGCACAAGCGTGAAGTAGCTCCATGCGCCACGCTGTCCTCACTCCCTTCTTCGGCAAGCTGCGCGATCGCTTCTGCGAATACCACGAGCCGCTTCCGATTAGCGAGAAATTGCGGCGTGCGTCACTCATCCGGGGAGTCGAGGGTGTGGAGATTATCTTCCCCGATGAGTGCGCGGATGCGACGGCGATTGCTCCGCTGTTGGCTGAGACCGGGCTCAGCGTGGCGGCGGTGAACGTGAACCTCAAGGGCGAGCGCGCGTTCCAACGGGGCGCTCTCTCTTCGCCGGACCCCGGCGTGCGCAGGCGTGCGGTCGAACTGCTGTGTGAGGGCAAAACGCTGGCGGCAGAACTAGGCGCGGAGCGGATTACATGCGCACCCCTCGCTGACGGTTACGACTATCCGCTGCAGATCGACTACCGCAAGGCTTGGCGGCGGATGGCGGATTGCGCCGCCGCCGCCGGTTCCTTCCGGCCGGAGGTGGCGCTGCATTTCGAGCACAAGCCGGCGGAACCGCGCACGCGGGGGCTGCTCGATACGGCGACGAAAGCGATCCGCCTCTGCCAGGACGCCGGCAGCGAATCGCTGGGCGTGACCTTCAACGCCGGGCACGCGATGTACGACGGCGGCTGCGCGGCTGCGGCGTTGGCGGAAGTGCTGGAAAGCGGGCTGCCCTACTACGTGCATTTCTGCGATGCTACCACCGGCTGGGATTGGGACCTGCTGGCTGGGTCGCAGCACCTCTGGCAGTGGGCCGAGGTGCTCTTCTACCTCGTGCAGGCTGGCTATACCGGCTGGCTCACCGCCGACACGTTCCCGGTGCGGCAGGATGCCGGCGCGATGTTTGCGGCCAACATCACGGTCACCGAGCGGATTTGCCACTGGATCGCCGGGCTCGACCGGGAAGCCGTCGGGCGGGCGCTCGCTGAGCACCGCGCCCTGCCAATGCTCAAGGAGCTGGAGCTATGCCTCCCGGCGCCGGCCTGACCGCCGCCCCTCCGGCGGGCAACACGACGCGGGTGCGCTGGCTCGTGCTGGCCTATCTGTTCGTCTTTTCCTTTCTAACCATTGTGGATCGCGTCGCGATCTCGGCGGCCAAAGTCGACATGTCGCTCGAACTGGCCATCCCCGACGTGACGTTCGGACTGGTCTTCGGCGTGTTCGCCCTCGGCTACGCGCTCTTTCAGGTGCCGTCGGGCTGGGCGGCGGACCGGTTCGGGCCGCGCGCGTTTCTGGCCCTCATCGTGTTGTTGTGGTCGTTGTTCACGGGGCTGACCGGCGCGGTCACCGCGGTGACCGCGCTGATCGTCATCCGCTTCCTGTTCGGAGCGGCGGAGGCCGGCATTTACCCGACCGCGAGCCGCGCGATCTACAACTGGATGCCCCGGCAGGAGCGCGGCGCCGCCCAGGGCCTGATATTCGTCGGTTCGCGCCTGGGGGCGGCCTTCGGCCTCTCGGTGGTCTCGTTCGCCATCGCCCGCTTCGGTTGGCGCGCGTCGTTCTGGGTGCTGGCCGCGGTCGGCGTCCTGCTCGCCGCGGGCTGGTACGCCTGGTTTCGCAACCATCCTGCCAACCAGCGCGGCGTGTCGGCGGCCGAACTCGCGCACATCACCGCCGGCGAAGCTGTCGCGCCAGCCGCCGCGTTGAGCGCCGGCCACTGGACGGCGCTGGTGTTTTCCAACAACGCGCTGCTGCTGATGGCGCAGTATTTCGCCTCGAACTTCACCTTCTTTCTGGCGATTAGTTGGCTGCTGCCGTACCTCAAGTCGCACTACGGCCTGACCGCGCTCGAGGCCGGCGTCTACGCCAGCATCCCGCTGTATTGCGGCGCTTTCGGCAACTGGCTGAGCGGCACGCTGGTGGACGCCGTGTACCGCCGCGGCCGCTGGCGCGCGTCCCGCCTGGTGCCTGCCCAGATCGGCTTCGCGCTCGGGGCGGTCAGCCTGATCGCGGCGGCTTCGATGCCGACGGTGCTGGGGGCCGTGATCTGTTTTTCTTTGGCCACGCTGGGGGTCGACATGACGCTCAGCCCGAGTTGGACGAGTTGCCAGGACGTCGCCGGTCCACGTACCGGCGTGCTCTCGGGCGCCATGAACATGATCGGAAACCTCGGGTCGTTCGTCAGTTCTGTCACGTTCCCGCTGCTGCTGCAATCGACCGGCAGCGCAGCGGCCTATTTCTACCTGGCCGCCGGCATCAATTTGCTCGCGATGCTCTGCTGGTGGCGCATCCGTCCGGACCGAAACTGAGTGCAAGCAACTGTGGGAGGTGTCTATGCTGAGAATCCAAACCAAACAAACCAAACATGTTTGGTGGCTGACCGCGCTGCTGGCGGGGTTTGCGGCGCTGTCCTTCGCCCAAGGCGGGATGGGAGAGATCATGGGCACGGTGCGCGACGCAACCGATGCGCTGATCCCCGACGCAACCGTGAAGCTCGCGAATACGGCGACGGGTGCGACGCGTGCCGTCACCACGAATGAAGCGGGTCTCTACGTCTTTCCGGCGCTGCCGCCGGCAACCTACACCCTGACCGTGGAGCGGCAGGGATTCCAAAGCCAGACCCACCGGGAGATTTTGCTGCATGTCCAGCAGGTGGTCAGAATCGACTTCGCCCTGCGCCTGGGACAGATCGTCGAGAGCATCGACGTCACGGGCACGGTGCCACTGCTGTCGACCGAGGACAGCACCGTCGGGCAGGTGATCGAGAACCGGCGGATTGTGGAGCTTCCCCTGAACGGGCGCAACTACCTGCAACTGGCGGCCCTCAGCCCGGGCGTGAATATCAACTCGTCGCCGGGCGCCGGCGGCACCAGTTTCCAGGGCGGGCATCGCGCGCGGCAGACGGTGACGATCAATGGCCAGCGCGGGCAGTTCAACCACTACACCCTCGACGGCATCGAGAACACCGACCCCAACTTCAACACCTACATCCTGCTGCCTTCAATCGACGCGTTGCAGGAGTTCAAAGTGCAGAGCGCCACCTATCCGGCTGAGTTCGGTTACGGCGTCAGCCAGATCAACGTGACCACCAAGTCCGGGACCAACGAAATCCATGGCGTGTTGTATGAGTACGTGCGCAACCACATGTTCGACGCCAAAAACTTCTTCGACCAGGGGAACCGGCCGATTCCTCCCTTTAAGCGCAACCAGTTTGGCGGGACGATCGGCGGGCCCATCATGAAGAACAAGCTGTTCTACTTCGGCAACGCGGAGAGCATCCGCGAAGTGAAGGCACTGACCACCATCGGCTCGGTGCCCTGGGCGGAACTGCGCGCCGGCAACTTCGCCGGAAGACGGCCGGCCTTTGATCCCGCCAGCCGCAGCAGGCAGCCCAACGGAACCATTACCGCCCAGCAGTTCCCGGGCAATATCGTGCCGGCCACGCGCATCGATCCCGTGATCACGAAAGCGATGGCCTACTGGCCCGCGCCCAACCTCGGGGGAACCACCCGCAATTTCCTGAACAACGAGGCGCAGCGGTTCAACGACGACCAATACCTGGCCCGCGTCGACTACCTGCAATCCCCGGGCCTGTCCTGGTATGGGCGCTACAGTTACGCCCAGGATCGCGAGTACGGGCCGGCCGCGATTCCGGAACGCGGGACGTGGACGAATACGCGACCGGACCAGGCGCTGGCCGGTGCGACCTGGGTGATCTCGCCCACGCTGGTCAACAACTTCCGCTTCGGCTGGTCGCGTTTTGACAACAAGGTGGTGGGCACCAACTCCTACGTCAACGACATCAACGGCACGATCCTCAAGATCCAGGGTCTGAACCTCAGCAACGACCCGTCGTTCTGGGGCTTGCCTGCGTTCGGGATCACCGGCTTCACCGGCTTCGGCGACCGGACGCACATTTTCCTCACGCACAACAACATCTTTGAAGGCTCCAACGACCTGAACTGGGTGCGCGGCAAGCACGTCTTCAAGATGGGCTTCACGGTCAAGCCGATCCAGTACAACCAACTGGGCAACCAGTTCGCGCTGGGCGGCTTCGATTTCGACGGCACCAGCACCGCGAACACCGCCTCCCGCCCGAACACCGGCGAGCCGATGGCTGACTTCCTGCTCGGCCAGCCGGTTCAGTCCTACACCGCGGTCTCCGCGGCTGATGCCCGCCTGCGCAGCACCTACTGGGCCGGCTACGTCAGCGATTCCTGGAAAGTGACGCCCAGGCTGACGCTCGAACTCGGCATCCGGTACGAATTCATGCCGCCCTTCCGCGACGTCAAAGATCAGTCGGTCAATGTGTGGGGCCTGGGCACCGACAAGCCGATCCTGGTGCGGGCCTCCAACCTGGGCACGGGCCGCGATCCGTATGAAAACCAGATCGTGCGCTTCACCCGGGCCGAGGTGGTGCGCGATGGCCGCATGGGCCCCGGGCTGGTTCCCAACGACGGGAACAACTGGGCGCCGCGCGTGGGCCTGGCCTACCGGGTGAACAACGACACGGTCGTGCGGGCCGGTTTCGGCACATTCTACAACATCGTCGACCTCGGCAACTCGGTCTATGACATGTCGCGCACGCTGGCGGGTCTGCGGCGTGACTTCACCGATCGCGACTTCCCGAATTTGAAGCTGTCCGGCACGGCGTTCCATACGGGAACCGCGGGCACCACGATTCCGCTGGCGCAGCCGCTGATTCTGGCCAACAGCACCAACATGCGCACGACCTACGTCAACCAGTGGAGTTTCGACCTCCAGCGCTCGATCACCCCGAGCATGGTGCTCTCGGCCGGCTATGTCGGATCGCAGTCGCACCGGCTGAAGAAGTTCACCGGCTGGAACAACCCGCTCCCCGGGCCGGGGTCGATCGATGCCCGGCGTCCGTACCAGCAGTTCGGCTGGATTCAGTACCCCGACTCCATCGGCAACGGCAACTTTAACTCGCTCCAGGTGAAGCTCGAACAACGGTTTGCGCGCGGCGTGACGATCCTCAGCGCCTACACCTACGGCAAGTCGATCGACGACACCAGCGGCGTCCGTCCGGGCTCCGGCGATACGCTGTTCGTCAACGACCCGCAGTGCAACAACGGCTGCGAGCGGGCGCGCTCCGGCTTTGACTCGCGCCACCGCTGGGTCACTTCGGGCCTGTTTGAACTGCCGTTCGGCCGGGGCAAAGCGCGCCTCGGCGGCATCAACCGGTTTGCCAATGCCTTCATCGGCGGGTGGCAGATGGGCGGCATCCTGACGCTCGAGAGCGGGCTGCCGGCCACGCCGTCGGCGGGCATCGATGTCGCCAACATCGGCGTCGGCGGCGGGAACCGTCCGGATGCCACCGGGGTGAATCCTAACCTCGGGCGCGGCAAGCAGACCGTCGACAACTTCTTCGACCGGGCTGCGTTCCGGCAGCAACCGCTGTACACCTTCGGCAACGCCGGCCGCAACATCATCGATGGCCCCGGCATCATCAACCTGGACTTCTCGGCGATGAAGCGGTTTCACTTCACCGAGCAGCGTTACCTGGAGTTTCGCAGCGAGATCTTCAACCTGGCGAATCATCCGATATTCGGCATGCCGACCACCAACCTGCGCAGCCTGACCTACGGCCAGTTGACCGGCACCCGGATCGACAGCCGCCAGGTCCAGTTCGCGCTCCGCCTGGCGTTTTAGCGGGCGGCGCAGCCCGGAGACGTGCGCGGCCCGCCCTGCCGGGCCGCGCGCACGCCCATGTGATGATAGTTTCGCAGGGAGGGAGGCCGGTATGCTCCGCGGAATTCCTGAGGCTCTGATGTTTGAACCATTTCTGATCGATCACCTGGTGGATCCGCTGGGGCGCTACCGCCTGGACCTCGATCCCCGCTTTCCGCTGGCGATCAAACTCTTCAATTTCGCGCCGAGCGGCAACTCACATCCGATGAACTGGCATGAGCGGCTCGAGCTGTTCATTCCGTTGGCCGGCACGGGCAGCTTCCGCATGGGCGACCGCGTCCTGGAGTTCACCGCCGGCGACATCGTCGTGGTCGACAACCTGAAGTTGCACGGGCTGGTCGAATTTCGCGGGCAGGATCGCCGCGCGATGACGATCACGTTCAACTCTGAGCTGATCTACCATCCCGGCTCCACGCTGGCCGACTCGGTGTACCTGATCCCGTTTCACTGCCAGACCGAGGACTCGAATCCGGTGGTTGGTTCGACCGGTCCGCACGCCGCGCCGATTCATGGCGCGGTGGAACAGTTGGTGCGCTGCTACTTCGGCGAGAGCCCCGCCATCTACATGCAGGCCGGGTGCAAGGCCTACCTGCTGGCCTTGCTGTTCCAGCTTTCACGCCATTTTCAGGGCGCCGAAGTGGCCCACTCGGAGTACATGAAGTGCCTGGAGTGCTCGCGCCGCTTCGGGCAATTGTTCGATTACATCCAGCAGCATTACGCGCGCAAGCTCACCATCCGACAGGCGGCGGCGATGGTGGGCATGAGCGACTCACGCTTCATGAAGTTCTTCAAACAGGCGACCGGGACCACCTTCGTGACCTACCTGACCCGGGTCCGGTTGGCCAAAGCATGTGAATTGTTGCGCACCACCGACCTGCCGGTGTGGGAAATCGCCGCGCGCGTCGGCGTTCCTGACCAGGGCTATTTCGACCGCCGGTTCAAACAGCACTTCCACACCCCTCCGCGCAGCATGCGCGCGCAAGGCCTGGCCTCGGGAGGAGCATGAACAGCAGCATGAACCGGACCGCCTCGATCGGAACCACCAGCTATGCGTTTCGCTATGCCTTGCTGGATGAACGCACCGCCCCACCGCTGGTTTCGCTCGTCGAGCGCACGCGCGCGGCGGGCCTCGCGGCGTTGCAGATCTGCGAGAACGCGCGCCCGCTGCGGGCCACCGCGGCGGAATGGCAGGCCGTGATCCGAGCCGCCGCGGACGCCGGGGTGGGGCTGCACGCCGGTTGCATGACGCTCGACCTCGAGACGTTCGCGCGGTACCTCGACCTGGCGGCCGCCATCCCGGGCGCGCACACGCTGCGCATTGTCCTTGAGAGCGAAGGCGGCTCCGCGCCCGCGCGCGAAACCATCGTCCGCTTCCTGGACGGCGCCCTGCCGCGCCTCGAGAGCGCCGGGATGACGGTGGCCATCGAGAACCACTTCCACATTCCCTGCCGCACGCTGGCGGAAGTGGCCGGCAGCTACCCGGCCGAGCGGGTGGCCTTTTGCATCGATACCGCCAATTCGCTGCGCAACTGGGAGTCTGCCGAACACGTCTTCGATGTGCTCGACAGCCGCGCGGTGTTCTACCACGTGAAGGACTATACGGTGAAGGGCAGCAATGTGGGGTTCGCGGTGCAGGGCGCTCCGCTGGGCGAAGGCGATCTGGACCTGGCCGGTTGCCTAGAACGGATCTATGCCCGGCACCAGCATCCGCTGCTGCTGCTCGAAAACTGGGTGCCGCAATCCGGCGATCGGGACCGGGATGCCGCCTCGGATGCCGAGTGGCTCCGCCGGTCCCTCGCGAATCTGCGCCGCGCACTGGCGGCCGTTCAGCCAGTGATCGCCTGACGGGTGGCTGGCTACGGCCGGATCAGCACGACCCAGTCGCGCTGCGGGTCGCTGGGCGGATGCCCCACCTCGAGCACGTCCCTGCCGCCGCCGGTGAGCGTGGCGACGGTGCCTTTTTGCAGCGCGCCGCCATTCTTCGGGTCGTACCAGCGGACCTGGTAGGCGCCCTTGTAGCCGCGCAGGTCGACTGTGGGACTCGCCGGCGGGGTTCCCGGTCCCGCCACGGGATCCTGACCATGGCGATCACCGCCCGCTTGCGGGCCGACCGCGCCGGGGCCGCCCCGGGCCCCCGGGGCCTGTTTGGGCTCCGCCTGCTCTGGCCGCGGGCCAGTGCGCGCGGGGCCCCGGCGTGCCGCGTTCGGGAATTCGGGACCGTAGGCAGCCCCGCCGGAGACGCCGCGGCTGCCGAGTACGCCATTCGGGAAGTACGCCACGATCACCCCCGTACCGGCCAGCACCCAACCGCGCGAGACCAGTTCGTCGCGATTGCTCAGGTCCTGGAACGGGATCTTGTTGTCGACGAAGAAGGCATGCGCCACGCGCATCTGATCCCACCACTTGTCATAGACACGGAAGTCCTCGAGCATCAGGTCGGGGATATCGACCTTCGTCGAGGTGGCGCTGGGATCGCCGACATCGGTTCCGAAGCCGACATAGGTATTCATGCCGGCGCCGCCGGCCATGATGTTGGCCCACAGCGCGCCCTTGCGGCCATCGTCGTGGTTGGGATCGGCCACATCGCGCGCCACCGCCGCGTTGGCCTGGCCGAGCGCCTGCCCGGCCGGACCGGGCCGCGACTCGTCGATCGTGATCACCCAGGGAGCGCCCGCCGCATGCGACGCCATGCGCAGAAAGCGGGTCACGTCGAAGACGTCGTAGAGGTCGATTTGCAGCGAGGCGCCGGTGTAAGGCGACGTCTTGCCGAGCAGCGGCAGGTAGAGGCGGTCCCAGTCCCCGACGTTGTGGATGTTGATCAGGTGATGGTAGGGATCGGTGGCGCGTACGTACTCCGCAAATGCCATCCGGTTGGCGGGCGTATTGTTGTTCTCCTCGCCGATGTTCCAGTTGAGGCCCAGGTGGTGCCCGAAGCGGGCGATCAACTCGCGGTAGTACAACTTCCGCTCCGGCCCCAGTTCCCCGGCGTCCATGTCCCAGTCGTTCTCAATCTCCATCAGCTTGTATTCCTGGAAGAGCCCGAGCTTGTCCATGTGCTCGAAGACGATCTCCCACTGATTGACTTTGGGAATCGAGATGCGGGTGCGGTCTTCCGAGTCGATGTACGGGGACACGTTGCGGTCGTCGCCATGCACGCTGTAGGTCAGGAACGATTGGGAGTTCAGCCCCTTCGCGGCCAGATAGTTCAGCGCGCCGATAAGGCCCTTGCCCTTGCCGCCTTTCCAGGTGGGGTCGCCCTCCCTCCAGTCGCGGACATGGGGCGCCCAGGTCTTGCGGAAGCCGCCACCCAGTCGGCCGGCCCAGGTGTAGTTGGGCGTATCGTCGAAGTCCGCGTAGGCGAGCAAATTCTCGGGCGAGTCGGAGCCTGCCTTCAGGAAGTACTCCCCGCTGCCGCCGAACTGCAAGTGGTGCCGGTTGACGTACTTCAGCCGGCCCCTGGCGCGGAAGTCGCGCCCAGTCTTGTTGGTCTCCGCAACGCTGAACGAACCGCTGCGGCCGTCAAAGGGCGCCAGCGCCGTGCCGGCGGTTGGCGCGGCGGCGACCGCCACCCCCGCACCCTGGCGGAACGAAATCCGGTAGTTCCACTGTCCCACCTGGTCGGGGGCCAGATTCGCGCGCCACTTGTTGCCGCTGTGGGCCGAGGTGTTGGCGGCGTTGCCGTCCGCGTCGAAGTAGCCGGGCACGCGGTAGACGGCGCCGCTGGCGGCATGAGTAAACGTGACGTCCATGCGCAAGTCCAGGAAGGGGTTGGGCGTGGCGTTCGCGGCGGTAGAGGGGCCGTCCAGGGTAATCGTGATCTTGTGCCAGTGCTTCAATTCGCCGCTCACCGCCACGCCCGGCGTCTGCGCCAGGCCTGCCGCGGCGGACACCACCATGAGTCCCACGACCGCAGTAAGCCGCCGGGGCAGCGTTGTCTGCCGGTTCCGCGCCCGCGCCCGGCGCGTCCGATCAAAAACGTCTCTTGCCGCTTTCACCATGTCCTGCTCCTTTGTTCCCGCGCCAGACAGCAGCGTGAGAGGGAGAGCCAGCGAGGCTCCGCTTCCGTCTCACGCCGATTCCCGGGACCAGATTCATCTTCCGCCGAATCCGGCCCCGGGACAAGCCATGATCTGATCTATGTTTTGGAGGATTCTATCGCCGGATGGGCGAGCCGCTCTAACCCCACTCGGCCAGCGGGCCTTTCCGCTGAAGCCCTGCAGTTGGACGGTCCTGCGGGGATCGAACATGTGAATCGGCTCGGGCATCTACGTTTGAATCACCACGGTCAGATCAGATCCGGGATTGGGGGAGGCCACGGGCCGGATGTCGAAGGAGAGGTTGTAGCCTTTCCGCAGAACTGGAGTGGGCCAGACCGCCGGCCTGAGCTTCGCTCCTGCTGGGTGGTCCTTCCTGACCACGGCAGTGAAGGTCTGATTCGGCGGATCGAGGCTTTGGATGTAGACGTATTCTTCGTTGGGGGCACCGAAGTCGAAGAACACGAAATCGAATTCAACCAGCCCCGTGGTGGTGCCGTCGTAGGACGCGGTGGGAATCACCTGCGCGTCAGGCGTCTCGCTCCTGTTAACCATTTCGAGGTTGAGTCTCCACCAGCAGCCAGGACTGAACTCCATTACGAGACCGCATCCAACGTCATTCTACCCGTGTTCCGCCACCTCTAGAGTTTACCGAACTGTATTGTAAATCAATCACTTACCGGCGTCTCTACCAAACCGGCGACTTCTCATTTCTTGCAATGTCGCGCTTGGGGAGCCACACCGTCCGCGTACCAACTTCACAACCCCATTATCTTGACAGCAGC
>CAZLDN010000138.1:0-13085 GCA_964558355.1 uncultured Candidatus Solibacter sp.
GCCCCGCCCACCATCACTCCCCTTCAGGCTCATCCTTCGATGAGAATATGCTATGCGGCCTCTCCCGCGCATGAATCAGCGGCCTGCCGCCTCAGCGGCCCAAGGCTCCCGCGTGCAGCAGCACCTTCAGCGATCCTGGGCGTTGCGCCTCCAGGAATGCCTCCGGCCCATCCGCCATGGCGAATTCGCCGGTGATCATGTCGTCCAGCAGCAGCTTGCCGGACCTGATCAGCTTCATTGCCGGTTCCATGCGGCCGCAGCGCGAACCCACCAGCGTGATTTCGTTGACCACAACAGGCGCCATGTCCAGGGAGACATCGCCGTGGACCGTTGACTTCAGGACGATCGTGCCGCGCGGACGCGTCATCTCCACGGCTGCCTTCAACCCCATCGCCGATCCCGTGGCCTCGACGGTGAACTGGAAAGCGGCCCGCGGCGCTTGCTCATTCAAATGAACCGCTATACCGGCCTTGGCCGCGACGGCGAGCTTATCGACGTGTTTTCCAAATTGATGGACCTCGGCTCCGTGCGCGGCCAGCACCTGTGCGATGAGAAGGCCCAGTTTGCCGTCGCCCAGAACGGCGACGGGCGCGCCCTTGGGGATCTTCACCTGATCCAGGATTTCGCAGGCGGCGGCCACGGGCTCGGCGAAGACGGCGTGTTCGGTCTTGACGGCCGCGGGCACGGCGAGGAGATTTGACTCGGGCAGCGTGAAGTACTCGGCGAACGCGCCGGGTTGTTTGACGATGCCCAGGACCGTGCGGCCGGGGCAGTGGCGGCCCAGCCCACCGGCGCACCACTCGCACCGCCGGCACCCGAGATTGATCCCGCCCACGACCCGCTTGCCCAGCCAGCTCTTATCGTCCGAAGCGACAACCTCGGCGACGAACTCGTGGCCGGGTTGTCCGGCGAACGAGTAGTAGCCGCGCAGCAGTTCGAGGTCGGTGTTGCAGATTCCGCCGCGGATCAACCGCAACAGGGCGTGGCCGGGTTTGCGGCGCGGCTTCGTCGCCTTCGTCACATACAGCGCTCCACCTTCAATCCAGAGACGGATCATTGGCGCCCCGCCTTTCTGACTCGCGACCAATACCACCACTGGCGCTGCCCGGCGCTCAGGTCGGGATTGCGCGCCTGGGCCACGGCGCAGACCAGCATGTCCTCGACGCAGGGATCCATGCGGGCGCCGGTGCGGCGGCAGAGTTCCTGATAGAGCCGCTGGCCGTCGCGGCGCGCAAGCTGGCTCATGCTCCTGACCCCGAGGACCTCGAAATCCTTGAGCATGGCCGGCCCGACGCCCGCCAGGTCCTTGAGTCGTCGCATATCCGCCATAGCACTCGATATGATGCCAGAGATGCAACGTGTCTGTTTCACCCTCCAAGTCAAGGCCGATAGGCTCGACGAATATAAGCGGCGCCACCGCGAGGTCTGGCCCGAGATGCTCGATGCGCTGAGCCGCACGGGTTGGACGAATTACTCGCTGTACCTGCGCGGCGACGGCCTGCTGATCGGCTATCTGGAAACGCCGGACTTCGAAGCCGCGCTCGCCGGCATGGCCTCGGAAGCGGTCAATGCGCGATGGCAGGCCGAGATGCGCGGCTTCTTCGAAGACCCGTCAAGCCGCGACCCCGACAAACAGATGTCGTCGATCGAAGAGGTCTTTCATCTGGCCTGACGGGGTCGGCATCTCGGCTGACGGCTTCTGAAATACCCGCGGCAGCGGCTTCTGAAATAATGGATGCTTGCCTTCCGTTCTAGCCTGTCTCAACCCCGCGTGCTCGTCGGCGTTCAGCATCGACGACGTGATCTATGCGTGTCCCAAGTGTGGCTCGCTGATCGAGTACCGCGACGAAGGGCTTCAGCTTGACCCGCAACAGACCGCGCGTCTGTGGAGGGCGCGCCGCATGTCGAATGCGCCGCTGGACCAAAGCGGCGTGTGGCGGTATCGCGAACTGCTGGGCTTCGTCGACCCGGACCGGCACCATGTCGTCACGCTCCGCGAAGGAAATACGCCGCTGCTGGACGCTCCGCGCTCGGCGAAGTTCGCCGGCCTGGACAAGCTGACCTTCAAGCATCAGGGCTTCAACCCGACCGGCTCGTTCAAGGACAACGGCATGACAGCCGGCACGACTGTCGGCTTGCGGTTGGGCATGAAGCGCGTAGCCTGCGTTTCGACAGGTAACACCTCGGCGTCGATGGCCGCCTATGCGGCTGCCGCCGGTATGACGCCCATCATCTTCCTACCCCATGGCAACATCAGCCACGGCAAGCTGGCGCAGGCGCTCGAATACGGCGCGCTGACGTTGCAGGTGGAAGCCAACTTCGACCAGATTCTGGCGCTGGTGCGCGTGCTCGCCCGACAGCTGGGGATCTATCTGCTCAACTCGATGAATCCGTTTCGCATCGAAGGGCAGAAGACGATCATGGTCGAGATGCTCGACCAGCGCGACTGGCGGGTGCCCGATTGGGTCGTCGTGCCGGGGGGCAACCTTGGCAACATCTCATCCTTCGGCAAAGCGTTTCGTGAACTGAAAGCCCATGGGTTTGTCGATCGAGTGCCGCGGTTCGCCGTGATTCAGGCGGCCGGATCTGCTCCGTTTTACGACTACTTCCACAACCGCGGCGAGTTCCGTTCCGTGCCCGAACCCGAGACCCTCGCCACGGCCATCCGCATCGGCGACCCGGTGTCATGGCCGAAGGCGATTCAGGTGGTGGACGAATCGGGCGGCATTGTTGGAAAGGCGACCGAGCAGGAGATCGCCGACGCAAAGGCCGTCATCGGCCAGTGCGGTATCGGATGTGAACCTGCTTCGGCGGCGACGCTGGCCGGGCTGAAGCAACTCGTCGCGGCGGGCGTGGTTGATAAGGCGGCCGACGTTGTGGCCGTGCTGACGGGCAACGTGCTGAAGGATCCTGACTACATCTTCAAGTACCACACGGGCCAGCTTAAGACGCCGGGCGGGGAACTGCTCAAATCGACATTCGGCAACGCCCCGATCGTAGTACCAAACGAACCTACGCGGATCGCTGAGGTCATAGAAGAGTCCACGCGGCTTCGCTGATTTTTTCTAAACTGCTGATAATAAATATACTTATCACGCAGGCCGCGAACGCAAAAAGCGGGTCCCGGACAAGAGCACGACGCCGGCTCCATCCAGGCACATCCGATTGCGGGAAGTCTCAGCCGATGTGGGCGGGCAGGTCGGCCAGGGAGTCGAGCAGCAGGTCGGGCGGGGCCTCGTTCAGCGTATAGGGTTTGAGTCCGTAGGTGACGCCGACCGATTTGACTTGCGCGTTGCGGGCGGTCAGGACGTCGACGGAGGAATCGCCCACCATCCACGTCCGTTCTCTGGCAACTCCGGCTTCCTCGATCAGCTTGTCGATGCCAACAGGGTGGGGTTTCTTTTCGACGAAGCTGTTGCCGCCATAGACCTGGAAAAAGTAGCGGTCGAGTTTGAGGCCAACCAGGATGTCCTTCGAGAACCGGACCGGCTTGTTGGTCAACACGGCCATCCGGGTTCGTTTGGCATGGAGCGCGGCGAGGCATTCGCGGACACCCGGATATTCGCGCGTGAAGTCGAGCATGTGCTGCCGGTAGTAGCCGAGGAAGTAGGCGAGCGCCTCTTCGAGCTGCGCCTCGGCTGCGCCCTCGCCCATGGCGCGCTTGATCAGCACGGGCGCGCCGTTGCCGACATAGGACGCGACCACGTCGTCGGGCAACGTTTCAAGCCCCACATATTTACGGGTGGCGTTGACCGAATTGCAGAGGTCCTGCTTGGAATCGACGAGCGTTCCGTCGAGATCGAAGATGACGAGGTCGGCGCCCAACTTCCCAGTGTAAAGTAAGCGCGAGATCAACCGGGCGTCAAGCTCACCCGAACATCGCGGCCCAGCCGGTCTTCAGGAGGACATAGACGGCCCAGGGCGCCAGAATCGCCCCGAAGGCGCGGCCTGTAGTCATCCTCGGGATGGCGCGCGAGAAGCCGATGGCCAACAAAAAGATGGTCCAGAAGGTGAAAACGTCGATCGAACCGGCCAGGCTCTTCAACCACGCCGAGGCCGCCGTTGACAGGAATGCCCCAACGTTGAAGGCCAGCGCCGTCTGGAAATCGAACTCATCGGGCGGCTTCAAGTAGAGGACGGCGAACATGGCTGCCGCACCGACGATGCCCGGCGGAAGCATGGCGTACGAGCAGATGTTGAGCGTGTGCTTGTATTTCAGCCCGCCGTCCATCAACAGGTTGAAGACAAACAGCAGCGCGCCGGCGGCGATGAAGAGATAGATCGCGCTCCCAACGGCGGCGCCGCCGAGCATGGCGGCCGGCAGGATCTTGCGCTGCGCCGACAGCGCAGCTTCCTTCTGCTCAGCCGGCAACTGCTGGAAGCGCTCGTTGTTGTCAAGCGCCCGTGCCAGCATCTGGTCCACGGAGACGCGCGATTGCACGGCCGAGACCAGCGCGATGGCGATGATGGTCGTGACGATCAGCGGGATCCACCAGCGGCCCGACCGCGCGATGTTCGCAAAGACCGAGCCTGGTGAATGGAAGACGCCCGTAAGGCGTTGGGCTTCGGAAAGGGACTGCGACTCTTGGCCGGATTCGGGATTCATGCTGTGTTCTCCTGAACTGGAATCCCGAACAGGATATCAGTATCCGCAACGGGAGTGAAGCGAAACGGATGTAACATGTCGATTGAAGAAATCTCGCGGTTCCGGCGATCAACTGGTGGCCCGCGCTCCAAGAGTAAGCCGGGTCTTCATCCCAGTGGCCATTAGGGTGTGCTGCAACAGGCCGGCGTGGTTAGCCGATCAACTTGTTCAACTCGCGCATCACCTCGAAGGCGTCGGCGATATAAAGCACGTCCGCTTTGCCCCTTGCCCAGCCGCAGTTGGCGTCCAGGTTGACGGCGCGGCGTTCGCGGACGAACCGCCAGCCGACCACATGCGGCTCCTCGCCGTGGCAGCAGGTCGCCAGGCCCTTCTTGTGGCGCGGCGTCGATCCTGTCTGGCCGATCTGGTGCATATGCGTCAGGAAGGGCAGTACGGATTGGCCCTCGCTGCCCATATCGACCAGCGATTTCGACGACCCGAGCGACGACTTCGCCGACCGGACGAACCCAATGATCAACTCGGCGGCCTCGGGCGTATGCGTCTGGCCGTCTTTCTGTTTCTTGGTCCAGCCGGCTCCGGCAACCAACAGGGTGTCGGCGTCCGGGCGAATCGTCTGCTCGCCGGATTCGGGCGATGCGAATCCAACAAACTGCGTCTTCGACGATGCCACGACATCCAGTTTCGTCACCGCCGCCGCAGGCGCCGCCTCGGCCGCTTCAAACGAGCCAGGCTCGATCAGCATCACCCAGGGGCGCGCCACGCGTGAAAAAGTCCCTTCGATGCGTTGCCGGTAGAACCAGCGCGAGGCGGACGGCGCGCCGTTTTCCACGGCCAATCCGACGATATGCGTATCCACCACGCCATCCAACCGGGTGGCCGCGCCGGGCACGGCTCGCGCCAGGCGCGAGGTGTGCGGGGCGAGGACGAGGCTCGCGCCGGACGCCTTGATCAACGCCTCGCAGGCGGCGGCGTCTGTCGAATAACGCGGCTGAACAAACGCATCGCCAACGACCGTCAGTGTCCCGATCGACGACGCTGCGCCTTCACCGAACACGCCGATAACCACTTCGCCTCCCAGCGAATTGGCGGCGGCCAGCGTCTCAAGGGCGGCGGTTGGCACTGCGCCGCCTTCGACGGTATGGATGAGAACGAGTATCTTTTCCATGTCTCTCAATCTCCCTACTGCTTCAGCCACTCGGCGATTTCACGCGCGATGTCGGCGGCCGGCGTGTCTTTCACGATGCGCGTCTCCCTCGCCTGCTTCGGCAGAGTGGCCGAGGCGAAGGCGATGCCGGACTGCACCGCGGTAGGCGTGGCCTTCTGCAATGCTGGCATCATGACGCGCATGTTGGCCATGCCCGTTTGAGGGTGATTTGGCGGCTCGGGCAGGTTGCCGGTGGCCCAGCCGAGGACGGCGGGCGGTGCGGCGCAGCGGGAGACCATGTGCTTGCCGCCCTCGACGCGTTCCTTTACTGTGAATGACCCTGCGGTCTCGATCGTGATCTCATCCACCGCCAGGAAGACGTCGGCGATACCGAGTTTTTCAGCGACAATCTGCATCACCGCGCCCGAACCCCGCGTGGCCGATTCATAGCCGCCAAAGACCAGCAAATTCTCCAGCGGCAGCGCCAGCTTCAGAATCGCTTCGCCCAATGCCTTGCCGGTCTCGTTGGCGTCCGAGAACCCATTGTTCGGTCCGTCAAGCGCCACCAGTTCAAACGGGAGCTTCTGCGCGACGGTCATCAACACCTGTTGCAACTTCGCCTTCGGAGCCAGACTGATCAGCTTGATCGACGAGCCGGGATGCTTTTTCACCAGATTCGCCGCTTCATACAGCGCATGCGACGCCCAGGGGTCGAGAACGCCGGGCAGCATCATTTCGTTCTTCAATGCAGGGGCCGTGGGGCCGGGGACGGGTTCGAGGGTCTGGAGCGGGTCGGGCGCAAGGCCCCCGCAGACGACGATCTGGTATGGCAACGTAGACTCCTTCAGTTTTCCGCTGAGTGCAGGCCGCCTGGGCCGGCGCAAAACGCGATATTCGACACGCCGGGAGAGATCTCCCGCGTACAGTTCCACATACAGGCGCCGCAGTGGACGCATTTCTCACGGTCGAAGGCGGGCACGCCGGCCTCGCCGGGGCGCAACGCTTCGCCGGAGCAAATCTCGATACAAAGCCGGTTCTGGCAATCGGCGCAAAGCTCCGGGTCGCGGATCACGACATGGTCCGGCGCATCCGATGGCGCTTGCACCTTGCCGCCCATCAGCAGCGCGTCCTGTTGGGTGACCAGCAGTTCGCCGTCATGCTCGATCCTGGGCCAACCGGCGGCGTCCATCAGCGCATCATGCAGCGCCTTGCCTTCCGCCTCGCACTTTGCCCGCAACTCCCGCACTTTCGATGGCGCAAGCCGCGTCCGGTAGAACTGTTCGAGCGACGCCGGCCGCTTGTCCCGCCTTGCCCTCGGCCAGGCCAGCTTTCCACCGCTGAATCCCGCCAATGCCATTCCTGTGAATCCAGCAAACAGGCCGGATTGGAAACCATTACGGGCGCGTTCGGCGATCTTCGATTCCTCTTCAAGCCACGACGCGCGCCGCCGCGACTCGTACTTCGCCGCTAGATTCTCCTTCGTGAACGGCAGATCCTCTTTGTAGAGTTCGATCACGGCTTCCGCAAGCTGGACGCCCGTTAGCCACGCCTCGTCCACGCCCGAGCCGGTCAACACGTTGGTTGATCCGGACCCTTCGCCGATGCGGGCATACCCATTCCCCGTGAGATGCGGCTCGCCATGACGGCCGGACTCGAGAATCGACTTCGCGCCCCAACTACGTAGCCGCCCGCCCTTCAGATACCGCCACAAATAAGGGTGCTGGATGTAGTGCTGCAAATACCGGTAGGCCGTCCGCACCGGTGATTCAAACCACGACGGCACGAAAATGCCGGCACTGGCCACACGCCCTGGGTGGACATAGAAGAAGCCGAAGATTTCGGGCTCGGGGAACCCGATCGTATGGAAGACGGTTCCTTCCGGCAGTTCGCACGACTCCGGCAGGTCGATGACAAACTTCATCCCCACCGCCCATTCGTCGCGCCTGTGGCCCTCGGGCATTCCGAAGACTTCGTCGATTCGCCGGCTGACAGCGCCGACCGGCCCGTCGCCGATCACCGTCAAATCGCCGCGTACTTCCGTGCCGTCGCCCGCCAGCACAATGCCCTTCACCGAGCCGTCCTCGACCAGTGGTTCAGCGACGGGCGATGCCGGCCAGATCTGGGCCATGCCGGTCATCATGACCTGTTGTCCGACCCACTGGTTCAACTGCCCCAGCGAGAAGATGAACCCGTCGCCTTTGTGCAGAAACGGTGGGATGTAGGGCACTTCGAAGGCAGAATCGCGGGCGATGCCGAACGCCTCGATGGCGTGGCCGGCCGCCCTCATCCACCAGGGCACGCGGGCCGCGCCCGTGGGGTCGAGCAGAAAGACCAGCCGTTCGCCCGTCACCGCGGCCGCCATCGGGACATCAGCCGGCGAGAAATCGGGGAAGCTTGCCTTGATCGCCCGGGCGCGCGTAACCACGCCCGAAACGCCAAAGGCCGTATCGTCGGCCCGTTCGTAGCAGATCACCTGCGGCGGCATGCCAGGGAAAGCGCGGCTCTGAAGGGCCATGCCTTCCTCGGAAGCCAGGTGGCGCGTGAGCGTGGTGAGGAAACCGCCCGTGGCAGGGCCAAAGCCGGCACAGATGATGTCTGCGTCGAGCGGTTTCGGCTCGGGCGCGGAGTCAAACCGCGGAATCGGGCTCAGATCGTCCATGCCATTCATCCGAATCCAGACAGGCCAACCTAGACAGGATAGTCCAGCGCGGCCGGGATCATCACCTTCGTCAACGAATCGCCGGCACGGTCCTTGGCCAGTTGGAAGCCCGTCATGCAGGCTTCGAGTTTGGCTCGGAGTTTCGCGAAGTCGCTCAGACCCGGATGCACGGCGCATGGGCCGGCTTTGGTGTCGTGGACTCCGTCCTCACCGCTGGACTCGGAACTGAACCCGGAAGCGCCGGGAACCATCGCCTCGATCGAGACCATTTCGTCCTGGCTCAAACACGACCCGCAGCCGGGCTCTGTCCAGGAGGGATGGGCAAGGTAGCCATACACCAGTTCAGTGCAGATGCGGGCCACTTCGCCGGCGGCGCGGGCGGCCTGCATGTGGCACAGGTCACGCAGGAATTGGACGGTTCCGTCCAGACCGTCTTCCAGGGCCGGATTCTTCGGACCTTCCTCGGCCAGACGTTCCACGTCCAGGATCTGCGATCGTGACGCCAACAGCCAGCACAGCGCGTCGGCCATCGGAAACGTCACGCCCTGGCGATTGGAATGATAGAGCTTGGTTCCGTTGGCGTCCTTCGCCAGTTGCAGGTGTTCGAGCGTCCAGGTCCACAGCTTCATGGCCGATGCCAGCGTGCAGGCGCCCGTGCCAGGGTCGTGTGACGCCACCTGCCGCATCTCGTGAATCCAATTGCGGAACTGCGCCAGAAAGACCGGGCTGGTCATCGTCACTGACATCTGCCGCCGCTGCACCGCCTCCGGCCCTTCATACGTCGCTTCGAGCTGCGTGTCCATCCATTTATAGGAGAGGAATCCGGGGCAGTCTTCCGTGATGCCGTAGCCGCCCATCAGCGACACGGCTTCCCGCATCATGTGTGAACCATAGCCGGTGTTCCAAAGCTTGGTCGCGGGGCAGAGCACGTTGGCCGCGGAGTCAAGAATGACATATTGAACCACGGGGTCGTTCGCCAGGGCCTGGTAGCGCGCCTTCGGGCGCAGACCCTCGGAACGGTCCTGCATGTCCAGGTATTCGATCGCTTCGACCTGCCGCTTCTTCAGCGCCTTGAACTCCGCCATCCCGCCGGCAATGCCCATTTCGGCCAGGATCGCCGCCTTCTGCTTCTCCAGCGGATCGAGTTCATCGAACAGCCGCGCGGTGGTGAATCCAAGCGACGCCGACGCCTCTCCAGCCGCCCAGATCTCGAGCAGCCGGTGCGTGACGTCCTGCTTCTGCTGCAACCCAAGCTCGAATCGCGGCGTCCCCGGCGTCACCGCCCCGGAGCCGCGGAAACGGTCGCGATGATAGCGGATCAGCGGTTCAATGGCGGAGAGCAGTTTTGAGGAAGTCATCAGTCCCACGCCGACCCGCGTCCGCCGGAAGACCGCTTCAATCACCGACGAGTGATCGTGATTCGGCACGACCTTGCCATTCTCGATCCTGTATCCGCCGATGATCCGCGACGCCGGCACCTTCATGTTGAACACCGGATCCGATGTGGACGAGAGCTGGTGCACCAGTTTCTTGGTCGGAGTCCCACGGTCGAACAGTCCCTCGTCGCCCTCTTCCAGAATCACCATGCACGAAGACTTGATCCGCTCATCATCGGTATCCACCGCCGCCGTCACGAAGTTCGCGAAGCCCATGTTCGTGATAAACCGGCCACGCTTGCTGACTTCCAGGATCGGCTCCTTGCCCGCGGCCAGTTCTTCTTCTGTTGGCCAGTATGCCACCCGAACCTTGCCGCCGAGCATTCCCGTCTCCACCCCGACGTAGGGAATCGGTTCAGTCAGGCAAAACGCCCCGCGCCACGTCTTGCGGCCCGGAGCAGGCGTCGCCAGCGACATGTAGTGCTGCTGCTGCTCGGGCGTGCCACGTTCGTGAATCGGCGACAGAGCCAGGTGCTGGGCCAGCGAACAGGTGGCCGCGCCGGCGTCCACCCAGGCCAACTCGAAGGCGATCAGCGCCATGGGGAAGTTCTTCGGGCCTTCAATGAACCCGCCCTCTTCAGGCGACATGTAAGCCGCCGTGATGCCGGCCGCGTCGTATTCCGGCAACAGCGCGTCTTTCTCCGGCGTCCAGTCATGACTGAGCCGCCCGCCCGAGGCCACCAGCCGGGCCACCGGACCACGCGCGACCGCACGCACGCTCTGAATGAGCATCGCCAGGTCATAGCGGTCCTCGAAGCGCCAAAGGATCTGGCGGATCTCGTCACCGGGTATGGTCTTGAGTGTGGGCAGGGAAGGACTGCTGGTTGCGGCCATGGCTGGACTCCTTGTCATGAAGCAGGGTGCAATTTGTTTGCCAAAGTGCGGATGCTGAGTAGGCTGGTCAAATCCGATTATAAGGCCGGGGAATCTGTATGGTTTAGGTTCGATTCACACAGGCGGGGTGGGTGAGATGACCCAAACCGCCCTTCTTGAGTATCCATTCTCAATCTGAGACTTTTTGTCAATTTAAGAGTTGCGGGACGTGAATCTCTTGATATAGTAAGTCTGGCCTCTGAAAGGGGGGGCCCGGCTTGAGATCCATATCCAGAACTTCAATCCTCACGATCCTGCTCGTCGCCATCATGCTGGCCGGAGCGGTCGCCCTGTCGAGCGCGCCGCCGCCGGCATACGGTGAGAACGACAAAGCTTTCTATGCATCCGAGGCTCAGGTCAATTTTGTCCGGCCTGGACTCGTGTTCACCATCACTGGCGTGACCGTCGCCGCCGATGGAACCGTCACCGCCCGCGTCAAGATGACCGATCCAAAGGGTGTGCCTCTCGATCGCGACGGCATCTACACGCCCGGTCCGATCAGCGCCAGACTGACCATGGCCAGGATCCCAGCCGGCGCCAAACAGTATCTCTCCTACACCACGCGCACGCGGGCCAGTGCGATTACCGGCGCGCCGGTGATACAGGCCACCGCTGATGCCGGCGGCGTTTGGACGAAGGTCGCCGACGGCGAATACAACTATCAATTCGGCACGAAGCTCCCCGCTGGATATGACCAGACCGCCACTCATACCATCGCGGTCTATGGCTCACGCAATCTGACCGAGTTTGAGTTCCCGACTTCCTTCGACGATGCCGTCTACAGTTGGGTACCAAACGGCGCCCCCGTCACCGTCACTCGCGACGTCATAAAGACCGCGACCTGCAACAAGTGCCACGACCCGCTTGGTCTCCACGGCGGTACGCGGCGCACCATGGAAGTCTGCGTCCTCTGCCATACGCCCCAGACGACCGACGACCGCACCAACAATACGGTGGACATGGTCACCATGACGCATAAGATCCACATGGGCGCGGATCTGCCCAGCGTGATCGCGGGAGGCAAGTACGGTCTCGCCGACACCGACTATTCCAAGGTCAGCTTCCCGGCTTCTGCACAGCGCTGCACCGCCTGTCACGAGCAGTCCACCGGCGCCAAACAGGCCAAGGCCTTCTACAACGCCACCCGTGCGGCCTGCGGCTCGTGCCACGATAACGTGAAATTCAACACCGGCGAGAATCACATCGGCTTGCCGCAATTCAGCGATAACTTCTGCACCCAGTGCCACATCCCCAAGGGTGAAATCGACTTCGACGTCTCGATCGACGGCGCTCACATGATCCCGACCGAGTCCACGAGCCTTCCTGGCGTGACCTTCAAGATCCTTGAAATTCACAACGCCAAGCCCGGTCAGAGCCCGCTGGTTGTCTTCGCCGTCGAGGACAAGTCCGGCCGGCCGGTCGTCGCTTCCAAGATGTCCCGGCTGCGTCTCTATCTGGCTGGACCCGCCAGCGACTATACGTCCCAATACTATGACAATGTCGCGACGGCCGATGGCAACGGATACGGCGTCTACTGGTGGACCATGTCCAGGCCGCTTCCCGCCGATGCCAAGGGGACCTGGACAGTCGCGCTTGAAGGCCGCAATACCGTAATCCTGCTCGAAGGCACCACCAGGCAGGTCAGCGTCAACGACATCGGCAGGAACGTCCAGATGCCGTTCTCAGTCGACGGCTCCGTCGTCGCTCCCAGGCGCACCGTCGTCACCATCGCCAAGTGCAACGCCTGTCACGCGAACCTCGCCTTCCACGGCGGCGGACGCAACACGATTGAACAATGCACCCTCTGCCACAACCCGACCCTGACGGCCGGCACCTCCGGCGTCTCGGTCGAACTCGGCGTGATGGTTCACAAGATCCACCGCGGCGCGGCCCTCGCTCGTGGTTACAAGTTCGGCAATTACGACTTCAGTGGTATCGGTTACCCCGGCGATCTGCGCAACTGCTCGGCTTGCCACGTCGACGGCAGTGAACAGTTGCCGCTCACCAAGGGCCAGATCGCGGTGAAACACACCGCCGACCTGATCCCGAATCCCGGTCGCACGACAGCGGCTTGCACCGCCTGCCACGACTCGAAGGGAGTGGCGGCCCATGCGGCCAGCAACACCGACGCCACTCTCGGTGAAGGTTGCGAGGCCTGCCACAGCTCGACCTCGCAGTACAGCGTGACCAAGGTCCACGCCCGGTAAGCCCGGCGCCGGCCTCCAGTTCAGTCCAAAGGGGAGCCCTTGCAAGGCTCCCCTTTTCTTGTCCCTGATGGCGAATCCCCTCGGCCTGAGGCCGCGAACAAAGAAAGCGGGTTGCCCGGCACGACTTTCGCGGGATCGGACGAAACCTGCTCTCTTCGTT
>CAZLDN010000139.1:0-5839 GCA_964558355.1 uncultured Candidatus Solibacter sp.
GGCAGTTGCCATCGCCGGCTATCGCGGATGGTCCCACGAGTAACAACCAACCAACAGGAGAAACGAATGAACGACGAACAATACACCGCCGCAGAGTTTGTGCGCGGCGTTACCTGGGCACCGACGATGACAAGCCGCGTGCTTATCGGTGGCGTGCATTACGAGGTGGGCGACATGCTGACCGACATGATCGTTGACGAGGAAAACAAGTGGGGCACAAATGACTATCGAAACGAAATCTTTGCCACGCTGGCCCGCGTTGCCCGCTCTGGTGACGTTGCCGCGCAAGACCTGATCCGCCGCATGGGCGAAACCTTCGCCTACAAGCACTGCCCGCCCGAGCCGGAGCCGGAGGATATTCCAGAACCGATCACGCTTGGCCGCAGTGACGGCGCCCTCCCAGTATGGATGACACGCGAAGGGGCAACAGCATGAATCACTCAGAAATTGTCGCGCTCAAAGAATCGCATGCGCAGGTATTCGCATCGATTGAGCATGTTCCCGAGACTCCGATCCGCATCAGCATAACGTCTAACGATTTAAGCGTAAACACAACGTTCCGGCTCGACGTCGCATCGGCCCAGAAACTCGCATGGGCCATCCTGCGCGGGGTCGATTTCGTCAGCAAGCAAAAGCAAGCGGAGGAAGTATGAGCACATCAATAATCTTCGGCGTCATCGGCGGCTTGGCGCTGATCGTCTTTTGCTTGGCCATGCTGGTGATGTGGCTCGCCGCGCGCACGCCGGTTGACCGTGACGAAGATGCGGAGGAAGCCGAGCTCTGGGTGCGGCAGGCCGTCGCAGCGTCTGAGCCGGCACAACTTGAACCGCGCCACATCAGGGCGCACAAAACATGGGGGGCAGTCGAATGAATAAGCATGACGATGGCGGCACCGCATACCCTGCTAGGGTTTTTGTAGACCGCGACGACCCGAACACGATGCGCCCGTACCAGTTCGCCAACAACGGGTTTGAAACGCCTGGGATGACGCTGCGCGATCACTTTGCCGGACTGGCAATGCTGGCGTTAATCGCAAAGGCGCCGTTCATAAGGGACGTGGATACGCAGGAAGAAGCGGATGCAATTGCAAGGGACACGGCAATTAGCGCATACGAATATGCCGACGCCATGCTCAAGGAAAGAAGCAAATGAAAACGACACGCCGCCACCCGCGCACGCTGCAAGAAGCCTTCGGCCCGTATGCCAGCAACGACCTGCAGCCGATGCCCGACAAGTCGACCGACCTCCCGGCCGCCTGGTGGATCGCCATTGCGCTGATCGCCATGGCCGCCCTGTTTCTCACGGCGATCTATCGCTGAACCACTCACCCCCAACCACGAGAAAACCATGTCAATCGAACTACTCGACGAACCATCCACCGCCCTGACGGCGACCGCACGCGCTGCCCTGGCGCTGTCATCCGACCAGACCCGCAAAGACCTGCAGGAACTGGTCAAGAAGTCGGCCAACATCAAGGAAGTGAAGAACGTGGCCGGCCGCGAAGAATGCCATTCCGCCGCCATGGTGCTGGTGCGCGCCCGTACCGCCATCACCAAGACCGGCAAGGCGGCGCGAGAGGATGCCGCGGCTTTCCAGAAGGCGGTGATCGCCGAGGAAAAGGCGCTGATCGCCATCACCGAAGGCGAGGAAACCCGCCTGCTGGCCCTGCGTGATGCATGGGACGCAGCCCGCGCCGCCGAGAAGGCCGAGGCCGAGCGTATCGAGCGGCTGCGCATCGAGACGATCCACCTTCGCATCGCCGACATCCGCGAGGCCGGCAACCTGGCGCTGCAGTGCCGCACGTCTGCCGAAGTCGAGGTGCTGATTGACAAGCTCGACGGCACCACGCTGGAAGGTTTCGATGAGTTTGCCGAGGAAGCCGAGCGCGCCCGGGAAACCACGCTGGCGCGCATGAAGGAAATCGGCGCCGCGAAACTGGCCGAGGAACAGGAACGCGCCCGCATCAAGGCCGAGCAGGAGGCCGAAGCCGCCCGGCTGGCCGAGGAACGCGCCGAACTGGAGCGCCAGCGCAAGGAAGCCGCCGAGGCCGCGCGCATTGCCGCCCAGGAGCGCGCGGAGCAGGAGGCCAAGGCCAAGGCAGCCCGAGAGGCTGATGAGGCCGCTGCGCAAGCGATTCTTGACGCCGAGGCGCTGCGCCTGGCCGACGAGCGGGCAGCATTCGAGGCAGAGCAGGCAGCGGCCCGCGCCGCCGCGCAAGCTCAGGCCGAAGAGCTGGCCCGGGAGCGCGCCGAATTTGACGCCGAACTGCGCCGTCGTGCCGCCGAGGCTCGGGCACTGGAGACACCGCCTGCACCAGAACCGCAGCCCGTGATCGTGGCCACCGACACCGACATCTTCAACCAAGAAGACGGCAGTGACCTGCTGGACGGACCCTACAACCCATCCGACGCCGAGGTCATCGCCTGCGCCACCGCAGCCGTGGCGCAGCGGTTCGGCTGGAATTTCAACGACGCCCTGAACCGGCTGGCCGAGGTCCAAGAGTGGATCGTGGTCGAGACAACCTGAAAGGAATGAACGTGAACACGCAAACCGTAGAAGACCTCGACCTGCAAACGGTCGAGCAGCAGGACCAGGCCATGCCGCTGACCGTGCAGAAAGCCGGCGCCCTGACAGAAGTAACCGCCGGCCCGCTGGCGATGGCAATGCAGGCCATGCGCGCAGGCATGAGCATCAACGACATGCGCGACATGCTCAACCTGCAGAAGGAATGGGAGGCGAACGAGGCGCGCAAGGCGTTTGTCGACGCCATGTCCGAGTTCAAGAAGAACCCGCCATCGATCCTGAAGGACAAGCATGTGGCGTTCAGCACCGCCAAGGGCATGACGTCCTACGACCACGCCACCATCGGCAACGTGTGCGACCAGATCATCAAGGCCGCTGCCGAGTATGGATTCAGTCACCGCTGGATTCCGTCCAAGGGCGAGCACGGCGAACTGGTCATTACATGCGAGGTGACCCACCGCCTGGGCCACTCGCAGACCACGCCCATCGAAGGCCCGCGCGACGACTCGGGCACCAAGAACGTGCTGCAGGCGAACCAGTCGACCCGGACCTACCTGCAGCGCCATTCCCTGCTGATGGCGTTCGGGTTCGCCACGAAGGATCAGCCGGACGACGATGGCGCCGGGGGCGTGCAGGCCGTCCCGCCCGAACTGCTGCAGTCCGCGCGCGATGCCGCAATGCAGGGCTGGAAACCATTCGCAGCGTGGATCAAGTCCCGCACCGACGCAGAGCGCGAACAGCTCAAGCCGGAATCCGACAACCTCAAGCGCGCCGCCAAGGCCGCAGACCAGAAAGGCACGCAATGAAACACTTCGACTTCGAGCAGGGTACGCCGGAATGGTTGGAGGCCCGCAAGGGCGCCATCACCGGGTCCAAGTTCCGCGATGCACGCGACCGCCTGAAAAACGGCAACCCGTCATCCAAGGCGATTCTCTACGCAAAGGATGTCGCCCGCGAACGCTGTGGCGGGACCGCCGAGAAGGTGTTCCAGAACGCGGCCATGCGGATCGGCAGTGAACAGGAGTCGTTCGCCAGATCGGCATACGAGTCGCGCACTGGCGCCTTGGTCGAGCCAGTCGGGTTCTTCAAGACCGACGACGGCATGTTCGGCCTATCCCCGGACGGACTCATCGACGACGACGGTGTTCTGGAAATCAAGACCATGGTGTCCAGCGACACCCTGTTCACCGCTGTTGCCGAGGGTGACATCAGTGCCTATCAGGACCAGTGCGACGGGTATCTGTGGCTGCTGGGCCGGCAGTGGGTTGACCTTGTCCTGTGGGCGCCCGACATGGCCGACCTGGGCTTGGACATGGTGATCCACCGCATCACCCGCAACGAAGAGCGGATCGAGAAGCTGGAGGCCGACTTAATGGCATTCTCGCTGACGGTTCGCACCTATGAATCCGCACTGCGCAAAGCGGCCATTGCCAACAAGGAAAAGGAAGCAGCATGACCACGATGTACGGACTGGCCAAAATCGGCCGCGATGCAGAACTGCGCAGGACACCGGCCGGCGAAGCGGTGTGCAACCTGTCGCTGGCGTTCAACTACGGGCGCAAGGGCGAGGACGGGAAGCAGCCTACCCAGTGGTGTGACGGTGCGCTTTGGGGCAAGCGTGCCGAGGCCATGGCGCAGTACCTTGTGCGGGGCCAGGGCGTGATGGTGACGTTGCAGGATGTCCACATCGAGTCCTTCACCAAGGCCGACAACACGACCGGCGTGAAGCTGGCAGGGCGCGTGGCAGACATCGCCTTCGCTGGGCCGGCGCCGCAGCGTCAGGAAGCGCCACCACCGCCGCCACCGAAGCCGAAGCCGGCGCCAGCGCCTACGGGCAGTGGATTCGACGACATGGATGACGACATCCCATTCTGAGTTACGGGGCGACCATTCCAGTCCGCAGAACTGCAAAGCGCCGATCACGAATAGCCTTCGTGCCGCTGGAATGAGTCGCCCCACCCTATAGGAGATTGAGATATGGACGAATGCCTTGGAATTCCGTGGAGCGATGTCGCCGCTATTGGCCTTGTATGCGTTACAGGCGTTTGCATTGTGTGGGCGCTTATGTGGGGAGCGACCAGATGATGAGCAAAGAAGGTCTAAAGCTACAGGTCGGCGACTCCGCCCTGACCGACTACAGGCGAGGCACGACGCGGGTACGGATCATCGAGCGTATCGAGGGCACGAGGACACAGAGCGGGGTTTGCTACCGTGTTCTGCCGCCACTCGATCTGAATCACCCGGAGGCAATGTTCGATTCGGACTGGTTCGAGCCGGTGCAGAGCGTGCCATCACTGGAATGCAACCCGAACGACCTTTGTGCCGGATGCCGATGCGCCTTTCGCTATGTTGGAGGCAAATCATGACTGACAAAGTAACGATAGACCGCGAGACACTGCGGCAGTTATACAACGAACTGGAGATGGTGGAGTATGAATTCGACCCGCCCAAGCGCGTCCTGACGCTCATGGACAAGTTGCGCGCAGCACTGGCAGCACATCCAGCCGCGCAGCGGTCGACACTGCTGCAGGCCACGGCGCCGCGTGAAATCTGGCTGCAAGTCAGTGACGAGCCGAGGGATAGAGATGAAGTATTCCCCGCTGACGTTGACGGCATTACGTGGTGCGCAACATCGGTGTTGTCAGAGGAAGTGCGGTATGTGCGTGCAGACCTTGCCGCAGTGCCGCTGACGGATGAGCAGATTGCTCGACATACTCTGACGGCAGGGGAATGTCCGCCAGGCTCAAAAGTAATGCTGGTGTCGGCGTTTAGAAGGCTGATCGCATCAGGGGACAAGCCATGAACGAAGTAACGCCCGAAATGATCGAGTGCTGGAAGATTAACTACGGCCTTGACAAGCGCACGCCGGAACAAGCCGCGCTCTGGTGGCAAGAAGAAAGCCACGGCATGGCCCCCGCTGGCGCTGTTGCTGCGCTTGGGCTGTGCATTCTGGAAATCGAACGGCTACGCGCCGCCCCTGCCGCAGTGCCCGACCTAGAGGACGCGCTGGCAGCGTACTGGGACGCAGCTTACACCGAAGGACAACAGGGCCGCACGCACGACACGCCCGACGGAGCGGCACAGACGGCACTCAACGCGTTGAGGACGGCTATTGCTGCCGCCGCTATCCGCGCACTGGATGAGCCATGACTGGCCACGGCGGCAAGCGCCTACACTGCGCGCAACCCATGCTATCCCATGCGCAGATCGCCGAGGCACGCAGGCTGTACGCGCAGAGGGTGCCGTACAAGCTCATCGCGGAAAGCATCCCTGCGTCCCGCTACACCCTGCACCGGGCGATTCACGGAGTCGGGCC
>CAZLDN010000139.1:5939-13038 GCA_964558355.1 uncultured Candidatus Solibacter sp.
AAAGCATCCCTGCGTCCCGCTACACCCTGCACCGGGCGATTCACGGAGTCGGGCCATATCGGGGCTATGCGGGGTAGCGTTCGAGCTGATGCAACTGTTAAGGGAAGACGATGAACGCATTTGAGAAATGGTTTGTGAAGCGGACGATAGCGAAAGAGGTTATTCAAGGCCCCGATCACGCCAGAAACATCGAGGCGCTTTACGCGATGATCCGTGAGGCGTGCGAGGAAGAATTCACCGAGGACAACGCTCCGACGATGGATGCCTTTTTGCTGGAACGATTCGAGGCGGCGCAATACACCAGATAACCGCGCCATAAATCACACTTATAGTTTCGGCCAGGCCCGCACTAGTGACCCATGCCGGGACTTACATTCTGCGTACAGCTCGATCAACTGCGCGCCCCACCTGAGTACCGTGCCCGACTGACCGTCAAGGAGCTGCGGGACTGGCGGGCAAGGCGTCGATAGGTTCGCCGGCAGTTCCGTTGGCTCGGTCGATAGCGGAGCGGATGACAGACAACCCGTCAGGAGGAAAACAGGCAGTATCGCGGTAGACCACCTGAGTAACGATCTTGTCGACCTCTTGGATGATTGGCACGAACTTTTCACGGATCACCACCTTTTCCTTTTCATGCACCGCCGCCGCATTCCCTGCCGCTTGCCTGCGCATCTTCTCGACCTCGCGGGTATGCTCTACGCGCTCAAGCTCCGCACTATCGTACCGCCACGCCTGCACTCGCCAGGCGGCAGTGCCACCGGCAGCGAAAGCGATGGCGGCGGTTAGTATGTACAAATACACAGCACTCGCCTAAAATAGCGAGGCCGGACGCAGTGCGCTAACACTGGCCGGCCTCTGACCAATCAGCTTTCTAGGAGCATCATGGCTAAGACCGATCTTACCGCGCAGCGTCTGCGCGAACTTTTGAGTTACGACCCTGAGACTGGCGTTTTCACTCGTTTGGTTTATGCCAGTTCGCATGCGACTATTGGGCGTGCAGCCGGCGGACTTAGCTCCAGCGGGTACATCTACATCGCTATAGACGGGCGCAAATATCAAGCGCATCGACTTGCTTGGCTCTACACGCACGGTTGCTGGCCGGCACTTGAAGTCGACCACATTAATGGCGTCAAGTTCGACAATCGAATCAGCAATTTGCGGGACGTGAGCCGCACGGACAATGCAAGAAATTTTCTCGGCCCCACAAAGAGAAATGCAAGTTCCGGCGTCCTTGGGGTAACCCCCTGTGGCGACAGATGGCGCGCGGCCGTCACGGTCAGCAGGAAGCGTATTCATGTCGGAGTTTTCGATACGAAAGAGGCCGCCCACGACGCCTATCTGAAAGCCAAACGTGTCCTGCACGCTGGCGGATGCACGTTGTAGAGCATATGCACCTCCACCTCGGGCAACCGGACAGGGCGTGCTGGCCGCCGCACAGTGGGCAGGTCATGCCAATGCCGTCCCTGCACGGTCGGTCAGGTCCAGCCGATCAGCCAGGCCTATGATGCCGCCATTGACGCGCCGGGTTACCGCCTCCGGGTCGCCCAGCATCGAGTCGGGTATGCGAGACTCCCACCATGCAATGGTCGCCTCCAGGGCATAGTGCGGTTGCTCCAGCAGTTCAGGCATCACGGTCAGGTCTTGCCCGACGATATCGCCGATCCGCGCGTAGTTGTCCCGGCCGGTGATCTGGATGGGCGATCGCCCGATGAATTTTGCACCGTCTCCGGGATGCGTGTTTCCCAATTTCACCCGGCCCCAATCGCCGCCATAGATGCAATTGGCAATGGCATGCTGGTCGGCTGCGTGGCTTTCGTTGCGCCCGTACCGGTGCGCGTCCTCGATGCTGATCCGATGCCGGCCGAACTTTGCTATCAGCGCATCGGTGCTGTAGTTCAGGCTTTCTTTCATGCGCGTCAAGCCTGCCGATTCGTGGATGATTTGCGCCAGGAAGTCGCGCAAGTCGGTGTCGCCGGCAGAGAACGTGTCGGCCCGCACTGTATTGGCGAACACTGGCGCCCAGGTAGCGAACATCAGCGGCTTGACGCCCATACTCTCCAGGATGCGAGCCCAGTCTGCCGGTGTGCGCGTGGTCATTTCAGATCCTTGTGCATGATGGCTCCTTCAATTGTGGATAGAATGCAGTGATGGTGCTGCCGGTCTGGAGAAACATTCACGCGCTGCCAAGGCCATTGAAGCGCCTGCGCAGAGAGTTCTGGTCATCTCGCATGCGCTGGCAATACGAACGGTCAGCGACCCGCTACGCCCTGCGCACGGACCACATCAGCAACGAAGAGTTTAAGGCGATGCTCATGCCAGTCGAGATCGGGCGTATCGAAGGTTTCCGGTTCATCGCGTCGTCGACAGTTTGACCATGGAACTCCTGGCCGTGCTGTGCGTTGCCGCGTTTGCGGCCTACGTCATGGTGACGCCAAAGGAAACGATGCAGATGGCCTGGCTGTGGATGATCGCCGCCATGATACCGGCCACCATCATTCTTGTGTGGCTGTTTCCCGGGTTTCGGTAGCCTTCACTCTTTCGTTGAAAATTTTCATTTTGGCCGTTATTTGCTGGTCGAACAGCTTCACCCGATCGGCGCCGGCGCCGTTCTTGATGGCATCGCGCTTGGCCCGGTTGAGTTTTGACACTTCCCGGTAGGTTCGATCGGCGACCTTCGCCAGCCTGGCCTGTGGGTTCTCGCGCATGTAGGCGCTGTACTCGGCCATCCGGCGGTCCTTCTTGAGCCCGTCCAACTCGGCGTCATGCTCCCCGATCTCGCGCAGGTTGTCGTAGAAGCGCCCCGATTCAGCGGCCTGGCCGGCCGTGGTCCCGACAAACCTGCCGACCAGCGGGATCTTGTAAAGAGGCAACTCTTCGCCCGACAGCGTGGACCCCGCCACCTGGGACAACTTGCTGACCTCGCGGCCGACACCGCCGGTTGCCTGCCCGATCAGGTAGTCGATCTGGTCCGGCGTCGGGCTGGCCAGGCCGGGCTTGTAGTCGGTTCCGCCGGTGGCGATGTTCACCCCGTAGGCAATTGCCTTGGCCCATGGCGTTGCCGTGTCCTTGGCCCTGGTGTGGCCAGCGGTGGGCTTCATCGAACTGAAGTCCTTCTTGGCGATCGGCTTGCCGGTCCAGTCGCGGTTCTCGGACAGCGCCGCCAGCGGGTCGATGATGGTCGGCGTCAACGTCTGCAAAGACAGTCCGGCAGATCCGATCGGGTTGAAGGCGTCGGCGAACAGGCCGATCATCTGCCCGATGCGCTTTGGCGTGTTCTTGAATCCACCAAGTGCCCACTCGGTCGGGATTCGTGCCATGTTCGGGATGACGTGAAAGCCCAGCGGCATCGGGATGGATACGTACTTGTCGCCGCCGATCGGGATTACCAAGCTGCGTTCGCGCACGAAGTCCGGCGGTTCCTCGTCGTCGAAGCCAGCGCCGGCCAGCAGTAGGGCCTGCATCGAGCCCAGCAGTAGACCGCCCTGGATGATGTGTTTGCCGGTGGCGGAGAGTTTGCCGAACTTGCCCGACTCGAACAGGGTCTGCGCCATGCGCGCGCTACCCTGGGTCGCAGCGTTGAAGAAGGCGTAAAGGGCGCCGGCCTGCAGCTTCACCTGGCCGCCACGGTTGAAGTTGACAGTAAGGTTCTTTGCCAGGCTCGCCGCTTGTTGGTTCGACATTCCATGTTCCTTGGCCACCTTGTATGCGGACAGCCGAACAGCGTTCTCCATGGATTCGTTGTAGTCGGAGAGCCACCCCATGATGCCGCGCCCGACCTTCATCGCCGTGCCTGCTTTGATCGCCTTGAGTTCGCTCACGATCGCGTCCTTGCGTTCCTCTGCGTTGGCGTACATGTCCCGGAAACCGGTGGCGCCGCCCTCGCGCTGAAATTCTTCAAACAGCCCGGCCCATATCGACGTCGGCTGCCTGCCGGCGCGGTGTTCGCGCAGGTCGATGTAGATCCCGCGAAGCGCCGACCCGACATGCTTCATGACCTCGGCCTGCTTGCCCTTGAGCGGTGTCGACTGCAGGTTCAGCAGCGCTGTCTGGACATCGCGTGTCAGGTTGACGACGCCGAAGATCGGGTTGTACTGAGTATTTACGGCAGAAAAGTACCGGGTCACCTTGGCAACCGATCCCATCACCGTGCCCAGTTGGTCGGCGTCCAGGTTCTTCAGCGCCGTGGCCATGCGCATCGCCCGTTGGTCTTGCGCGTTGAAGAACACGTACTTGTCCTCGCCGTCCACCCGAACCGCCAGCACGTTGTCTGCACTGCGCAATGCCGGGTTGATGCGCTCGGCGACCTGCCCGGTCCTGGGGTCGATGTACCGCTGGGTCGGCTCTGCGGCGATGCTCTGCGCGTCGGCCGGGTTCAGTCCCATGCTGATAAGCTGTATCGCGGTAGCGGTGATCTGCGACGGACGTTGCTGCAGCGCCGGGTCCACCGCTAACCAGAAGTCGGGGTTCGGCGCCGACAGCACCATACCGTACAGGGCCTCGCCGATGCGGCGCTTCTCGGCCCGGGTGATGGCCTTCTCGCGTTGCAGGGCGATGTTGGCCAGGATATTGGCAACCGGCTTGTTCGAGCCCATCGCGCGCTTGCTTGAGCTGCCACGAACACTGAACCCTTGCCCGATGCCCGTGGCGCCGTGGTCCATCTCTTCGCGCATCAGGGGCACGTACTCATCCCCGTAGGCTGCATCCCATGCGTCGATGGTGGTTTGCTTCTCCAGGCCGCTCGATACCAGCAGGGCCCGGGTGTCTCGGTTGATCGCGTCTACCCGCCGGGCCAGCGCCTGGTACGCGGCACGCTTGGCGGCCGGCAAACCGGACAGGTAGGCGCGTGCGTCGGCCGTCTTGATGCCGGAGCCGCCATCCTGCATGCCAGGGTTCACCTTGGCTACTTGCACGTTGCGGCGCTCTGCGTGGCGGTTGTGCAGGTATTCCTCGAAATCTGACATTTCGATGCCTCGGGCCTGCATGTCAGTTAGCAGCGGGCGGATGCCATTCTCCAAAAACTCCTTGGTGGCCATGGCTGCGCGGCCGTGGTAAAGCTCTTCCTGCAGGTACGGGTCCAGGTTGTCGGCAATGCCGCCGATGGCCTGGCGCACTGCGGTCACGACGCGCTTGGTATCGATGTATTTGTCCTGCATGGAATACAAGAAATCATCGAGCTTGCTTGCATCCGGCCCCTGCCATGTTTGTGGCAGCGGTTGCCCCGTCACAGCCGACCGTGCGAAGCGGATGTCTGCGTTGTCAGGGTCGAAGGTTCCTTGGTTGCCGGTCGCGGACTTGATCTGGGTGGGCTGGAAAGCGACATAGGTGGTGTCACCCCATCCGTACCCCTGACCGTGCCGACCTTCGTCATTCACATTCTTGACGATCAGGCCGTCGTGATCCGTGTCGCTGGCATATTCAGCCAATTCATTGACGCCTTCGTGGTCCTCGAAGCCGCTTCCGTCGGGCGGGCTTTCGTTCCAGCCTCGCCCCTCCATGTCAATCACCAGCGGGTTCTTGATGCTCAAATAGACGGCGTAGTTGCCTGGCGTGCCACCTTCTTCGTCGAACATCTCGGGGTCTATTTCCGCAGCCTTGCGCGTGCCGGAATAGGTTTCGGCCCCGAGTTTGTGGTTCGTGAAGTAGAAGCCGGCCGCACCGGTGCGGCTGGAACTGTTCTGCATGTCTGGGTCGAAGGATGCGAACCCAGCCTTTTCGGTACCGTGATAAACCACCAGCGGCCGCCCGTCCTTGTCGACAACGGCGCTATTGCCGAACCACTTCTTGAAGGCCGGGCTGTCGGTCTGGTCGCCTTTGCGGGCGAAGTGGCGCTCGATGAATCCATGCGAGCGGGTGCGTGTAATGCCCTTGCCGGCAGTTGCGCCGGTATCCCGCTGTTCCTCAAATACTGTTGGCGTCTTGCCAATATGCAGCGCCAGGCGACGAACCGCCTCCTGCATCAACGCCCTGGCCTCTGTTTTCGGGTTGTCCAGTTTCACACGGTAGTATGGTCTACCGTTCGGATCATTTTGCCCGGTGTTCTCGATGCGGCCATTCTTCTGCAGGGCGGCAAACGCCGAACTCTCTGGCGCCGGGTCAAGTACGTCCGCCTGGTACGCTCCATCGCCAATGGAGGTGAACCGAAACGAGACTATTGCGCCGTCAGTAGTTTCTGCGAGTTCATCGGGAACAACGTCCACAAAGAATGCGCCGTCCCCAGCATCCCTTCCAGACGTTGAATATCCGTCAAAACCTGCAATCGCCTCGGACCATTTGGCAGCCACTTCAGCAGCTCGCGCCGGCCCGAAAGATTGCTCTCCACCCAAGCCGGACAGGGTCCGCGTGGTCCCAGCTCTTCCAATCGAATACGCATCGGTCAGCTCCTGTTTCGTGAACGATTCACCGTCCTTGATTTTGCGCCAGAACTCGGCGCCTGGCGCGATCTCGTCAGCACTGCGCGCCGCCACCGCGATTTCATCATTGCCGCGCCGCAGGCCGCGCTGGGCCTCAATCAACATGCCCTGCAGTTCCATGTTCGTGAACGTTATGGGAATCCCCATATCCCGCAGGAACCTGGCGACCCGAGCGAACACCGACTTCAGGAAGCCGAAGCCTGGCCGGAACTCGCCCGTCACCGGGTCCACGCCATCCTCGACCGATTTGGCCGCGATCTCGTCGGCCTCCTGGCCTGGCGTCAGGTTGAAGTTGCCGTCCTCGTCCACGTAGGTACGGCGGATGTAGTCGCTGATCGACTTCAGCTCCTTGTTGCCTGCCTTGATGGCGAACTGGATCTGGTTCATCATCTGCTTCCAGCCGTCGCGCCCAAGCATCGCGCGCAGGCCGTGGTGTCCGATGGCTTCGTGCGCGATCGTGCGGTGGACGTCGGCTGCCGTGCGGTTGTTGCTGGCGACCACGTAGATCGCCCCGTTGTAGTACAGGCCACGGGCGTCCGCAGGCGCCTCCACAGGGAGATCGGACGGGGTGGCGACTACCTGCACATCGGCGCGAATCTTGGAGGCGTCCACGATCGCCTGGACGCGCTGGACGTTCAGGCGCTGCTGCTCGGTCTGCTTGCCCTTGGCGTTGATCTTGCCGACTTCGC
>CAZLDN010000140.1:0-13006 GCA_964558355.1 uncultured Candidatus Solibacter sp.
CAGTAGGGAATTCTAATTGTCGCCGGCCGGAAGTTCTAATTGTCGCCGATCACGGCAGCATCAAGCCGTCACCCTGACGCAACTACCAGACTCTGACCCAATCACAGACCTTCAGTGTCGTACTACTTAGGCGACGGTGGCAAGACCATCCCCGCTCCCATGGCGCATGGGATCTGTGCTGGCTGGTGAGCATTCAAACGTTTTGGGCTGTCTGGGAGTGTGTCCGAGAAATCATTTTGCTGGCCATATGTTGTGGTTGAAATCGACTGAAACTACAACAGCTTGTGCTCGGCGAAGACGATTTTTGAATACTCGGACGGGCTCCTAGGGGGATTTCTTGCGGCTCTGGACCCTTGCGGAACATCCAAGAGCACTTCAAATCATGGCCTCTTGGTCGCTTGAATGGAGCCTGCAAGGCCATAAATCGGCTATAAACAGTTGAGGCCATCCTGACTTCGGGTGGCCTGTCCATAGGAATAAGTACTTTATTTTGTTTGTGGTGCGGATGAAAGGACTTGAACCTTCACGACCTTGCGATCACTGGTACCTGAAACCAGCGCGTCTGCCAATTCCGCCACATCCGCACGATGGGTGGGTCGAACACTTCTATCTTCGCCAATCCCAGCCCCACTGTCAACGCTCGCTCATCGCCCCTTGCCCGCGCCCAGCCCCTGCCAGTCTTCCTTCAATTGCCGGACTTCCAGCACCAGATCCATCACCCTCTGTTCGATCTGGTCCCGCGCCGCCCTATACTCCGCTTCCCCGCCGCCAAACGGGTCCTGCACCACCCAGTCCCGCATGTACCGCACGCTGATCGGCAGCGGAGTGCCCGACAGGTTGATCACCAGGTCGATGTCCTCCTCCGCCATTTCGTTGATGTGTTTCGGGAAGTGACGTTCCAGGTCGATGCCCTTCTCGGCCATCGTCTCCCTCGTCCCAATCGGAACATGCGAGTACGGCGAAACGCCCGCGCTCAGCGCCTCCAACACGTCTCCCCCGTAGGCGCGCGCAAACCCCTCCGCCATCTGGCTGCGGCAGGCGTTGCCGATACAAACGAACAGGACGCGTAGTTTTCTCACGACCGCACCTTCTCCACAAACAGCCGGTGTACCCGCGCATCATCGGAAAGCTCGGGATGAAACGTCGCCGTCAGATGACGTCCAAACTCCACCAGCACCGGATCACCATTCAGACTCGCCAACACCCGCCCGCCTTCGCCCACCCGCCGGATGATCGGTGCCCGGATAAACACCGCCTCCAACTCGGCATCGCCGCCCAACCCATGCCCCGTCAGACGCGCCACCCGGCTGTCCAACTGCCTCCCGTACGCGTTGCGTTCCACTGCCATGTCCAACAAATCCAGCGACCGCTGCGGCGGATTCAGCACTTCCGTCGCCATCAGAATCGAACCGGCGCACGTGCCGAACACCGGCTTCCTCTGTCCAAATTCCTTCAACGGGTCGAACAGGCTGTAATACTCCATCAGCTTCAGCATCGTCGTGCTTTCGCCTCCGGGGATCACCAACCCGTCCAGCCCGTCCAGGTCCCTGGCCACCCGGACCTCGGTCACCTTGCATCCGGCGCACGCCCGCTTGATCGCCGCAGCGTGCGCCTCGAAGTCGCCCTGAAGGGCGAGAACGCCGATTCTCACCGTCCTACCAGCCTCGCGTCTGCAACAGTTCGCTCTCCGGGATCTGGCGGATGTCCAGACCCGGCATGGCCTCGCCAAGCTCTTCGCTGGCTTCGAGCACGGCCTTCGGGTCGTTGTAATGTGTGCAGGCTTTGACGATCGCCTTGGCGCGCGTCTCTGGATCGGAGCTCTTAAAGATGCCCGAACCGACAAACACGGCCTCAGCCCCCAGCAGGCGGCAGAGCGACGCGTCAGCGGGCGTGGCAATGCCACCGGCCGAGAAATTCGGTACCGGCAACTTGCCGTGCTGGTGGACGTATTCAACCAGTTCCAGCGGCGCCTGAAGCTTCTTTGCCTCGGCGACCAGTTCTTCCTGGCCAAGAACTTGGACCTGCTTCATCTCGCGCACCACCGTCCGCATGTGGCGAACAGCCTCGACGATGTTGCCCGAACCGGCCTCGCCCTTGGTGCGGATCATCGCCGCGCCTTCGGCGATCCGCCGCAGCGCTTCGCCCAGATTGCGGCAGCCGCAGACGAAGGGAACTTTGTAGTCGCGCTTCCAGATGTGAAACTCCTCGTCGGCCGGCGTCAGCACTTCGCTTTCGTCGATGAAATCGACCTCCAGCGCTTCCAGCACCCGCGCCTCGGCGAAGTGTCCGATGCGGCACTTGGCCATCACCGGGATCGAGACCGTCTTCATGATCTCCTTCATCTTCGAGATGATCGCCATCCGCGCCACGCCACCTTCCTTGCGGATGTCCGACGGTACGCGCTCCAGCGCCATCACGGCGCAGGCGCCGGCTTTCTCGGCGATCTCGGCCTGTTTGGCGTCGGTCACATCCATGATGACCCCGCCCTTCAACATCTCGGCCAATCCAACCTTGACTCTAAAATCGTCATCCAAATAGGGCATCTCTTTGCCTCCTTCTCTGTTTCGCTACTGTCCTGTCTCCAAAGCTCAACAACCATCGTAGGGCGGACGCCCTCGTCGATCGGAGGGCGGACGCCCTCGTCCGCGCCGGACCCCCGGTCCGGCTCCGCTGGAGCGCCAAATCCTGCGCCATCCCGGCGCGTGAGCCTTCGCGCGCGGCAAACTCAGGGCTCTCCGGTCCCGTTCCGAAGGCACTGCCTTTTTCTCCGCACTTCCGGGACCTGGCCTCAGACGATCGCTGGCGACGGGTCCTCGCGCCAAACCGCGCGCGCCCTCGCCAGTTCGTCCTCTAATACGATTCCCAACCGCGCCACCCCCTCCTCGATCCGATCCTCGGAGAGGTGCGCAAAGCTCAATCTCAGTCCGCCCGGTTCGGCCCCGGAGATGGCGAAATACCTCGCCGGCAGATAGGCCACCCCGGCGGCAAATGCGCGTTCGAGCAGCGCCGACGCGTCCAGCGGTTCCGGCAGGCTCACCCACAAATTCATCCCGCCCTTCGGCTGCGTGAACCGCGTCCCCTCGGGCAACCACGTCCGGCATGCACCCATCGCCGCCGAAAGCCGCCTCCGCCCGGCATCCACCATCCGGCCCACATGCGCCGCCAACCGGCCCGATTCGGCGAATCGCAGCAGGACAGCCTGCGACAACTGGTCGCTATGCAGATCGGTGACCTGCTTCCGCGCTGCCATCGCGGCGATCAATTCGCGCTTCCCTGTCACCCACCCCACGCGCAGACCGGGGAAAGCGATCTTCGAAAAACTGTTCAGCCGGACCACGATCCCCGCCTCATCCATCGACTTCAGCGACGGCTCCGCCTCTCCCTCGTACCGCAATGCCCCATGGACGTCGTTTTCCAGCACCGGAACGCTGGCGTCCCGCGCCACTTCCAGCAAACGCCTCCGCGCTCCGGCCGGCATCGTCGTTCCCGTCGGATTCTGGAAGTTCGGCGTCACCGCAACCAGCCGCAACTTCTCCCTCTTCGCCAGTGACTCGAAGGCATCCACATCCATGCCCTCCGGCGTCACCCTGACCCCCAGCACACGCACCCCCGCCTGTTGGAAGACGCTCTTCAATCCGGGGTAAATCGGATCCTCCACCGCCACCGCGTCGCCCGGCCCGCTCAGCACCCGCTGCAGCAGATCCAGCCCCTGCTGGCAGCCGTTGGTCACCATCACCTCGTCGCCCGCCTTGGCCTCGCCCCGCTCCACCGCCTCTTCCAGAAGCCGCCGCCTCAAAGGCGCGTAGCCGTATGGCGAGCCGAGTTGAAGGATCCGTTCCGCCTCGTTTGAACCGATCACCTGGGCGCAGATCTCGCGGAATTCGGCCAGGGGAAACAGGTCCCCCGCCGGACGCGCCGACGTGAAATTGACGCAGTCCTCAGGCATCGGCGGCAGCGATCCCTCGGTCAGCCATTCCGAGGCGATGCGCGACCGCCAGAATCCGTCCGCGCTGCCCCCCCCAGCGCCGGCGACAAAGCTCCCCCGTCCGACGTGCCCCCGGATCAGCCCCTCTTTTTCCAGTAGCTCGTAGGCCGACGCCACCGTCGTCCGGTTCAGCCCCAACTGCGTTGCCAGGTCGCGCGTCGGTGGGATCCGGCTGCCCCGCGCCAGGCGCCCGGACACAATCTCCCCGCGGATGTGCTCGAACAGTTGGCGGTAGATCGGTTCGCTTCCCCGCTCGTCGAACTGTGGCAGGCTAAACACGTCGCTCAACCAATCGTATCACGAATTGGCTGATCTTGTATTGGCTGGGCGCTTATTGGATGGTATTGGATGGCCCACCACCCCCCGGTGGTGGTTCGTTTGGCCTTAGTCCGCCACGGCCGAAGCCAGCGTCCCAAGCGCCCCGTTTTCCTCTGCCTTTTCTGTGACTTCCGAGCCTGCCTCCAGCTCCTGCTCCGCTTCCCCAGCCGCATGGCCGTTCAAGCCAAGTGCCGCCCGCGGCATCAGATCGACCGGTTCGCACACCGGAATGTCGTCCCCTGCGGCTGCCGAAAGTTCCTTAAACCTCCTGGCCGAAACCAGGACACGCGATTCCAGATTCCCCGCGGCCCGGTTGTAGGCCCCAACCGACCGCTCAAGCGAACGCCGCAACTCGTCGAAGTAGGTCGCCAGATTGGCAATCCGGTCGTAAAGCTGCTTGCCGAGGTCGCTGATCTCCTGGGCGTTGCGTGCGATGTTCTCCTGGCGCCAGCCGTACGCCACGGCCTTTAGCAGGGCGATGAGCGTGGTGGGCGTTGCCAACAGGACGCGGTTCTCCACCCCGTATTCGATCAGTTCCGGATCGGCTTCGAGCGCCGCCGAGAAGAAGACCTCGCCGGGCAGGAACGCAACCACGAAGTCGGGCGTGGTCGAAAGCTGATCCCAATACGCCTTGGACCCGAGCCGCGCCAGGTGGGCGCGGATCTGCTGGGCGTGTTCGGCCACCTTGGCCTTGCGCGCCTCCTCGTTGTTCAAATCGAGCGAAACCAGGTACGCCCGCAGACTCACCTTGGCGTCCACCACAACCTGCCTGTTGTTTGGCAGCCGCACGATCAGATCCGGCCTCAGCTTGCCGTTTTCGCCCTCAATCGATTCCTGCTGCACGAAGTCGCAGTACTCGATCATGCCAGCCATTTCGACGACGCGCTTCAACTGCATCTCGCCCCACCGCCCGCGTACGTCCGGCGCCCGCAGCGCCCGCACCAGGTTCGATGTCTCGGACTGGAGCCGCGTGTGGGTCTCTGCCAGGTTCTTGACCTGCTCCGACAATCCGGCGTAGGCCGAAGCCCGCTCCTTCTCGAGGTCAAGTATCCGCTGGTCCACTTTTTCAAGCGATTCCTTCAGCGGCTGAACAAGTTGACCCAGCGCCTGCTTGCGCAGTTCGACATCGCCATCGCCGGAAACCTGGGCTGTTTGCAGGGCCGTGATGGCCAGGTCAAGGAAGTTTTGGTTGTTGGCCGCCAATGCCTCGGCGGCGGTCGCGCGGAACGACTCGCTTAACCTGGTCTGGGCTGCTTCAAGAGTCTTGAGTTTATCGGCCTGCGACTTCTCGGCTTCATCGAGTCGCGTCATCAGGCTGGCCAGCCGGACCTTGAGGTTGGACATCTCCTCCTGCGACTGCGCCAGCGCCCTCTCCTTGTCGGCTAACTGGGACTCCAGCCGCGTTGCGAGCGATGCGCGCTCTTCGGCCGTCACCCGCGCCGTCATCGTGTCGAGCACCTGCTGCTGGAGACGCGACGCCGTCTGGCGCTCGACCTCCAAGACCTGGCGCAATTCCGTGATCGTGGCGTCCCGCTCCTGGAGCTTGCCTCTCAGGGCGACAAAGTCCGCGTCGGATTCAGCCAGGTTTGGCCTCGACTGGCCCTTGAGCAGGAAGCTGGCCAGGACCGCGCCGCCAGCCAACCCGACCAGGACCAACACTAAGTTCATCAAAGGCTCCACGGAGGACCTCCCAATTAGTAATCGCCCGATTGCCCGGAAACCTCCAGGGGGGCAGGCCGCTTCGTCCCGTGAAAAATCAAGGCTTAGCCAATTTTGGCCGGGGGCTAAGGCATCTCACCTTCAGCGTTCGCCTTAGTGTGGTCTGGGCGATGTTCCGATCAGAAACCCTTGGGCAGCCGAATGACGGCGGTCCAGGCGAGCGGGGCGGCGTATTCAAGTGGCATTCGAACGGGACTCCGATTAGGAACAGCCCGATGTCCCGCCGCAGTTTTCGCACTTGTAGCAGGCGCCGTTGCGGGTCATCAGACCGCCGCACTCGCTGCAGATCGGCGAGTCCTCCATGCCGGCGGCCGGTGCGAACTGCAATCTCTGCTGCGGTTCGGGGGCCGTGGGACGCAGCCGCATCGATTCGCCGGCCTCGTTCTCCACCGCTTCCGGCCCGAGGAATTTGTAGGCCAGCCAGCGGAAGATGTAATCCATGATCGACTTGGCGTACGGCACCTTGTCGTTACCCGTGTAGCCCGACGGCTCGAAGCGGACGTGGCTGAACTTGTCGACGAAGAACTTCAGCGGCACGCCGTACTGCAAGCCATAGCTGATGGCGGTGGCGAAGGAGTCCATCAGGCCCGAGATTGTCGAACCCTCCTTGGCCATGGAGATGAACAGTTCGCCGGGCATGCCGTCTTCGTACAGCCCGACCGTGAGGTAGCCTTCGTGGCCGGCGATCGAGAACTTGTGGGTGATCGACTGCCGCTCGTCGGACAACTTGCGCCGGACAGGCCGGTAGACGATCTTCTCTTCGATGCGGACCGGGCCGGCCATCGGCGCCAGGGCCTTCTTCTCTCCCTTGCCGTTGTTGGTGCTGAGAGGTTGAACGCGCTTGGAGCCGTCGCGGTAGATGGCGATGGCCTTCAAGCCGATCTTCCAGCCTTCGATATAGGCGTCCATGACCTGTTCGACGGTGGACTCCTCGGGCATGTTGATGGTCTTCGAGATGGCGCCCGAGATGAACGGTTGCACCGCCGCCATCATCTTGACGTGGCCCAGGTAGTGGATCGAACGGACGCCGTTCTGGGGCCGGAACGAGCAGTCGAACACGGTCAGGTGTTCGGGCTTGAGGTGGGGCGCGCCTTCGATGGTCCCGGTGGCGTCGATATGGGCGACGATCGCCTCCATCTGATCCGGCTTATAGCCGAGCCGGATCAGGGCTTGCGGGACGGTGTTGTTGACGATCTTGATGACGCCGCCGCCGACCAGTTTCTTGTACTTCACCAGGGCGAGTTCGGGCTCGACGCCGGTGGTGTCGCAGTCCATCATGAAGCCGATGGTGCCGGTCGGGGCGATGACGGTGGTCTGGGCGTTGCGGTAACCGGCGCGGCGGCCGAGTTCGAGCGCCTGCTGCCAGACCAGGTGGGCGGCTTCGAGGACCTGCGGGGGAACCAGGCGCGAATCGACGCGGTTGACCAGGTCGCCGTGCATGCGGATGACGTCGAGGAACGATTCCTCGTTGACCGCGTAACCGGGGCAGGGACCGGTGCATTCGGCGGCGCGGGCGGAGGTGAGATAGGCCTGGCCGCACATGATGGCGGTGATGGCTCCGGCCCAGGCGCGGCCGTGGTCGGAGTCATAGGCGACGCCGATTGACATCAGCAGCGCGCCGAGGTTGGCGAAGCCGAGGCCGAGCGGGCGGAAGTCGTGCGAGTTCCTGGCGATCTTTTCGGTGGGGTAGCTGGCGCTGTCGACGAGGATCTCCTGGGCCAGGATGACTGTGTCGACGGCGTGGCGGAAGGCCTCGACGTCGAAACTGCCGTCGGTGCGCAGGAACCTCATCAGGTTGAGCGATGCCAGGTTGCAGGCCGAGTCGTCCAGGAACATGTACTCGGAGCAGGGGTTGGACGCATTGATGCGGGCCGTGCCCTTCGAGGTATGCCACCTGTTGACGGTGGTGTCGAACTGCATGCCGGGGTCGCCGCATTGCCAGGTGGCTTCGGCGATCGAGCGCATCAGGTCGCGGGCGCGGTACTTTTTCACGGGCCGCTGGTCGACGATGGACTTGGTGGACCAGTCGGCGTCGTCGACGACGGCCTGCATGAACTCGTCCGCGGCGCGGACGCTGTTGTTGGCGTTCTGGAAAAAGATCGACGCATAGGCTTCGCCGTCGAGCGACGAGTCGTAGCCGTTGTCGATCAGGACATGGGCCTTGCGCTCTTCCTTGGCCTTGCACCAGATGAACTGTTCGACATCGGGGTGGTCGGCATTGAGGATGACCATCTTGGCGGCGCGTCGCGTCTTGCCGCCGCTCTTGATGACGCCGGCGAAGGCGTCGAAACCCTTCATGAACGACAGCGGACCCGAGGCGCGGCCGCCGCCCCACAGCAGGGCGTTCTCTTCCCGCAGGTTCGACAGATTCGTGCCCGTGCCCGAACCCCACTTGAACAACATGCCCTCGGTCTTGGCCAGGTCGAGGATGGATTCAAGCGAGTCCTGGACGGAGTTGATGAAGCAGGCCGAGCACTGGGGCTTGTGGACGGTTTTGTCGAGCTTCTTGGTCGAATCCGACTCTTCGTCGTAATACCAGCCGTAGCCGCGGTTCTCTTCCTTCACGCCGACGTTGAACCAGACCGGCGAATTGAAACAGGCCTTCTGGGTGAGCATCAGGTGGGCCAATTCGTCGCGGAAGCTCTCGGCGTCCTCGCGCGAACGGAAATAGCGGCCTTCGAAGCCCCACTCGGCAATGCTGTCGACGACGCGATGCACCAGTTGGGCGACGGAGCGCTCACGGTCTGGCGAGCCCATGCGCCCATGGAAGTACTTCGAAGAGACGATGTTGGTGGCGGTCTGCGACCAGTCGGCCGGGATGTCGATGTCGCGCTGTTCGAAGATCACCACGCCTTTGTCGTTGGTGATGGAAGCGGTGCGCTGCTCCCAGGTCACCTCGTCGTAGGGTGTGCGGCCCTGCTCGAGGCGGGCGGTGAAGTAGCGGGGGAAGGACAACCCCGTCCGCTCCTCTTTCTTAAGGTTGCGGCGGACATGGCTGAAACGTGCCGTGGCGTCGATGCTCAATTGACCCATGGGGGTAGCTCCTCCCTAATTATGTTCCTGATTGCCGAACAGCCCGGCACCCCCGCTCCGATTCTCAAACGGCTGAGAGAATTCTGGGGGCACTGGTAACAGTACCCCAAGATGTTGTAGTTGGTCAATACCTGAATCGATACGTTGTGTGTAACTGCTTGATCTAACGGGAAAAGAACTTTTGGACTATTTTCGGCACGGGCAATGGGGGCAAGGAGCGACATTGGCAGACCACGCACAACAGCCGGGGGAGGTTATCGATAGCATGGCAAAGATCGAGCGCCATGTCACCAGTCTTCTGCTATGTAGCTGAAAAAGGACTAGATATGAGACAATGCGGCGCACGGCTTCAGGGGGCCAGTTGTTCGGGGTGGGCGCCGAAGGCTGTTTCCCACCAGGTGGCGAACCGGTTGATGTCCTCATCCGAGGGTAGGGGGGCGGCAACGCGGGCACCGATGGCGAGTGAGAGCTTGTTGGGGTCCCGCAGATCGCCTGGGGCGAGAGATGGCTGTACGCCGAGGAAGGGGAAGCCGGTCGAAACGATGCGGCAGCCCATGGCCTTCTGCAGAGTGAGCCAGTTGTCCAGGCCTTGCAGCCCGAGCCATTCGGTGTCGGAGGCCTGGCCGGAGGAGGTTGGAAGGAGGATGACGTCGAGTTTGCCGGGTAGGGGGAAAGCGATCCACTCGGCGCCGGGAACCTGGAGGAAGTCGTCGAAATTGGTAATGTGCGGGCAGGACAGTACGCCGATTCGGGGATAGCCGGGACGGTACTCGGGCAGGGCTTCGACTTCGGGCGAAATCCACGGCTCCAGTTGCACATCGGGCGGGGGCGGCAGATGGAGCGTTTCCGTGCCGGACGTCACCATCCAGCCGTCGCCGCGGGGTTCGATTCTGAGTTCGCGGCAATGATCCAGGGCGGTGGGCAGCCCGGCGGGGGCGTCAATGACGAGCCAGTCGAATTCCTGTCCGAAGTCGTCCGCGCCGCTGCCCTCGAAGCGGGCTTGGGGAAGCAGGCCGCAGGCTTCGGAGAGAACCGCGGCGTGGCGGGAAACCGTGCCGCCTTCGGGGCAGGAGAATCTTTGGGAGGCCGGGGACCCCAGGTAGAGTGGGGCGACGCGAAAGCCGTGGAGGTTGAGAGAGCGTACGATGGCGACGGCGACCGGGGATGGTTGTGAGCTTTGGGCCGGGCCGGTGACGAGAACGTGATTCACCTTTGTATTGTCTCAATCCGGCCGCCGGGGCGGCAAAGAGGGGCGATCGTAGTCATGGCAAATCATGTCAACGCCATGCTCTCAAAGATCAATCCAAGCCGTATACTGCAATCGATGGAGGGATTCACCGCCCGCGAAGCGAAACGCATCCTGGGCCTTGATGGGTAGCCGTTTTGGCAGGCGGAATCCCGCGACCATTGGGTGCGCGACGAGCGAGATCACGTGCGCATCGTCGAATATATCGAGACCAATCCCATAACCGCGGGGCTGGTGGGACGCCCGGAGGGGTACTTGTGGTCGAGCGCAAGTGAACGCAAGCGCCTCGACACGACTGTCGAGGCGGCAGGCCGAGGGCCTGCGCCAGTGTCGGTTGGGGCTTAGGAGCCCGGCACTGGGTGTCGCGACGAGTCGTCGTGGCGCTTGGCGGGTGGCCGCCCAACCGGAATTACACGTGGCGCTCAGCAAATCCGTCCCACGGCGGTACGGCTTTCTCTTTCCATTGGATCTCGCCGCGCATTGAGGCGGCTGGGTTCAACCGCCGGATGCGGAAAACCGCATGTCCGGTGGTGTGGGAGGGTGACGGGGCGCAATCCCGGTCACTCGACCCGATCGGGGCGTCCGCCCTACTGGGGCGGTTATTGAGCGAACGTTTGAGACGGGGCGTCTAGCGGTGGCCGAGGTACATCAGCCAGCCGAGGCCGAAGACAGTGGCGGCGAAGTAGCCGAACGAGCGCAGGCCGTAGCGGAGGCGTTCCCTGTCGGTCGGTTTGGAGACGATTCCAAGGACGGCGGAGGCGAACAGGGCGAATAAGAGTGTGGCTTCGAAGTGCGTCAGATTCATCTTTGGCATGGGGTTGTGCGCTCTCCCTTTACTGCTTGCGTCCCGAGGCGATCTCGAAAACGTCCACCATGGCCAGGATGTTGAACAACCCGGCGGCGACCAGGAACTTGGTCCCGTAATCGACGGTGTGGCCGGCGATGTCGGGGGCGGCGTAGCCGAACCATTTGGCCATGAAATAGAAGACGCCCGCGGACATGTCGGCGATGAAACCGCCGGAGTAGATGAGGGTGGTCAGCAGGTCGCCGGTCATCGGCTCGAACATGTAGCCGCGCATGAGGAGTCCGAGGACGAAGGTCAGCAGCACGCTGCCCGACAGGATTGCGCCGCGGTAATGGCGCTTGAGCATGAAGTGGCCGCCGCCGGGCACCAACCAGGCGACGACGACCGGGAGGAGCCACTGCTTGAAGGGCGGGAGCGGGGGGAACTGGGTGACGGTCTTTTCTGACATTTCCTTATGTGTACGGGCGCTTGTTCCTTCAGGCTAACATGCGGGGCGTCTCAGTACTCCACCGACAACAGGCACAGGCCGCGGGCCGGGGCGGCGGGGCCGGCCTTGCCAGGGTAGCCCGGTTCGAGCCGGGCGCAGAGGGCGGCGGGGTCGAGGTTGCCCTTGCCGGCTTCCTTGAGCGTACCGGCGATGATGCGGACCATGTGTTTGAGGAAGCCGCTGCCGCGGACACGGTAGACGAGTTCGTCGCCTTCACGGAAGAGCTGCGACGAAAAGATCGTCCGGACCTTGGAGCGGCCGAGTTCATCTTTCTCGTCAGACGCGGCGAAGGCGGAAAAGTCGTGGTCGCCTTCGAGGAGGGGGGCGGCGGCGGCCATGGCGGCTTCGTCGAGGGGGTAAGGGAAATGGAAGCAGTAGAGGCGGCGCATGGGCGGGCAGACTTCGCCGCGCCAGATGCGGTACTCGTAGGTCTTCGAACGGGCCTGGAAGCGCGGGTGGAAATCAGGCGCGGCGTCAGCGGCGTCGAGGATACGGATGTCGGCGGGCAGGATGCGGTTCATGGCGCGCTTGAGATTGAGCGCGGGCAGGGGATTGACGAGATCGAATGCGGCCACCTGGCCGAGGGCGTGTACGCCGGCATCGGTGCGGCCGGAACCGGCGACCTGCACGGGGCGGCTGTCGATCTCCGAGACGACGCGTTCGAGTTCGCTCTGAATGGTCGCAAGGCCGGGTTGGACCTGCCAGCCGTGGTAGCGGGTACCGTCATAGGCGACGATGATGCGGATGCGCCGCATGGAGGGTCAGGCGGGCCTGGAACCTGGTTTGACGACTTCGATGCCCTGGGCGCAGAGCGGGCAGGCCGGCGGGTCCCAGGTCTGGACTGCGAGAGTAGCCAGTGCGACTCTTGGGACGCCGACTTCCGCTTTGCCGCCGCTGCGGTCGATGATGGATCCGGCAGCGAGGACGCGCGCGCCCAGGGATTCAAGGAGAGAGACGACTTCCGCAGTGCTGCCGCCGGTGGTGATGACGTCTTCGACGACGACGGCGCGGTCGGCGGGAGAGATGGAAAAGCCGCGGCGGAGCGACATGCGGCGTTCGGGGTCGCGCTCGGTGAAGATGTGGCGGACGGCGAGTGCGCGGGCGACCTCGTGTCCGATGATCAGCCCGCCCATGGCGGGGGAGACGACGATGGTGGGGGATTCGGGCGCGATGGCCGAGAGGGCGGCGGCGAGGGCCTGGCCGAGAGATTCGGCATGGACGGGGTGGGCCAGGACGAGGGCGCACTGGAGGTAAGCGGGGCTGTGGAGACCGCTGGTGAGGCGGAAATGGCCTTGGAGGTAAGCGCCGGTGGACTGGAACAGATCGAGGACTTCTTGATTTGTGGTCGCCACTTCGATGGTTAGTCTAGCATCGCTGAATGGGGAAGTGCCGCGGAGGCGGACAGTGGGGAGG
>CAZLDN010000141.1:0-12597 GCA_964558355.1 uncultured Candidatus Solibacter sp.
GGCCCAGCCCGGACTGCGTCTGGCGCGACGTTTGGCCACCATTGGCGCCCTGTTGAGCCGTGTGGCGCCGCCGGCCTCCGGGGCGACTCCGTGTGGCCCACCCTCCCCACCGCATCACTCACCGCGCGCCGGCCCTGCTGAAAGCTCGGGAAGGTTCCGCATCCTCTCCGCGAACTGCGCGATGCAGTTGAACTCCACCGCCTGCACCCTGATGGCTCTATTCCACGCCTCCAGGTCCAGCAGGCCGGTGACAGCATCCCTCACTCGTCGCCGCAGTTCGTCGGCCGGCAACGCATCCAGTTCGACCGTCGCCGCGTCTGCGCCAAACCTGGCCCGGAAGGAATGGGCGCGGGTGTCGGTGTCCTTGATCTTCTGCGGAGGCAGGTTGAACCGTGTGATGTCACTCGGGTGGATGGCAAGTCGGATCATGCGGAATCTGACGCCGCTGGCCGTCTCTACCCGGTGGTGGATGTCCGACTCGATCAGCACTCCGCTGGCGTCGTGATCCCCGAGGTAGAGCACTGTGATCGGCTTGTCGACCACCTCGAAGTACTCTCCCACCTTGGTCTCCAGCCCGACACTGGCGAAGCCCTTGCACACGCGCAGGGTGACGCCAAGTTCTTTGGCCAATGGGTGGAGAGCGCCGACCACCGTGCCCTTTTCGCACCAGAGCTCAACATGGTTCGGCTGGTCCGCCCAATTGTCCCTGCGGTACGCTCCCTTGACCGTGTCGATGAACTCAGCAGGATCCCGCCAGACGCTCACCGAATGGGACACCCGCGTCTCGTCCACCAGCCAGCCCTGTGGGATGCAGTTGTCAGGGCACGGTGAATCGTCGGCCCGCAACTCCCAGGCCCGATGGAGCCGCCGCGCCTTCGTCGTGGCCCGGGACAACCGCTTGTAGCTGGCCTCGTTGTTCTCATACTCGATCTCCGACCTTGAGAAGATCGCGTAGTGCAGTTGTCGAAGCGTCTGCGGGTGTGACTCTGCCAGCACCTTGCAGGCGTAGTCGATCAATCCCTTGGTCCGCGCCGACAACCCACGCCGGTTAGGCAAAGTGGCACAAGTCTCAATTTGCTGTCCGATCATGTTCAGACCTCCTTCCGGTCACTCCAAACTCGGGCCTCGCCGCCGTACTTGCCGGGATCGGCCAGGATCAGCCGCGCGGCCTCCAAATTCGACTTGTCGAAGGCCGCCGTCGCGCCGCGGACATTTCTTGATCGCGCGCGCCTGATGGAATCCTGACGGATCATCGCTCTAGCACCCCCCGAAGCGCCATGCGCGCCTCTATCAAGCGCCTCATGGACGTTCCATCACCACCTTGATCGGGGTGGCATTTCATCGCCAAAGCCCTGAATCCGACTTCAATCATTGCCTGCGCTGTCTCATGCAGTTCCCTCGGGACTTGCGGGTGTGTCGGTGGCGCGCTTGCCGCGCTGTGGAACCCGAGTCGAAAAGTCAGTTCCGCGCGGATCGCACGCTGATAGGGTTTCCAGTAGTCGTTTTCCAGCGAGAACACCAGGTAGGAGGAGGGTACTTCCTCGATCAGCCAACCGCGATACTTGCCGCCCGGGAACGTCATACCGCCACCCCCAGGGAACCTTCTACGCAATGTCTGTTAGTGTTTTGGGTTTTGTTAAAAATGGTTAAGATAGAGTAGAAGTAGAGTATGTCTACTGACATTGCGTAGACGGTTCGGCGCTTCATAGCTCACCTGACTTTTCGTAGACGGTTCCAACCGTGGAAAAACGCCCTGCGGTTGCCGGGCTCAGTTCCCAAAGGTCAGCGGAGCCCTGCCCGGTCTTGATACGGCGCAAAACTCGGTGTGCCGTCAGGTCTTCAAGTGCGAGCCGCACCGTGCTTGTCGGGTGGTCAAGCCGCTCCGCCAGTTCGGACGTGTTCGCGGGCGTCCCAAGATCCCGCAGGGTCAGCAAGGCGCGACGCCTGAGATTTGGGATGCAGTCCAGCGCCGTCTTCTGGATAAGCCTCCAGCGTTCCCCCGCGGCGATCCCGAGTGCGGCCATGCCGGAGTCCAATTGAAGAAGGGAGAGAGTCAGCCGCGCTGGCATCTCGGAGTCGTGGACATAAACCACCTCTCGCGTTCGCCCGTCGCGTTCGACGCTGCTCCGTGCGTGAGCCGCAATTGCGGCGAGTGCCCCCAGGCGGCCCACCTCGCCCGAGTCGGTCCTTACCAACGGTGTGCTATCGAAACCACTGGCGAAAAGCGCGCGGACGGATGCGCCGGTCTCCGCCGCAACCTCTTCAGTCCGAGAGGCGTTCTGATAGGCTGCGAGCACCTGGAGTTCAGGGTCCGAGATCGGCAGCCGGTGAAGCAGGAACCGCTCGCCCATCGACGCCGTAACCGCATGATGGCTGTCGATGGACTGTGTAACCCCGGCGAGCAGGCCCAGCTTGCCTTGCCAGTGCAACGCCTTGCCGCCGTCGGTGCCCACAAGCCGAGTCCAGGATCCGTCGTAGACTTCCCGCAGAGCCGCGAGGGTTGCCGCTCGGGTGTCCCGATTCATGCTCAAGATGCTCGTAAAGTCTTTGAGGATCAGGATGCCGAAGTCGCCGGTCAGCCGAAGTAAGCCGCCCGTGGCGTCTGCCGCTCGCTCTTTTCGCGCCGTCCCGCTAAGCAGGCTGGCCTCGGTGAGAGTGCCGGCTACATGGACGTTTGGAAGCCCCCCCATCGCGTTCAGGATGGCCGTCTTGCCGCTACCTGGAGGTCCGACTAGCATGAGCCATACCGGAGGTCCGGGCAGCAGATTCGCCGCCAGCGCCCCCAGGCTCACAGAGACGATGCCTGGATCCGGGAGGTAGTAGTATTTTCCGAAGGTCGCGAAAACCCGCTCTATCGGCGTGGCGTGTTCAACCGTGGGAGCCGCGCTCATGATGCCCGCCCTCGAGTCCAGGGCTCGCGTGCCGTGCGGTCGAAAGCACTTCGCCAGCAGGCCCGGGCTTCGCGCTCGGTGAACGGCTGGCGCTGGCCCTTGGTGTTGGTGGCGCCGACTCCGGCAGAGAAGCGCCGCAGTAGCCCATCGTCGGCGACACCGAACCCGTTATCGCGCGCCTGGAGAGCCAGCCAGAAAGCCGCATTGTTCCTGCCCTCCGTCCGTGCGAAGTCGAGCGCGCGGCGGACAAGCTCGTCAGCGATGGAACCATCCGGCACAAATGGTTTGTCTTGCCGTGACGTGGACGGCTTCGGCGTTTTGGGCGGTTGAAGCAAACCCAGGACAGCCCGCAAGTTCTCCGGCAGGGAGTCCAGCCGATCGGGAACCATCGGACGGAGCCAGTGGTACTCGCCCTTGGCGTTTCGCCCGGTGAATACCGCATAGCCGCCGTCGGCACGAATGTCGAGGCCCGGATAGGATGCCCCGAGGCGTTCCTTGGCGCTCTTCGAGTTCAGCGTGGCGACTCGCCAGCCGGGATGCTCAAACCAGGCATGGAAGCCGCCGCTCGGAGTCTGGACGTGCGGTTTGATGCGGTTCATTGTCATGATGAGCCGCCCCGGTTCGCCGTCGAAGTCAAGAACGATGAGGCGTGACACTGCGCCGGTGATGACTGCCCACGCAGGAGGCGTCAGTTTCAGCCACGCGGAAACCGCTTCAGAACTCGCCGCTCGGTCCTGGTACGGCTTCCAAGGCATTCCGCCAAGAGGCCGCTTGTCGAGGCCAACCGGAAAGATGCTGAGCCCAAGACGCCGGGCCTCTGAAAAGGTTGACGACGCCGCAGCCATGTCCACCGAGGCCGCGCTCATTCCAGCACCCCCGCCGCGTCGATGCTTGACGCCGAAACATTATCGGCGGATGATGTAGGTGTAGCTCGCATCGTTTGTTCCCTTCTGGCCGCGCCTGCCCAGCGCGGCCTTTCGGTTTCCGCTCATGCCAGCGGCCTCACGGCCCTCTTGAACGTCCAACAGCCCCGCGCGTTTTCGGGTGTTTCGCGCCGGGTGACGTGCAAGCCGTCAAGCCCGCACCGCCCGGCCCCGCCCGCTACGCCGCTCAGGTACACCGCGCCGCCCCTCCACTCGCCACCGAGCGCGGCCACCTCTTCGGCCTTGGCCTGGGACACGCGCCGCACCAGCGTCCCGTCGCTGGCGAATATGGGCACACCGCCCCTCCGGGTTTGGCGCGCCGCGCCGTCTCGGACAGCCGCGGCGCTCATGCCGGTGCCTGCCGATCCCCGCCCCGCGGACGTGCGGCCAGCCAGGCCTCAAGCTTTTCGACTGAATACAAAACCCTGCCGCCCCGCTGCCCGAGTTCGCCGCTCGTCTTCACAAATGGCGGCCCGCTCCCCCGCATTGCGGCAATTGCCAGGGCAACGTGGTTGGGGCCGAGCACGTCGATATCGGCCCAAAATCCAGGGAGGGAGATCACGCCGACTTCTTTGCCGCGACCTTTGTCCGGGCGGCCACCCTGCAAGCCGACCGCGAAGTACACGTTGAAGTGATCGCGGAGCTGCATGGCGTTGAAGGCAGCGTCGGAATGCCAGCCGGCGCGATCGAGATGGGAAAAGTAGGACACGTTATCTGGCTTGCAGAAAATGGCCAGTACACCGCGTTCCTGGCCATTGAAGATGCTGCGCAAGAAGTCGCTGGCGGTGCGGAAATCTGGCTGGCCGGCGGCATCGATGGGAATAGCGGACTTCACCACGGCGTCGGTGTCACCCATCGTGCGCCTCAGGCCGCCTCAGTAGTGGATTGCCCGGCGGATTCCAGCCACCTCAGAAACGCATGGCGCGGAATCAGAATCCGGTGCCCAAGCCGGAGATGCGGAATCTCCTTCCGTTTTATGGCGGCGTAGAACCCACCGCGGCTGATCTTGTCTTTGCCGATGATGCGGTGGGCTTCATCGACGGTCAAGGTGGCGTCCGTTTTGTCCATCTGGTCCTCGTGAGTCTTGACAACTTCGTTTGTTTTGCCCATAATGCCAAGTAGGATCGGTCCAAGCGGTCAGGACCGGTATGTCCTATTCCAAGACTACACCGGACCGACTGGTCCGGTCAACATGGTCATGCGAGGAGTTTATGAAAGAGATTAAACAGCAGCCGAGCCCTGTCAGCGAGGCAGTGCGAAACCTGCGGGTCGCACTCGGTGAGTCGCAGCAGGCGTTCGCCTACCGGATGAAGACGGCCATCCGGACAATCGCGCGCTACGAGACAACCAGGCCGCCGAAGGGCAAGGCGCTGTCGGAGTTCTACAGGGTGGCCGCTGAGATCGGCGACCAGGATCTCGCCACGGTGTTCAGCAATGCTTTGACCGCGGAGATGGGGGTGGCCGGGAAGTTCACCCAGCTCGGTGCGCTCGCCTCGTACACCATTCCTGTCATTCAGTCAGATCTGACGACGTTGACGCACAACCTGGAGTACGGAAGCGGGACCCCCAAAGCCAGGGTCGAGGCTGCAATAAAGAAACTGAAGCCGGTCATCGTGGCGTTGGACAAGTTAAACATCTATCTTCCTAAGCCGAGTGAGACGGGAACTGAGGCTGAGGAGACCGAATGAACGGCTGCGTGTTCAAGCGCAATCTGAAATCCGGCACGACCTGGGGCTACTCGTTTTTTGCGGGCCGCGATCAGAACGGCAAGCGGATCAACCCCTTCAAATCGGGATATGCGACGAAGACCGCCGCGTCGGCCGCGCTGCGGAACGCCATCCTGGACTACGAGAGGACGCACGGCAAGATTACGAAACATCGCGGAATCCTCGGCACTGTAACCTGGGGCTACATCCTGGGGGACGAAACCAAGACCGGGTTCCCCGATCAGAATGTGGCCGCCGCCGCGCTGGCGGCGGCGGTGGAGCGCCGGGCCGCTGCAGAGCAGGCGCCGGCGGAGGTAGATCCGACGTTTGCCGAATACATCCGCAATTGGCTCAACGAACACGCCGGCCGCAGGCTGGCGCCCAAGACGTTCGAGCGATACAAAGACTTCGCCGAGTACCTGATTCGGCACCTCGGCGAGACCCGTCTGAATGATCTCACCACGGCCTTGATTCAGCGCACGATTCACCGGCTTGAGGATTGTGGCGGCATGGTCACGAAGGACCACCCGGAGGGGCGGCCCTTGGCGCCCAAGACCGTACGCAACATCGGCGCGATGCTCTATACCTGCCTCGCGGAGGCTGATCGGCTTGGGGATTTGAAAATTCCACACCCCATGCGAAACAAGCGCGTGAGGCTCCCGAAGCTGCCGAAACGGGAACCAGCGGTCGTCGACAAGGAGAAGCTGCGGCTCCTCTTTGATCGCGCCCAGACCACCAGGTTGTACCCATTCATCGTCCTGGCATCGGCCACCGGATGCCGGCGCGGCGAGCTGCTGGCGTTACAGTGGCCGGACCTGAACATGACCACCGGCGAATTGAACGTGTCGAAGTCGTTGGAGCAGACCAAGGCAGGCTTGCGGGTTAAGGGCACCAAGTCGGAGAAGCCACGACATTTCGCGGTGCCGGAATCGGCGCTGCCCGTGCTGGCAGATCATCGCGCCCAGCAGGACGAAGATAAACGGCTCTTCGGCCCCGACTACCAGGATCACGATTTGATCTACTGCCAGCCGAACGGCGCATACTACTCGCCGGATCGCGTCGGTGCCCGCGTGAAGGAACTGATGGTTTCGGTCGGGCTGGAAGGCGTCAGCCTCCACTCGCTCCGGCACTCGAACGCCACCGAATTGCTGCGCAACGGAGTTCCTATCGCGGAGGTCAGCCGACGCCTCGGGCACGCCGACCAGAACATCACGCTGTCGATCTACAGCCACGCGGTCCCCGCCGACAGCCGCGCTGCGGCAAGGGTTTGGAATGATGCACTCGGGGACGTGATTCAGACCAGCAAGAAACCTGCGGCGGCGCGGAGTCTTGCAGAGTCTTGCACGGAGGCCACCCAATTGAGAGTTTTTGTTGGAAACAAAAGGAAGTAAATGGCGGGGACGACGGGGCTCGAACCCGCGACCTCCGACGTGACAGGCCGGCGTTCTAACCAGCTGAACTACGTCCCCGCTGCCGTTATAGCAACCCCTTCAATATAACACGGTGAACGCCGGTGTGGGGCGGCGCGGGCAGCGGGAAATGCCAATTCCAACCGCACCGTTTCATAGCTGCCCGGTCGTTATGGATTCAGTCCGTCTGAGTGGGACGAAAGCTGTAGCGAAGACTATTGGCCGCCGCCTGCCGCAACATGTCGCGGTCGAAGCCGAAGCTCTCGGCCGCAATACGGTATTCGCCCAGGAGGGTGGTTTGGAACATGGGAGGGTCGTCGCTGTTGAGCACAATCGGAACTCCCGCATCCCATAGTCTGCGCAACGGATGGTGTTCAATTGACTCGACCACGCCGGTCCGGAGGTTACTCGAGACACAAATCTCCAGGGGGATGTCCCGCTCGCGCAGCAGCCGCATCAGTGCGGGATCCGCGGCAGCGGCGATCCCATGCCCGATCCGGTCGGCTCCGCATTCGACTGCCTCCCACACTGATGCCGCCCCCCCTGTTTCGCCCGCATGTGGGACGATTCGCAACCCTTCGGATCTGGCGTAATCGAAGATCTCCAGGAAGGCCGCTGCGGGAGCGAGTTTCTCGTCGCCGCCTATGCCGAATGCGACCACACCCTGGTCCCTGTACCTGACGGCGTGCCTGGCAACCGCCCACGCCGCTTCCAGTCCAAACTGCCGCACTGCATCAAATATGAAAAGAACTGGAATTTCCGCCCGTGACGCTTCGCCGGCAGCAGCTTCGAACAGCTCCTCCAACCTCTGGTTCTTCCAGAGAATCACTCCCGCGCTGACGTTGATTTCGACATGGACCACGCCCTCGCGCCGCAGCCTCTCAATGAGACGGCGCGTGATCAGCGCGTAGTCGCGAGCCGTCCGCAAGCGGCTACTCACCCATTTGTAGCTGTCCAGGAATCCGCGGAAGTCGCTGTAGACATAGCGTTCGCGGACCTCGTCGAGGGTCAGCGAGCTGTCGATTTCCACCAGCGTTTCCGGCTCGGCGGAGCCTTCCAGATGGACGTGCAACTCGGCTTTCGGAAGCGCCCTGATAAACTCGTCCATCCCTGCCATAATAGCGGCCCTGCCATAATATCGGCATGCACGCCGCCGACATGGAAGCGATCGTGGGTGGGTATCACGGTGATCCGTTTGCTCACCTCGGCCCGCACACCGGGCCTTTGGGCCAATCCGTCATCCGGGCATTCCTACCCCATGCCGCGGCCGCCGCCGTCCTATCCGATGGTGAGACGGCGCCGATGGCCCGAATCCATGCCGCCGGCCTGTTCGAGGCGATCCTGCCGTCTTTGCCAGCCCGCTATCAGTTGCGCGTGAAACTGAACAGCGGCGAGGAGACGGTTCAAGATGATCCATACCGTTTCTGGCCCCTGCTCAGCGACTTCGACGTCCATCTCCACGGCGAGGGAACAAACTACGAAGCTTGGCGCAGCATGGGCGTCCACCTGGTCACGGTCGATGACGTTGACGGCGCCAGGTTCGCCGTCTGGGCGCCGAGTGCGGAGTCGGTATGCGTCGTTGGAGACTTCAACGCTTGGGACAACTACCGCCACCCGATGCGAAAACGCGACGGCGGCGTCTGGGAACTGTTTATCCCAGGGGTCAAGCAGGGGGAGATCTATAAGTACTTGGTCCGCTCCCAGATCTTCGGAGTCAGCAACCTCAAGTGCGATCCCTATGGCTTCGCCTCGGAATGCCCTCCGAAGCAGGGCTCCGTCGTTTGGGATCTGAGCAGGTATGAGTGGGGCGACCAGGCGTGGCTTCAGTCACGGGCCGGAACCAACTGGTTGGAGAGACCCGTCTCGGCCTACGAAGTCCATCTCGAATCCTGGATGAAGTCGCCCACAGGCGAGCCGCTCACCTATCACGAGCTAGCCAATCAACTCATCCCCTATGTCAAGGAACTCGGCTTCACTCACCTTGAGTTGATGCCTCCGATGGAGCACCCCTACTCCGGCTCCTGGGGCTATCAGGTGGTCGGGTACTTCTCTCCGACGGCCCGCTTCGGCACCCCGGACGACTTCAAGCACTTCATCGACCAGTGCCACCAGAATGGCCTTGGCGTCATCGCCGATTGGGTCCCCGCCCACTTCCCCAAAGATGCCCACGGTCTCGCCCGCTTCGACGGAACCGCCTGTTATGAACATGAGGATCCGAGGCAAGGCGAGCAGAAGGACTGGGGCACGCTCATCTTCAACTTTGGCCGCAGCGAGGTGCGCAACTTCCTCATCTCGAACGCCCTGTTCTGGTTGAAGGAATACCACATCGATGGCCTGCGCGTGGACGCCGTCGCCTCCATCCTGTACCTCGATTTTTCGCGCGAAGACGGAGACTGGATTCCCAACCGCTACGGCGGAAATTTCAATCTGGAAGCCATCGATTTTCTGCGCACGTTCAACGAGGAAGCTCACAAGGTGCCGGGAGCGTTCACTGTCGCGGAGGAGTCAACATCATTCGCCGGCGTCTCCCACCCCACTTTTACAGGCGGACTCGGCTTCACCATGAAGTGGAACATGGGCTGGATGCACGACATGTTCGCCTACTTCAAGAGCGACCCCATCTTCCGCAAGTTCAACCACCACCACATCACCTTCAGCCTGCTTTACGCCTTCACCGAGAACTTCCTCCTGCCCATCTCCCACGACGAGGTGGTCCACGGCAAGTCCTCGCTCATCGGGAGGATGCCCGGCGACGAGTGGCAGCGCTTCGCCAATGTCCGCGCCTTCCTTGCCTATATGTGGGGACACCCGGGCAAGAAACTGCTCTTCATGGGCTGTGAACTCGGCCAGTACGAGGAATGGAACTGGCAGAGCAGCCTGCGATGGGACCTGCTGCAGTACCCCCTGCACCGCTCGCTCCATGATTTCGTTGGGGCGCTGAACCGTCTGTACGCGTCGCATCCCGCCCTCTATGAAATCGATTTCAACTCGCGTGGTTTCGAGTGGATCGACATTCACGACGTCGACGCCTCGGTCATCTCCTTCCTCCGGCGGGCAAAGAATGGCGACACGCTTGTCTTCGTCTGCAACTTCACGCCCACGGTGCGGCGGCCCTACAACGTCGGAATGCCCATGCCCGGGCCTTGGCGCGAGGTCCTGAACAGCGATTGGTCTGAATTCGGAGGCAGCGGAGTCTCAAACCCTGGAACCGTCTGGGCCCAAGACGGCAACTGTCAAGGGCGCGCGCAGCATGTCACGCTCGTGCTGCCGCCATTGGGAGTTTGCGTTCTTCAGCCGGGGGAAGCGGCTCATGGCTGATCCGCTCTACCTTTCATTCTGGTTAAAGGGATATTCGCCGCTGGGCCTCCCCATTTACTTCCGCAAGGCCATCGAGGTCTTCCCCATATCGAAACTCGCGCCTGGAGGAGTTCTTCGCATCCACGCCCTCTCCTTCCGCGAACCGCCGCTGTTCGAGGAGTGGTTCGACGACGCGCCCGACCCCAATGCGCTCTCGGCCATCGCCCAGGAGTTTCTCCACGAGGATTCAGCGTTCTGCTACGAGACCCGGTGGGATCTGTGGAAGTGGGACGGCGACTGGGCTCTGAAGCCATCCACGGTCGTGCTCGAGTGTTACGGCCCGCTGTTCGAGTCGCCCATGGGAGAGCACTTCCGAATCGACGCAGGCAGCGACCTGCTCTATCTTCCCAGTGAGAAGAGCGACCAGTTACGGCCGGTTCAGTCCAACATCCGCAGCATCCTCCACCTCTCCGCGGATGTTGAAGAGGCAGTCGCCGCCGAGCGGCGCGCGCTTTGGTCCGGGAGCGACGAGAACTTCGCCCAGCGACTCTACGAGATGCTCGGCTGATCGCCGCCTGACAGCATTCGCGCGATCACGTCGAGCAGAGTCTGAGGCATATACGGCTTGAGCATCGCTTCCACTCGCGGCCGTACCAAGTCAGGCAGAGCCTCGGTCGAGTAGGGGCGGCCGCTCGAGACAATCACCTTTACAGCGGGAGAAGTGCTCAGCAGGGTCTCTACAACCGTCTCGCCACTCACATCCGGAAGCGTCAGGTCGACGATCGCCAGGTCGATCTGCTCCCTTCCGCTCGCGAAAGTCTCCATCGCTTCGGCGCCCCGCTCGCAGGCAACGACCTTGTAGCCCTGCCGTTCGAGGTATCTGCTCAGCAGCCCTCGAAGTGAGGCCTCGTCTTCCACCAGGAGTATCGTGGCATTCGCCATTGCTGGACTCTTCGCGCCGGTCCCAGCGGCTACCATTCCAGATCGCACACTTCCATCATGTTCTCTGACCGGCTTTCAAGCGTGGTCACCGGCTCGCAGTCTGGCGGCGAGCTTCGCCTCTCCGCGGAGGGTACGCCAGACGCGCACAATCCCTTTCAGATCATCGAGGACCGTTGAGACGATCTTCACCCGGCTGTCCGGGTCTTCATGCCAGACCACCGGAATCTCCTTCACCGCAAGTCCCTCGTTTTCCGCCAGCACCAGCAGTTCGGTGTCGAAGAACCAGGATTCATCCTCGACTCTCGGCACGATAAACTCGATCGCATTTCGGCTCAGCGCCTTGAATCCACACTGCGCGTCTTTCACAGAGGTTCGGAAGGCGAATCGGACGATCCAGTTGTATATTCGCGAGACGGCCTCCCTGCGGAATGAACGGTTCGTTTTTGAACCCGGCAGCAATCGCGAACCTGTTGCGACGTCATAGCCCTCTTCGAGTATCGCCTCGATCAAGGGCCTCAGGAATACAAGGGCGGTGGACAGGTCCACATCCACGTAACAGACCGCATCCGCGCCACTGCGAGTCCAGGCGTGCCGCAACGCGCGTCCCCGGCCCCATTCGGTAAGCGTCAGGGCATCCACATCACCGTATCTTGCGCTCAGCTCGGCCGCTAACTCATTGGTACCGTCGGTCGATCCATTACTGACAATCACGATTCGCCAGCGGTAGGGAAAAGACTCCTGAAGATAGGAACGCACCTCGGCCACGCTGCGCTCGAGCACGTGCGCTTCGTTGAGAACAGGAATAACAATGTCCACCCGCTTGGGACTCACCGCCTCGGTCGCCTCCAGACTTCATGGAGCATAGCAATAGGGATGCGAAGCTGTAAAGCCAAAGGCTCTTCCCACACCCGATGTGATTTGCGCAGGGTCCGGGAGCAGCCGCAAATATTGCTATCATTTCCAGTGATACACGCTGTTGAGACCTGCGGATCGAACAGGTAATCTGGGCCACCCCCTCGATTCGTTCATGATTTGGCAGAAGCGAATCGGTGCCCCCGTGCAGGCCATTTCCATCGTCACTCCAACTTTTCGGATGGCTCGGTTCCTACCCGAGGCGATCGAGAGCGTCCTTTCGCAAGATATTCCAGACCTGGAGTACTTCGTTGCAGACGGGGGATCTGAGGACGGGACAGTCGAAATCCTCCGCCGCTACCAGGACCGGTTGAACTGGCGCTCCGCGCCCGACAATGGCGCCGCGGACGCCCTGGCCGCGGCGTTCAGTCAGGCCCGTGGCGACATATTGGGCTGGCTCAACGCCGACGATGTTCTCCTGCCAGGGGCGCTTCACGCCGTTCTGGACGCGTTTGAGGCCAACCGTGATCGGCGACAATTAGAACTTCCGGCCGGCGACAATTAGAATTCCCTACTG
>CAZLDN010000142.1:0-12577 GCA_964558355.1 uncultured Candidatus Solibacter sp.
CGCATCCAGATGGACGAGGACCTCAAGTACGGCTATGAACGCTCGAAATACTCCCTCGACGACATCCGCTACCTCAACGGCAAGTGCCGGTCGAAGGAAACTACCATCGTCAAGTCCCTCACCTATTCCGGCCTGACCTGGCCCGGCGTCGTGACTTGGGACGACATCCGAACCGTCGACTATCTCGCCTCGCGCCCCGAAGTGGATGCCAAACGAATCGGCTGCGTTGGCGTCTCTTTCGGCGGCTGGCGCTCGCTCTTCCTCGCCGGACTCGAACCCCGCATCGCCGCCGGCTGTGTCGTCGGCTTCATGTCCACCGTTCGTTCAATGATCCGCGGACACGTCGATACCCACTCCTTCGTCCACTTCGTCCCCACCCTCCACCGTTCCCTCGATCTGCCCGACCTCCTCGCCCTCCGCGCCCCCAAGCCACTCCTCGTCCTTCAGTGCCGCAAGGACGGACTCTTTCCCCTCACAGGCATGGAGGAATCGGTCGAAAAAATCGCCGCCATCTACAAGAAAGCAGGACAGGCCTCCCGGCCTGTCAGGCCTGCCCAATTCACCTCCCGCTTTTACGACCAGCCCCACATCTTCAACGTCCAGATGCAGGAGGACGCCTTCGCCTGGTTGGACCGAATCCTGAAACCCTGACCCGGCACACCCCAGTGGGGCAGACTTCAGTCTGCGAAGGGCTTCAGCCCGCCCGCGATCAGTAAGACGCGACACCCTGAGGAGAGTCCGGCAGCTCAAGACGACAGCGGAAGTGGCTTAGTACTACTTCTGTAGATTGAAGCTAATAAGTTTATAATCAATAAGATCAGCCGGTCCGTAGGTTCGTTTGGTCAAGACTCCGGTAGATCTCCGCCTGCCGCTCCGCGATCCGGTCCCAGTCGTAGTCGCGTTCCACCGTCTTGCGCGCCTCGGCCTCGATTCGCTTCCTCTTCGCCGGATCGGCGAACAGCGTGAGAATCTCCCGGGCCATCTCCGCGCCGGTCTCCACCACGATCACATCCGAGCCTGGAGCCAAATCCAGCCCGTTGATCCCCGCCGGTGTGGAGACGATCGCCCTGCCCATGGCCATCGCCTCCATGATTTTGATGTTGGTTCCGGCCGAGGCCAGCAGCGGCGCGATGACCACGGCCGACCGCTCGTAAGCCGGCCGGACGTCGGAGACAAACGCTTCCATCTCGATACCGGGCTGCGCGAGATTCAGCGCGACCCGGTCCTGATAAAGCCCCAGGAAGTGCTCCGGCCTCGATCCGGCGATGACGTGCAGCGTCGCGCCGGCGTCCCGCAGCGCCGGCCATGCCTCATCAAGGAAGAACTTCAGGGCCATGATGTTCGGCAGGTGCGCGAACGACCCGATGAACAGAATCCGGCGCGGCTCGGGTTCAAGCTCACTTGGTCGGAACCGGTCGAGATCGACGCCGTTGGCCAGCACCTCCACGCGCCGCGCCCCTGCCACCATCAACCGGTCCTTTTCCGACATCGTGACGACGCAATCCACCGCGCGCCAAGCCGAGTGCTCGAACGTCTTCCAGCGCTCAAGCTGCTGGCGCGTTTCCCAGTCCTGCTGGCGATCAAGGAGTTGGGTATATAAGTCGATCGTGATGTCGTGCTCGATCAGCAGAGTCGGGACGGGCGCGCAGTCGGGCGCGTACAAGCCCATCTGGGTAAACTCGAGCTGAACCAGGGCGGGTGAGTGCTTCCGGATCATCTCCTTCAGCGCCGCGCGGAACGGCATCGTGTCGTGCTCTTCGACCACTTCCGGACGGGCGGTCATGGGGCGCAGGTGCGATCCCGTACGGCGCACCAGCACGACCTCGCGGCAAAGCTCCAATACCTCCGGAGCGGGCGTAGCCGGCTGGTCGCAGAAGCAGACGAGAACCTGGTCGAAATCGCGCGCCGCCCGCCGCATCAGGTTGAACATCCGCACAGCGCCGCCGTGCGAGAGCGGGAACGGGACATAGGAAGTTGCGACAACGACCACGGGCCGGCCACTGCCGCGCCGCTGCTTCCCTGGGAAGGAGAAGGTCTCGCCGCCGCTCAAGTGCATGGCATGCCTTTCGGAAGCCAGTCCGGCGGGCGGCGGCTCCACCCACTCTTCGACTTTGAGGGCCGACTTCAGCGCCGGCATGGCCCACTTCGGCTTGGGCTCCAAGGCCGCGTGCCAGTTCACCCGAAGGACGGCGCGGGCCCATAGTTCGCTGAACAAGGCTGGATCCGACACCGAGCGCGCCAGAAAGCGCAGGTAGTTGCGTTCGACGGCCAGCCGGATCTCGGCTTCGGTGAAGTAGCGCGATGTCGTTGCGCGGTGGTGGTGCAGCACCTGGGCGGCGGCGCGGAACACCGTCGGCCAGCCGCGCGCCCAACCGCGCCAGCCGGCATCGAGATCTTCCACATAGGCAGGCTGGAAGACTTCGCTGAAGCCGCCGATGGCGCGTAGTTTCAGAGTGTCGAAGAGAGAGCAGCCGCCGCTGCCGTAGGTGACGTATGTCAGGTCCTCGCCCGGCAGGGGCGTTTCGCAGCGCACCTGGAAATCCTGCGGCAGGCCGCCGCTCGAGAGCACTGCCTTGCCTGTCTCCTCTCTACGCTTGCCTTCGGGGAAGAAGATCTGGGCGGTCGAGCAGAACAGCTCCGGAACCTGGCTGAACGGCTCAAGAAGCGCGCCGAAGAAGCCGGGCCGGATCTCCATGTCGTTGTTCAAAAGACAAACATGCGAGTAGCGCGCCTTGGCGATGCCCCGGTTGACAGCCGCGGCGAAGCTGAGCGGTTCGCCGTGGACGTCCACGGCGACGCCTGGATGGTTTGAAGCCAGCCATGCGCCTGTGCCGTCCGTCGACCCGTTATCGACGACGATGACTTCAGACGGAGACCCGGTGAGATCCGACAGCAAGGCTGGCAGCATTCGTTCAAGCAGGTCCCTGCCGTTGCGCGAAGGAATGACGACGGTCACGCCGGCGGGCAACGGTTCGGCGGGGGGCGGAACGGTGTGCGGCAGGCGCGCCTTCAACTTCGCCGCCCTGGCGCCTGCCCGCACGGCGAGGCGGTAGAGGATCGGGCGGACGTAGGCGCGTGGGTGGAAGACGCGCCAAATCTGGGTATAGAGCCAGCCGCCGGGATTGGTCTCCCAGCGGATCAGGTTTTCGAGCCGCCAATACAAGTGGCGGACGATGGTCCAGGCCGAGCTTGGATGGCAGCGGAAGTGGTTGAAGTCGTCGTTGAAGCAGAGGGTGTGCATTCCGCCGATGGCGAGCGCCAACCGGCGCATGGGCCAGTAGGGCTGGCGGGGCTGGAGCAGGAGCGCGGTGAAGGCGGCCTGCCGGCCCTTGATGCCGTCCAGGACGCGGGCGCGATTCTCGTCGTAGGTGCGGCCCGGCATCCAGGGGATCCAGCGGCCCATCTCCGAAGGAAACTCGCTGACGATGTAAAGGGGCAGTTCCGGGGCGACGCGCTGAACGGCGAGCAGGAACTCCTCCGTCAGATCCTCGGTGCCGGAGGTGAAGGCGAGCAGAATCGGCTTGCGCGCACTCACGTCAAACCACCGTCCGCCAGGAGGGCAGGGAACGGCCGGCGCGATGGTCCTGCCAAAGAGCCAGCGCCTGAAGGCAGAAGGTGGTTGAGACGGGGTTGACGAACGGCATGAATTGGCCGTCACGGCGTCCGAAACAGAAGCCCCCGTCGATGTTATCGGCGCCTGCCATCTGATAACTGGCCGCCCAACAGGCTTCCTCGCCGGCTGAGGCCAGGTCGAGCGGAACCACGCCGGCGGCATCGGCCCAGAGCCGGGCTCGCAGGATTTGGGCGGGGACATCGGCGCGTTCGAACGCGCCACGAATCAGGCGAAGATGGCGCCCGGCCTCGGCGATGCCGGTGCGAAGGGCCGCGGCGGCGGCCGGAGAAGTTGGGCGTGAAAGGCAGGCTTCGAGAAAATAGCCGTAAGCGTGCAGGCGGTCCATGACGCGAATACCGGGTTCACCTTCGGGAAAGGCGGCATGGGTGGCCAAGGCGCGCTCGAAGGCGGCGTCGAAGGGTTCGAGCCACGATCTGTCGCCGGTGGCTTCTGCCAGATCGTGCCAGGCGAGGGCCGACTTCAATTGATAGCAGTCCGGTTGACGGGACCAGCGGGCGTCGCGGGGCGTGGGCTGCTTCGACGGGAGCGCCAGGATGGGGTCGATGTCCGCCGGGTTCACGAAATCGCGGCGCATCGATTCACCGCAAGCGGCGGCGCAATCGATGAACTGCTGTTCGCCGCTGACGCGCCAGAGGCGGAGCAGTGCGCGGACGATGATTCCATTGTCGAAAAAGTAAGAAGCGTGTTCGGGGAGCGAACCGTTCGCGGACCACTCGAAGGGCATGACGCCGAGATCGGCGTTCCAGGCTTTGGATACCAGAAACCGCCCGGCGCGGAGCGCGGCGTCGAGCAGGCGGGCGTCGCCGAGGCGGGTGAAAAGGTCGAGGGTCGAACTGACGAAGTAGCCGGTGATTTCGGTGGAGATGCGGGCGTTCTCATGCCGGTCTGTATGGTGGTAGCGGGCGACCCCGCCATGGTCCTCCTGGATGCCGGATAGGAGCGGCCACCTGGCTCCGTGCGCGAGGATGGCCGGCGAGAGGGGATCGGCAAGGATCTCGTTTGTCTTCAAGGAACTGGACCAAAGATAGCTGGAATCGAATCTCCCATTTTAGCAGCCCGTCAGACGGCTTTGAGTAGAATCAGCGCACGGTCGGCGGAGGGCGACGGGGCGCTCTCCTCGATGGTTCGGAAGACCAGGCGGACGAGGTCGGATGCCCGGCGGTCCTCCCAGCACATCAACGAGTCGGCCAGGCGGCTGTCGCTGAGGGGCTCGGCAGGATCGGCGGAGGGGTTGTAGAGGAGACTGAGGCTGGCAATGGCGACGAGGTCGCCGGGTTGGAGGACCATTTCGGCGATTTGGAAAGCGGTCGGCGGGGCGACTGCCATGGCTTTGCTGGATTCGGGCAGACGCAGGACCTGCGCGCCATCGGGCTCGCGGTGGAGCATCAAAGGCGGCACCGCCCCGGCATTGACGTAGGTGAGCGTGCGGCTGGCCGGCGAGTACCGCGCGCAGAACAGGCGGACAGGGAAGGGCTTTTCGCTGGAGGTGAGCAGCGCCCGTTCAGTGGATTGCAGGAGTTCGGCGAGATCCTCGGCGTAGGCGTGGAAGCGGCTGCGGAGCAGGACCTGGAGTTGAGCGATTTGAATCGCGGCCTCCATGCCGGTCGATTCCACTTCGGCCAGCACGATACCGAGCGCGCCCTTGGGCAAGGCGATCAGATCGAGGAACTGGCCCTGGGGCGACTGGCCCCGCGAGTATTCCGCGCCATAGTCCAGGCCGGCGACTTCGGGCAGGTCGGGCGGAATGAGGCGGGCAAGGGCCCTGCGCCACAACTGGCGTTCCCGCTCGTCAGCCATCTGGGCTGCCTGCGTTGCGGCGAATGCAGAAGCGGCCTCGACAGAATTCAACGCCGCGCCGGCTTGCAGGGCGCAGAGTTCAAGAAACGACCTGGATTCGGCGCTGAGTCTAACTTCGCCAGGCAACGTGACGGCAAACCACTCGATGCGATCCGCCGAGACGGGCATGGGGAACAGGGCCAGGCCGGGGTGGCGGCTCGATATGTGGGGGCGGAAAGGGTCGAGCGCGGAGAGGTCGAGTCCCACGTAACCGGGAGGATGGCCAATGCGGGCGGGGATGATGCAGGCCGAGCAAACCCACATGGAAGAGTCGTTTAACGAATAGACGGCGGTCATGGGCGCATCAAGGGCTTCCGCGGCGTGGCGGCAGAGTTCGAAGCGAATCGCTGGTTCGTCCATCCGCGCGCGAAGCCGGGCGCCGACAAGATGGGCGCGTTTTCGCCAGACGCGCAACTGTTCCGTCTGAACCTCGGAAGTGTCCCTCAGCCAGGAAAACAGCCACCAGGCGCCGGTGAACAGCACGGTCGAACCGGCCGCGCCAAAGCCAACCCGCAGAGCGAGCGCCTGCCCGGATGCGAGCGAAAACAGGACAACGCCAAAAATCAGACAGGCGATCACCGCCAGTGCCGCCTCGACGCCGAGTGCCGAGATGCTGTTGCGGCGGCCGTGACTGACAGCGGCGCGGATTTCGAACCTACGGCCGGTGAAGGCGAGGTGCAGGGCCGCAAGCAGCAGGAACGCGCTCAGCGTGAGCCATGCGGCGGCGGTCCAGACTGGCTCGGTTGATAGGTCTAACACTGCATCTCACTTCCGATCTGGGGAGGCGCCTTGACCAGAGGCCAGGCCGGCGCTATTTGGCCGGATCCGGGCGGGCAAGCGCACTGTTCTTTCTCCCAAAGGCAAAATAGATGATCAACCCGACAGCGCTCCAGCCGAAGAACCGAATCCAGGTTTCCAGCGGCAGGGCGAGCATGAGGATGAGACAACTGACGATGGCCAGCACTGGAAACAGTGGTCCGAGCGGGACGGTGAAGCCACGCTTGCGGTCCGGCTGAGTGCGGCGCAGGACGAGCACGCCGGCGCTGACGACGGCGAAGGCGAACAGCGTGCCGATGTTCGAAAGGTCCGCAAAGGTGCCGACGTCCCAGACGCCGGCCGGGATGCCGACGGCGAGACCGGCGATCCAGGTGCTGACATGCGGGGTCTTATACCGCGGATGGACCTTCGAGAACAAGGCCGGCAGCAGGCCGTCACGCGACATGGCGAACCAGACGCGAGCCTGTCCGTATTGGAAGACAAGCAGGGAACTGATCATGCCGCCGAGCGCGCCGATATCGACCCACTTCCAAAGCGTGTTCATGTTCAGCGCCTTTAAGGCGCCGACGACCGGCGCGGCGTTGTTCAGCGTCCGCCAGGGGGCGATACCAGTCAGCACGATGGCCACGCCGATGTAAAGGACGGAACAAACCGCCAGCGTGCCGAGGATGCCGATGGGCATGTCACGCTGCGGGTTCTTGCACTCCTCGGCGGCGGTTGAGACCGAATCGAATCCGATATAAGTGAAAAAGACGATCGCCGCTCCGGTGAGCACCCCGCTGAAGCCATTGGGCATGAAGGGGACGTAGTTTTCTGGGACGATGGCGCGGCCCGCGCCGACGATGAAGATGAGAATGGCGGCGATCTTGACGATCACCATGACGTCGTTGGCGCGGGCGCTTTCCTTGATGCCGTGGACGAGCAGGACGGTCAGCAGCATCAGCACGATGAAGGCGGGCAGATTGAACCACGCTCCGGTGTAGGAGCCCGCGGCAATGGCAGGCTCGCGTAGCTCCCTGGGCAGGTTGAACCCGAATACGCCGGACATGATGTGGTTGACATGCGCTGAAAATCCGACGGCGACCGCCATGTTCGAGACGGCGTATTCGAGGATCAGATTCCAGCCGATCATCCATGCGGTCAACTCGCCCATCGTGGCGTAGGCGTAAGTGTAAGCCGAGCCCGCGACGGGAATGGTGGAAGCCATCTCGGCGTAGCAGAGGGCGGCGAAGCCGCAGGCCAGGGCGGTCAAAAAGAACGACAGGGCGATGCCGGGTCCGGCGCCGGGACGTCCGATCGTGAACTCGGACTGCCCGCCGTGCATGATCAGATCGAGCAGCGGGACATGGAAGATGGAATGGAAGCTGCGGATCTCGCCCGCCGCCGCCGTACCCGTGAGGATGAAAATGCCGCTGCCAATCACGGCGCCGATGCCGAGAGCCATCAGGCTCCAGGCGCCGAGATGGCGTTCGAGGCGTTTGCCCTCTACGTTCGAGGCGGCCACAAGAGCTTCGATGCTCTTGGTCCGGAATAGCTGGTTCACCGCGTCTCCTCCCTGGATCGAAGGGGCCGAAATCGAATGGGCCGAGGTCGAGTGCGATCGTGAACGGTCTGAAGTCCGGCGAGATTCGACATGGAATCCCCGCCGCGGGCGTTGGATTCCGCGCGGCGGGGACCGGAAAGCGACAGGACTGTTAGCGGCGCACCTTGCCCTTGGAGACGGCGCGGACCTTTTTCTTGTTCGAGCCGCGATCGACGTCCGAGGCCCGCTTCGGCTTGGCCGGGGCTTCCACTCGGGCCTTGTGCTTGGCTGCTTTGCGTTCTACGCGGTCGGTGAGGTTCTTCGTGTTCATTATTCTGCCTTCAGTTGAGCGAATTTAGCGATCAGTTTCTTTATGCCGATGTTGGCGAAGCTGACGGTGATTTTGGCATCGTCGCCGTCGCCTTCCTTGCGGATCACCGTGCCGCGGCCATACTTCGCGTGATAGACGGTGGCCCCGGCGGCAAAGCCGCGTTTCCCTGTTTTCGGCCCAGCCGGTGGCCGGGCCGCTGATGTCCGCGGCAGTCCCGCCGGCGCGGCCTTGGGTGGGGCCGGTTGCGCGATGGGAGCCGCTGGTGTTGCCGCCGGAGCCGGCTTTGGCGCCAGCGATGGCGCCGCGATGCCCCGGCCGGCGAAGAACTGCGAGATATGATCCAGCGAGTTGTATGTCTTCCCAGTATAAGTGTTGCGGCGCGCGACTTCGCGGACCTCGGCGCGTTCACCGTAAAGATCGAGCGCCCCCGGACGGCCGCGGGTGTGTAAATCCTCGATCAGTTGGGCTGGTACCTCGTCGAGGAAGCGCGAACGCTGGCAGGGTTCGAGCGGCGACCCGCCGTAACGGCGGCGGGAGCGGGCGCAAGTGAGATAGAGCCGGCGTTCGGCGCGTGTCATGGCAACATAGCAGAGCCGGCGCTCTTCTTCGAGTTGGCTCTCGCTCTCTCGCGACCTGGAATGGGGGAAAAGCCCCTCCTCCATGCCGGCGATGAAAACAACGGGGAATTCGAGACCCTTGGCGTTGTGCATCGTCAACAGCGAGACGCGCGCCTTGTCGTCCACCTGATCGGCGTCCGAGACCAGGGCGGCATGGTCGAGGAAATCGGTGAGCGATTCGCCGCGTTCGTGAGCCTCGGCGGCGGCCGAGAGAAGTTCTTCGAGGTTGCCGAGCTTCGATTCGGAATCGACGCTCGAGTCGGCGGCGATCATCTGGCGGTAGCCGGTCCGTTCAAGCAGTTCGTTGAGCGTCTCGTGGACGCCGCGCGTCGAGAGGAACTCGCGCAGTTCGCCGATCATGCGCAGGAAAGCGGAAACGGCCGCCTCGGCGCGGGACCCGAGCAGCTTCTCGCTGCATGACGCCTGGCAGGCGTCCCACTGCGAGATGCGGCGTTCACGCGCCAGCGCTTCGATCTGTTCGACCGTGGTCTTGCCGATGCCGCGCGCCGGGACGTTGATGATGCGGGCCAGGCTGACGCCGTCGTTGGGGTTTGCCAGCAGTTTCAGATACGCCAGGGCGTCCTTAACTTCGGCGCGCTGGTAGAAACTGAAGCCGCCGACGACGACATAGGGGCGGTTGTAGCGGCGCAGCGCTTCCTCGATCTGGCGCGACTGGAAGTTGGTCCGGTAAAGGATGGCGACACGGGCGGCAGGATCCTGGCGGAGCAGTTTCTCGACGGTATCGGCGATGAAAACGGCCTCGGATTCGCCGTCGGCGGCTTCATAGAAACCGATCGGCGAGCCGGCGTCGTTTTCGGTCTCGAGCCATTTACCGATGCGCGCCTGGTTGTTGGCCACCACGGCGCCGGCGGCGTCGAGAATGTTTTTGGTGGAACGGTAGTTGCGTTCCAGCTTGATGGTCTTCGCGTTGGGGTAGTCTTTTTCGAAATCGAGGATATTGCGGATGTCCGCGCCGCGCCAGCCATAGATGGACTGGTCCTCGTCGCCCACCACGGCGACGTTGTCATGATCCTGGCTGAGCAGGCGCATGAGTTCGTATTGCGAGCGGTTGGTGTCCTGGTATTCGTCGACCATCAGGAACCCGACGCGGCGGTTCCACAGGGCGCGGACTTCGCTGTCGTGGCGCAGCAGGCGGACGGCTTCGAGCAGGAGGTCGTCGAAATCAAGCGAGTTCGCCCGGCGGAGTTCCTCGTTATAAAGCTCGAAGACCTTGCCCAGCCGGGCCATCTTGGGGTCGGTGGCGGCCTTGTAGAAGTCCTCCGGACCCTGCTTGTGGTTCTTGGCGTGGCTGATGCGCGACAAGGCCGCTCGATGCTGCATGAACTTGTCGTCGAGGCCCAGTTTCTTGTAGATCTGCTTGATCAGGACCACCTGGTCGTCGGCGTCGTAGATCTGGAAGTCGCGGGTGAAGCCGGGGCGAAGGGAAACGAGCGACGTGCCATCGCGCCGCAAGAGGCGGACGCAGAAGCTGTGGAAGGTGCTTACGTTCGGTCCGGCGTTGTCGATGCGCCCGGCGAGCAGGCTCAACACGCGCTCGCGCATCTCGCCGGCGGCCTTGTTGGTGAAGGTGACGGCGAAGATGGACGGGCCGAAAACTCCATGCGCGTCAATCAGATGGGCGATGCGGTGGGTGATGACGCGGGTCTTGCCGCTGCCTGCGCCGGCGAGGATGAGGAGCGGGCCTTCGACGTGGCACGCCGCCTCTTTTTGCCTCGGATTGAGCCCGGAGAGAAAATCCATCGTGTGGAGACCCGAAACTAGGCATTGTAACACGGCGGCTCGGGGTGTTCAGGATAACGAGTTGATAATACAGGGTTTGTTGGCGATTGGTCGGATGCGGGGAGCGCAAACATGAAAGCCGGGATTGTTGTAACCTGTAGCCAGGACAGACCGCCTATCTGTAAGAGCCGAAAGCGGGCTCGCGGTAGGCCCCCATGACACCGCATGTTAGTCGACTTCGAAGTAGTCCGGAAGGCGCAGGCTGGCGATGCGGGTGCGTTCAACGAGGTCGTGACTTGCTACCGCCGCAGAATCATGGGTACGGTGGCGCGGATGATCAACCGCCCCGAGGATGTGGAAGACGTGGCGCAGGAAGTGTTCCTGCGGTTGTATTATTCAATGGACCAACTGAGGAGTCCGGAGGTATTCGAACCCTGGCTCTACCGGTTGACGGTGAACGCGTCGCTGGACTACTTAAGAAAGAGGCGCAGGCGAGGCGAGTCGCGAATGGCTGACTTGAGCGAGCAGCAGGTGATGATGGCCGATGCCGCCGCCGGCACGCGGTGGAGTGAGGATCAGGCTCAGAAGGCAAAGACTCGCGAGTTTGTGGATTCGCTGCTTAGTGAGGTTTCCGAAGCAGACCGGGCGCTGCTGACGCTGAAGGAAGTGGAGGGGCTGTCGCTGAAGGAGTTGCAGTCCATCTATGACGTAAACGAAAGCGCTCTGAAGGTCCGGCTGTTCCGGGCGCGGCAGAGAGTTTTGAAGGCTTTTGCCAAGTCGAAGGGTGACGGGACCGCTGAGCCGATGGAAGCGAAGAAGGCGAAAGCCGCCGGGCAATCCTCGGAGGGTCCGGCTTCGGAAGGAATTGAACTTTAGATCGAGGCCGATGTAGAAGAGAAGGGCAATATGGCACGAGATCACCAAGAACTGGAGCGGGAGCTGGACAGCCTTTTTGCGGCATACCGGGACGCCTGTCCGGCGCCGGATGCGTCGGTCGAGTTCATGCCCAACCTTTGGGCGCGCATCGACGCGCGGCAGAATTCGTTCTGGGTCCTGAAACGCTGGACCGAGGGCTTCGTGGCGGCGGCGGCAGCGGCCTGTCTGATGGTGTTCCTGCTGCAGGTTATCCCGGACGAAACTCAGTCGGTGGTCTATCAGTCGACTTACCTTGAGGTACTGTCCCAGGAACAGACGCCCGAGAATCTTGCGCTGCAGGACGTGGCAGCGGTCGCTTATCCCGATCACTACTCCGCGGATTCCGGAACCAGATGAAACCGTTCAACCGCAATCTTGTCATTTCGTTGACTTTGGTGTTCCTCAGCGGCTTGGCCGTTGGGGCGTTGGCCTACCGCTACTACGCCAAGAAAACGGCCGTGGTCCAGGAGCGCCATCCGCCGCGTCCGCCAAAGGATTTTCGCGCGGCGTACACGGCCGACATGAAGTCTCGCCTCAAGCTGACAGACGAGCAGTTGACTCGTCTGAACGTCATCCTCGACGAGACCGAAGAGAAATTCAAGACTGTCCGTGACCGTACCCGGCCCGAGATGAAGGCGATCCAGGACGGCCAGGTTTCCGCCATCAACGCCATGCTGACCGCGGATCAGAAGACCGAATACGGGAAGATGCGGAAAGAGCGCGACGAACGGCGCAAGAAGCGGGACGCGGAGCAGGGCAAGAAAAACTGAAGGCGCGGAGTGTTGAACTCCACGCCTTATATTTGAACCGGGTTGGGCGATGCGCGCGAAGCGCTCGCCTAGGATTGCGCCTTTCCCGACACGCGGTCGGCAATCTTCTTCTGCAAAGCAGCGGTGCGGGCCAGTTTCTTCTGGAAACGGTCGACGCGGCCTTCGGTGTCGATGAGCTTCTGACGGCCCGTGAAGAAGGGGTGGCAACTGGAGCAGATTTCCACGCGGATGTCGCCCTTGTGCGTGGAGCGGGTCTTGAACGTGCTGCCGCAGGCGCAGGCGACGTTCAGTTCGTTATAGACGGGGTGGATGCCGGCTTTCATTTGGGGAATACCTGAGATCTCCTACATTGTAGCAAGAGATCGCCTGAATGGAAAATGCGAGTCTTGTCTCATACAAGATGAGCCTGAAGGAATGGGCGATTCTCACACAAGA
>CAZLDN010000143.1:0-12468 GCA_964558355.1 uncultured Candidatus Solibacter sp.
GCGATGGAACTGTTGCGGTAGAGAGAAGAGTTTGGTGGACGGCATGGGATTCGAAAGCCTGAATCCCACTGAAAACAAACAACTTCTTTCTTTTCATCACGGACAGTCCCGCTAGAAACGCGGGTTCCGCAGGGTTCGTGTACAAAACCTGTACAGACGCCCTGCAAAGGAAAGGCGCCGGGTGGACACCGGCGCCGAAAGGTAACTGACGTGAATACTAACATCCCCATCATATCCCCAGACCGGGCCGAAGTAAAGCGAAATTTTCAAGTTCCGCGGCGTCCCTGCAAGCGCGGCGTCGATGACCTCGTGGGTGAAATCCTCTGGCTCGAAGAGCAGGGGATTGTCCCTGGGTGGAAAGCGAACCTCGCACGGTATGTCTACCGTCTAGCGCAGCGGATTCTCGCGGAGGTGCTGGCATGAGCGCCGCGCCCATGCTCGAGCTGCTGGGCCGGGATCTAACCGCCGCCGACCATGCCGCCCTGGCCGCCCGTTGGATCACGCCGGACCTGGCGCACATGGCCGCATTGCGCCGCGTCGATGGACACCTTGGAGGGCAGATCGTCGGACGCAAGCGCGGCGACTACTCCGGTCTTTTGATTCCCTACTGCCGTCCTGGCGACGGCATCGTTGTCCACCATCGCATCCGGCGCGATACGCCCGACATTGAGATCGTGGCCGGCAACCGTCGCCGGGAGACCCAGAAGTACATCCAACCGCCCGAGCGCGGCAACCGCCTATACTTCGCGCCCGGCTGCACTGAGACGCAGCTTCGAGACGTTGCCCTGCCTGTACTCATCACTGAGGGCGAATTCAAGACACTGGCCGCCTGGCGACTGGCAAACCACCATGTAGAGCAAGCGCGATTTCTTCCGGTCGGCGTCGGCGGCGTCTGGAACTGGCGAGGAACCATCGGCAAGACGACCGGACCCAATGGCGAGCGCCTAAACGAGAAGGGGCCGATAGCAGACCTAGACCTGATCGAGTGGCCGGGGCGGCGCGTCATCATCGCCTTCGACGCCGACGTTGCCGAGAAACCCGAGGTCAAGGCGGCGCGCTGGCAGCTATCCCGCGAACTGCGCAGCCGTGGGGCTGAGGTCGGATTTCTGGAGTGGGATGCAACCGAGGGCAAGGGTCTTGACGACCATCTGGCCGCGGTCGGTCCTGACCAGGTGCTCGCCGAACTCGGACGGGTCGATTTCAACCGGATGAGCGGATGGCGGTCTCGCCTGCTGGTCACTGAATCCGGCAAGCCGAAACCGCTGTTTGAAAACGCTTGTGTCGCTATCGAGTCCGCGCCGGAATGGGCGGGTGTGCTCGCCTATGATGAATTCCGGTTGCGCGTCGTGGCGCAGAGTCCTGCGCCCTGGGGCGGACCGGCTGCCGGGACTGCATGGACCGAATCGGAGGACTTGGAAACGGCGCGCTGGTTGCAACGAAACGGTATCGAGGTCTCGAAGGACACAGCGGGACAGGCCGTTCAATTGGTTGCTGGAAAGGTCCGGCTGCATGAGGTCCGCGACTACCTCAACGGGCTGGAGTGGGATGGCATCAGCCGGATATCGACGTGGCTCATTGACTACTGCGGCGTGGCGTCGGCGGACGAGAAACCGAACATCTACGCCATGAGCGTCGGGCAGTGCTGGTTGATCTCCGGCGTTGCCCGGATCATGCAGCCGGGCTGCAAAGTCGATCACGTCCTGATCCTCGAAGGCGAGCAGGGCATCAGGAAATCGACGGCGTTACGGGTACTCTCGGAGCCTTGGTTCACTGACCAGTTGCCGGACGTAGATTCAAAGGACGCGAGTCTGCAATTGGCGGGCATCTGGGTTTTGGAGTTGGGCGAACTGAACGCTCTGAATCGCCATGAGCAGAGCGCCATCAAGTCGTTCCTGACCCGGCAGACCGACCGATTTAGGCCGCCGTATGGCAGACGGACGGAGGATGCGCCGCGCCAGTGCGTCTTTGCCGGATCAACGAACGCCACCGAATGGGCATCGGATGAGACCGGCAACCGCCGCTACTGGCCGGTCAAGTGCGAAGGCAAGATCGACACGGATGGCCTGGCCAGAGACCGGGATCAACTATGGGCTGAGGCCGTCGCCAAGTACCGCGCCGGGGAAATCTGGTGGCTGGTTGACGACGAACTGGTCAAGGATGCGCTGGCCGAGCAGGAAGCGCGGTACATCGCCGATCCCTGGCAGCAGGGCATTGACGAATTCCTGGATCGGGTCGAATCGACATCCGTTCAAGAGATCCTGGCCGATCACTTGAAACTGGATCGGTCGGCAACGAACCAGCAGCACTCCAACAGAGTTGCCCGTTGTCTGCGCGCTTTGGGCTGGGAACGGTATCTAGTCCGAGAGGGCAAGGCGAGGGAATGGCGCTATCGGAGGAAGGGCTAAGTTGTCACCAGTGTCACCAGTTGGTACCAGTCCTGTCACCAGTCCTAAGTCCTTTGGATTCAAGCGTGTCACCAGTGTCACCAGTTCAATCGACGTTATTAAAAGGGGCAGAAGCTAAACATGTCCTGGAGCATGTTTAGGCTGCGACCCCTTATATAGGAAACTACTGGTGACACTGGTGACACTGGTGACAAATCAGAGGCCCAGAGCGGTCTGCGCTAATAGTCCTATAAGCCGAACTGATAGAACTACGCTGTAATGCCCTGAGAGCGATTTTCAGGGCTACCCTGTACCCCTGTACGGGCTACCCCCACCGTCAAAGGATTTTTTGACCCTGCTCCATCGCGGGTAGCAGCTTTGCATTCATGGCCTACCGTGGCACTCTGAAAAGTTAGGGACCACTAACTTAGCCGCAACTTGACGCCGGACCAGCGGAGCATCATCCGCGGGCGAGGGTACAACCGGTCGAAGAAGGCTCAGGGTGGGCGGGCGGATAGGACGTTTGGGGGTGCAGACGTTGCACCCCTAAACACTGCGGCGCTGTTGGCGGAGCAATATAGAGTGAGCGAACGTACCATCAAGAGCGACGGCAAGCGGAGCATCATTCGCGGGCGGCGCTACAACCGGACGAAGCGAACAAGCGGATGCTGGCGGGCAAGACTGACCCTGTGGGACAAACGCCCACAGGGTATACGAAGTCCCGCGACCAGGTGGCCGGCGGCGCACGGAGAGCATCGGCGGGCGCACTTCGAGGCGGCGGCGGCGGCACGGATGCTGGCAGGGAAAAGCGCGGACGGTGCGGCGGGGGGGCGAGGGAAGGAAAAACCCTCGTCAAAGTTTGACGAGGGTTTAGATCCGAACGCGGGCCGGACGCTCACCCAAGTCGCCGCCGCAGTCGGCATGAGCCGGACAACCTACGCGGCGGCGGGGCCATTCTCCCGAATGGACAAAATGTCCGTTCGGGGAATACCGCTGAGAGCTTGGCGGCGCAAACCAACATCAAGATCGATGCGGAGCGGCTGCTGGGTGGGTTCCTGGAGGAGGCGGAGAAGGCTGATGGGGGCGATGCACAGAGAACTCGGTACTCAAAGGGAACCGAGTCTCCACCCACTCTCGCCTCACGCGGCTTGTCGAAGAAACTCTCGTCCGAGTCCCAGTCGCTCGCTGCTATCGCGGTTGAGCACCCGGAGCAGTACGAGGCCATCAAGACGCGCAAGAAAACGATCACGGCAGTCCGGCAATGGATCAAACGCACAGCCGAGAGGTTAGAGGAGAAACACCATCATGCCCAAACTGAGCAAGGCCGACCAGTCCGCCAAAGTCTCTACCAATGAAGCCAACCGCCGCCGCGTTCTTGCCCTGGCTCAACTTCGGGAGATGGAGCGCGACACGAAGCGCGGGGCGTTGTTGCCGGCCGCCGACGTGCGCAAGGTCTGGGCTGAACAGTTGGGCAGCATGAAGGACCGGCTGCTCGCCATCCCTGACCGGCTGGCCGCAAGCCTGGCCGGCCGTCCTGAGTCGGAGGTCCGGGCCGGGCTGCGAGACGGCATTGAAGAGGCGTTAAGGGGTATCCATGCCGAAGCGCAACAGTAGGGTACTCGAGGTCTGGGCAGAGTCTACAGAGGCCCTGCTACCGCCGCCGCGGCTGACCGTGAGCGAGTGGGCGGACACTCACCGCATCCTGGACAGCACATCACCAGAGCCGGGACAGTGGCGGACCAGCCGGACCCCGTTTCTGCGGGAGATCATGGATAGCCTCTCGCCATCGTCGCCCTGTGAGCGGACTATCTTCATGAAGTCGGCACAGTGCGGAGGAACCGAGGTCTTACTGAACGTCTGCGGGTACCTGATGCACCATGCGCCCGCGCCGACGTTGTTGGTGCAGCCAACCGTTGACATGGCGAAACGGTTCTCGAAACACCGCCTGGACAACATGATCGAATCGACGCCGGCATTGCGGGGCCGGGTGAAGAGTCCGCGGTCTCGGGACAGTGGCAACACCATCGCCATGAAGGAATTCGCGGGCGGCGTCCTGATCCTGACCGGCGCCAATTCCGCGGTCGGTCTGCGGAGTCTGCCGGCGAAGTACGTCCTGGCGGACGAGTTGGACGGATGGCCGCTTGATGCCGATGGCGAAGGTGATCCGCTGGCCCTGGCCGTCAAGCGGACCGTGGCATTCGGATCGCAGAGGAAGATCCTGGCCGTAAGCACGCCGACGCTGGAGGGCGTGAGCCGGATCGAAGCCTTATACAAGCAGAGCGACCAGCGGCAATTTTTCCTGCCCTGTCCGCGCTGCGACTACTACCAGACATTGGCATGGAGCCGGATCGAATGGCCGAAAGACGAACCCGAACAGGCCCGGTTTCGCTGCGAGGGATGCGGCGAACTGATCGACAACCACGAAAAGGCCGGGATGCTGGCGCGCGGCCAGTGGAGACCAGGCGCGCGCGGCGATGGCCGAACGCGGGGCTATCGCATTAACGCCCTGTACGCGCCGGTCGGCTGGCCGTCATGGGGCGATCTGGCGAGGGAATTCATCGAAGCGCACAAGACCCGCGAGACGTTGCAGGTGTTCATCAATTGCGTCTTGGGTGAGACTTGGCGGGATGAAAACGCCTTGCCGCTCGATGCCGACGCCCTGCACAACAGGCGCGAACCGTTTGCCGCGGAGGTGCCGTCCGGCGCCGCCCTGCTGACGTGTGGCGTCGATGTTCAGGATGATCGTCTCGAAGTTGAGGTTGTGGGCTGGGGCCGCGGAGAGGAGTCCTGGTCCGTCGCCTATCACGTCCTCCACGGCGACACCGGGCAAGCCGATGTCTGGGCAGACCTGGACCGGCTACTGGTCAGGCAGTGGCGGCATGAAAGCGGGCTGGACCTGCCGATCTCCGCGACCTGCATTGATAGCGGGTTCGAGATGGGGCAGGTGATCGAATTCACCAGGCCGCGAATGAACAGGCGAGTCTATGCGATCAAGGGGCAAGCCGGATTCGGCAAGCCGATCTGGCCGCGCCGGGCGTCTCGAGGGGTACAGCGTGGCGAGTTCTTCCTGATCGGATCGGACACCGCGAAAGAGCGCGTGTACTCCAAACTGAGAGTGGAGAAGCCGGGGCCGGGATTCTGCCATTTCCCCATCGACCGGGATGCCGATTACTTCCGGCAGTTGACCGCTGAGAGGATCGTTGTCCGGCAGCGTGGCACCAGGAGCGAGAGGGTTTTCATGAAGCCGGGCGGCGTCCGCAATGAAGCCCTGGACTGCCGCGGCTATGCGACGGCCGCCCTGCATTCGTTGTATATGAGCGGCGTCCGGCTGGATGAACAGTGCGAGCGACTGGAAGCGATGGCGAAGGGGGGAGTCGCGACGGCATCGACTTATCAGACGTATCGCAGCCGGTTTGTGAATGGCTAACTCCCTGTGAATGTTTTAATGGCCTTCGTCGCGATTGCCGCTTCTTCATCAGTAAGTTGGATTGCCGTGTACCAACCTTGATCTATGCCGCCGGAAGCGGATGGCTCGTCGCTGTCGCCAACCACTGTCAACCAGACTTTTTTGCCGTCGCGCGTCTCCACCACAGACTCGGACAAGTTAGCCATGTGGTGATCCCGCTGGGCTAGCCGACGGACTTCACTGAAGGAATAGGTGACGCCATCGACACAGAACTCGAATGGGGCAAATTGTTGGAGCTTGAAATACACTCTCGCTGTCATGAGGTTCCTTTCATTGAGACGCTATCACGATCGGCGCCTAGAGGTAAGGTGCGTCGGCAGTGGCGGCGGGGTATCAGGTGGGGGGCAAGTTCTTTTTCAGAAAACTTACAGATAGCACTTGCTATCCGATATGATCCATGCAATAAAGGAATTGGGCACTGACATGAAGATCAAACTCAACGCTCCACAGTTCGTCAACGCCGAGGTGATGCGAGCCACCGGCCTAAGTACGGCGACCGTTCAGACGTGGGCCAACCGTGGGTTGATAACGCCCGCTTCGGAGAAGAATCCGGGCCTAGGACAGCGACGCCTGTATAGCTTGGAGAATGTCATATGGCTTGCAGTGATGGGCCGTGTGACCGAGTTCGGCTTGCCCGTGTCAATGGCCGGCATGATTGCCAGCGGATTCGTGAAGTTGTTCCAGGGGCCAGAGTTCGACACCCTGTCCTACCGCAAGCAACCCCAATTCGGCGACTGGGATGCCCTTTGGTGTGGTGTTTTCCGAGATAGTTCGGGCCAGTACTTTCTTGCCGAGCGCCCCTTTGACATTCGGGGCGACGCCACAGACGAGCAGCGCGAAGTATTTCGGGAGAAGAACAAAGGGACCGTGATGCTGGGCATCGACATCATTGGGATCTTGGTCCCGTCGATTGAAGCCATAGAGGACATCCTGAAGGAGCGCGAGGAGTAGGCACCCTCGAGGGTTCAACCTGGCCCTGCCCTGGCCTTGTAAGGGCGGCAAAGCCCGAGGTGTATCTATGCAGCTTGAAACAAGAGAAGCGGTTCAGATCCTCCAAGGCCAAGTCTGCGCCGTCGAAGTGAAAGACGATGGCGGGTTTGTTCGCTGCAAAGTCAGTCCGGCCGCCGCCGCGTTGAATCTGGAGAGCGGCAACTATGTCGCCATCGGCAACCGAAAGCGGATTCGCTTCATCCGTCCATTGGGCAGCAACATGACCCTGGCCGCCCTTCGCAACGGCAGCCGGACCGTCCGGCGCATCACTGGAGCGCAGGGTCAGATCATCGCGCCGCACTGGGTCGTCGAACACAGGTAATCCCTATGAAACTTCTCGAGTATTTCAACCGGCTGACGGGCCGGACGGTAGAGGTGCGTTCCGCCGCGTGGGACGCGACCGGCGGCGGGAATCGGCTGGCGAACTGGAACGCCACACCGACTGGCATCAACGAGTGGATCGACAATCCCATCGTGGTGCGCAGCCGGGCCGAAGGCGAGTTCCGAAACAATGCCTGGGCGCGTAAGATCGTGGACGCTATCGTGAATGCTGCCGTTGGCGGGGGCGGCGTCAATCCGCAGTTCAAGGCCCGGGCAGTAAGCGAAGCATGGGCGCAGTGGGCGGATTCGTGCGATGCGGCGGGGCGGCTGGATTGGGTCGCTCTGTCGCATTTGATCCTTCAAACCGTCATTGTTTCGGGTGAATGCTTTGTGCGTTTCGGGCTGACCCCCGGCGCGCCTGTTCCGCTCTCGCTGCAAATTCTGGGGCCGGAGTTTTTGGACACGGCGCGAGTGGATCGGAACACGGTCTCCGGCATCCAGTACGACGGCGTGCGGCGCGCGGGGTATTGGCTGTTCGAGCGGCATCCGGCGCTGATTATGACGCCGCTCCGTTCGGTGTTCGTGCCCGCGTCCGAATGTCTGCACGTCTTCAAGCCGTTCGCGCCGGGAGCCGAGCGCGGCGTGAGCTGGCTCGCTCCCGTGCTGCTGGCCTTGCGGGAGCTTCAGGAATACAGCGAAGCCACGCTCGTCCGGCAGAAAGTCGCCAGTCTGTTCTGTGGGTACATTCAGACGGCGGATGGGTCGAACCCGCTGAACCCCACCAGCGCGGTTCCGACGCTGGAACCGGGGTCGATGGTTCGGTTGCAGCCCGGGGAACTGGTGGAATTCACCGAACCGCCCGACATGGGGGCCACCTATGACCCGTTCGTGCGCTCCGTCCTGCGCAAGATCGCATCCGGCGTGAGTGTGCCCTACGAGGTGCTGGCGAACGATATCAGCGCCTGCACCTTCGCGTCCGGGCGCATGAGCTTACTCGAGTGGCGGCGGCATATCGACGCCGTGCAGCACGTCCTGCTGGTTCCGCAGTTCTGCGCCCCCGTCCTGGCGCGGTGGCTGCGGCTTGCCGTCGCACTGGGCGTGATCGAGAACCCGGCGCGGGCGCGCTGGATCGGGCCGCAAATCTCGATGCTGGACGAACGGCACGAGACGCTCGCGGTGGTTGAAAAGATTCGGGCGGGCCTTATCTCGCGTTCCGAGGCGGTAAGCGCGTCCGGCTGGAACGCGGAGGATATCGACGCCGAGATTGCTGCGGACAATGCCCGCGCGGATGCGTTGGGCTTGACGCTGGATTCGGACCCCAGAAAGACCACGGTTCAGGGGCAGCACCAGCCGGAGCAACAGAATGACACCACGGCAACGGCGTGAGGCGGGGGCGTGGTTCGACTACTTGAAAGGAAAAAAAACATGGAAATGCAAACGCGAAGTGCCACGTTCCAGCCGGCAAGCTACAACGCCGAACGCGGAACAGTTGAAGCTGTCATTTCAGCCGGCGCCGACGTGTCCCGCCGCGACTATCAGGGGGAATACAAGGAGCGGCTGAACATGACCCCGAGCGCGTGGACAACGGCGCGCGGAACGGTGCCGGTTCTGAAGGACCATCAGCGCGCCGTGGATTCGGTGATCGGGCGCGCCGAAAACATCCGCATCGACAACGGCCGGGCGCTGGCGACCATCCGGCTTTCCGACCGTCCCGAGGTGGCCGGCATCCGGCGCGATATCGAAACCGGCATTCTCGATTCGCTTTCGTTCGGCTTCACCGTCCCGAAGTGGCGCGAGTTCAGCGAGGGCGGAACGCGCGTCCGTGAGGCCGAGCACGTTGTAGTTCACGAAGTCAGTTTTGTACCGATTGGGGCGGACCCCCAAGCAAAAACCAGAGGTGAGGTAAATATGGAACAGCAACAGCAAGAGCAAATCCGCTCCATCGCAACGGCGGTTGGGGTTGTCGCACCTTTCGCGGATGACCTGATTCAGCGTGGCGTCAGTGTTGACGATGCACGCACCGCCATCATTCAGGAAGCAGTGCGGAACGTCCCGCGCATCGACAATCGCGCGTCCGCGGCGGTGCCCCGCGAAGCCGCCACCGACGACTTCATTCGGGCGGCGGCGGACGCGCTGTACTGCCGCATCAACCCGGCCCACACACCGGAAGACGGCGCGCGGCAGTACGTCGGACTCCGCCTGGCGGATATCGGGCGTGCCGCTCTCAGGGCACGCGGCTTGAACACGCTCGGCGGCGATGCCGAGATTGTGACCCGCAGTTTGCACACCACCAGCGACTTTCCGAACCTACTCTCCAACATCGCCAACAAGGTGCTGGCGGCGGCGTATCAGGCGGCGCCGAGCGGCATGAAGACCGTCTGCAAGCGCGCGACGGTCCCCGACTTCAAGCCGCGCAACGTGCTCCGCCGCGGCGAACTGCCGACGCTCGAAAAGGTCAACGAACAGGGCGAATTCAAACGCGGCAGCTTGGCGGAGGGCAAGGAGTCCTACAGCATCGCCACCTTCGGGAAGGTTTTCGGCATGACGCGGCAGACCCTTATCAACGACGATCTGGGCGCGTTGGCCGATGTTTCCGCGGGGTGGGGACAGGCCGCAATGGAATTTGAGAATCAATTCCTGTGCGACCTGTTGACCAGCAATAGCGGGGGCGGGCCGAAGCTGGCCGATAACAATAACCTGTTCCACGCCGCGCACGGCAATCTGGCCGGCGCTGGCGCCGTCATCAGTGACGCCACATTGAGCGCGGCGCGCCTGGCGTTGCGGAGCATGAAAGGGCTGAACGGCATCACGCCGATCAGCGCGACACCGAAGTATCTGGTAGTCCCCGCCGCGCTGGAAACCACAGCGGAAAAGTACCTGGCGTCGATCTACCCGAACGCGCCGAGCGGCGTGAATCCATTTTCCGGCGCGCTCGCGCTGGTGGTCGATCCGAGGTTGGACGGCAAGAGCGCGACCGGCTGGTATGTTTTTGCCGATCCCGCCGTGCTGCCGGTTATCGAGTACGCCTACTTGCAGGGTTACGAGGGCGTGCAGGTTGAAAGCCGGCTGGGGTTCGACGTGGACGGGGTGGAAATCCGGGCGCGTCTCGACTTCGGCGCGGGCGGCGTCGACAGCCGGGGCGCGTTCAAGAATCCGGGGGCGTAGTCATGGCCGTGACGCTTGAGCAGTTGCAGGCACAGCGAGCCAAAATCCTGGCCGACATGGGCGGGTTCTCGGAGATCCAGGCCGGCGACAAGGCTCTGAGGATGCGCCCACAAAGCGAACTCGAGGCCGCCTTGCAACGAGTTGACGCGGAGATCGCAGGCTTGCAGTCTCCGCAACCGCGCAGTTTTGTAATCCAAACGAATCGAGGTCTATCATGAAGAACTACATTCAAGCGGGCAATACCGTCACCGTGACGGCGCCCGCAAACGTGACCAGCGGCGCGCTGGTGGTTGTGGGCAGTCTCGTGGGAGTGACCGCATTCGATGCGGCATCCGGCGCCGACGTGGAGATTGACACCGTGGGAGTGTTCAGCGTGCCCAAAGTCGTTACCGACGTAATCGCGCAGGGCGACAAACTGTACTGGGATTCGGCCGCGTCGAAGTTGACCAAGACCGCAGGAGTCGGCAGCAAGCCGTTTGTGGGCATCGCACGGGCGGCGGCCGGCAACGGCGTTGCCAACGTGGAATGCCTGCTGACAATGACCGGGCAGACCGGGCCGGCGGCGTAGCGGATCGGCTCGCAACGGCGGTTCCGGGTTTCCGCCGGGCCGCGAGCCTTCTGGGCCGGGTGAGGCAGAAGCTCATCCGGGGCCGCATTCCCAGCACGGGTTTATCCTTTCCCCCCGTGGCCAGTGCGGCAGATTTCTTGAAAGGTGACGACCATGAAGCCTATCGTTCTTGACCCACATTTCACGCCGGCCTGGTATGCCGAGTCGTGGGGCGTGAGCACGGATACCGTCGTCCGATGGTTCCAGGATGTCCCTGGTGTGCTCAAGTTGCAGCCTACGACGGCAAGGGGCAGACGGCGCCGCGTCGAGCTTCGCATCCCCTACTCGGTCGCTATGGCCCTATACTCTGAAAAAGCGAGATGAGCGCCGACCTAATCATCTACCGACGCCATACGCCCAAGTGCGAGCACAGAGACCCGCAGTACATGGGCTGCCGTTGCCCGCTTTGGGTCCGCGGCCGTCTCCATGACGTGACGATCCGGGAGTCGCTAAAGACCCGCAACCAGGGCCGCGCGCAACGCAAGGTTGCCGACATGATGGCATCGCCGGAACGCCGGACCGTTGTCCAGGGGAAGCGGATCAATGCGGCCATAGACCACTTCCTGGAGCATCACACCAGCACCGTGCAGCAGTCCACCGCCAGGAACCATCGGCGCATCCTGGGCTTCTTCCGGCGATTCTGCGAGACGTTGAAGTTGGAAGCTCTGAACGATGTCAAGGTGGAGCACTTCGACCAGTTCCACGCAACCCGTCCAATCGGGCTGCTGACCTGGACAAAGGAACTCGCCTTGCTTCGGACGTTCTTCGGATACTGCGCTGACCGGGACTGGGTGAAGAAGAACGTGGCGCGCATCGTCAAGATGCCGCGGAACGTGCAACCGAAAGAGCGGCAGCCGTACACGCCGAACGAGATCATCCGCATCATTGCAGCCTGTGACCAGTTGCCGGACGCCTACAGCCGGCTGAGAGCGCGGGCGATGGTCCTGGCGTTGCGGTACACGGCGTTAAGGGTGAGCGACGTTGCCCTGCTGGAGCGGAGCAAGGTCCGCTTTGCGGATAGTTCTGGGCTGGGTGAGATCCACGTCCGCACGTTGAAGTCAGGAAAGCCCGTCTGGCTGACGATGCACTCTGACTTGGCCATCGCACTGCGCCGCCTACCTGAACCGAAAGCAGCGACGGGCGACGTGGCATATTACTTCTGGAGTGGCGGCGGGACGGTCCGGGCGTGGCTGCGAGATGTCACCAGGACATTGGGCAACGTGTTTGCCAAGAGCGGAGTGGAGAGTGCACACGCGCATCGGTTCCGCCATACGCTGGCTATCGAGCTTCTGAGCCTGGGAGCAAACGACCAGGAGGTCGCAGATATTTTGGGCAACACGCCGGCCATTGTAAGGAAGCACTACGCGCCGTGGTGTCCACAGCGGCAGGAGCGGATTTCGGCTTTACTTGCGAAGGCCTTTGGTTTAGAATTGGTTCAAGAAACTGGCGAGCCTGTAAGTGATAGAAAAGATGTGGGTTTGTTTGGTGGACGGCATGGGATTCGAACCCACGACCCCCGCGTTGCGAACGCGGTG
>CAZLDN010000144.1:0-12456 GCA_964558355.1 uncultured Candidatus Solibacter sp.
CCCCCGGCACGCGCCCCGGCTCGCTCCATCCCCTCACCCTCATCCAGAGCGAACTCGAAGAGTACTTCACCTCTCTCGGTTTCGCCGTCGTCGACGGACCCGAAGTCGAAACCGAATGGCACAACTTCGACGCCCTCAACATCCCGCCCACTCACCCGGCGCGCGACGCGCAGGATACCTTCTGGCTCGAAGACGGCCACCTCCTCCGCACCCACACCTCGCCCGTCCAGGTCCGGGCCATGGAGAAGTTCGGCGCGCCCCTGCGCATCATCGCCCCCGGCCGCGTCTTCCGCAACGAGGAAGTCGACGCCTCCCACGAGCACACCTTCTATCAACTCGAAGGCATGATGATCGACAAGGAAGTCTCGGTCGCCCACATGCTCTACTTCATGAAGGGCCTACTCGATGCCATCTTCAAGCGCGAAGTCACCGTCCGCCTTCGCCCCGGCTTTTTCCCCTTTGTCGAACCCGGCTTCGAACTCGACATCCAATGCCTCATCTGCGGCGGACCCGGCTGCCCGGTCTGCAAACAGAGCGGATGGGTCGAACTGCTCCCCTGCGGACTCGTCCACCCCAATGTCCTGCGCTCCGGCGGTATCGACCCCGACCAGTGGAACGGCTTCGCCTTCGGACTCGGCCTCACCCGCCTCGTTATGATGCGCTACGCCGTAGACGACATCCGCCACCTCGCCTCAGGCGACCTCCGCTTCCTGTGGCAGTTCTAATCGAAAAGGATTCCCGGCCGTGAAGTTCTCCTATAACTGGCTTTCCGAACTCCTTGACGGGGCGCCCGCCGACCCTGCGGAGTTGACGCGCCTCATCACCATGAAAACCGCCGAGTGCGAAGGCGTCGAGCCGTTCGCGCCCTGGCTGGCGCAGGTCGTCGCCGCTCGCGTATTGGAAGTGTCACCAATCGAGGGCAGTCACAACAACGTCGCACGCGTCGATGCGGGTCCCGTTCACGGCATCAAGCAGGTCGTCTGCGGCGCGCCGAATTGCCGCGCTGGCGTCGTCACCGCCTACCTGCCCGCAGGCACATTGCTCGACGGCAGGGTGATCCGGAAGGTGACTATCAGCGGCGTTGAGAGTGACGGCATGCTGGCCTCCGCCTCCGAACTCGCCATCAATCGCGACCATTCGGGCATCCTGGAGATCGAAGTGCAGCCCGGATCTCCGCTGCCCGGCCTCTCGCCAGACTACGTCATTGAGGTCGATAACAAGTCGCTGACCCACCGTCCCGACCTCTGGGGACACTTCGGTATGGCTCGCGAACTCGCCGCCATCACCGGAACGAAGCTCAAGGACCCCGTCAACCCATCGCTGCTGCCCTCGGGCGATCCTCTCTATACTGTCGAGATCGAAGACCACGCCCTCTCCCCGCGCTACTCCGCCCTGGTCTTCGAAAACGTCACCGTTCAGCCGTCGCCCCTGTGGCTCCAGGCCCGCCTCGAAGCCGCCGGCATGAATTCCATCAACAATATCGTCGATGTGACCAACTTCATCGCCGCCGAACTCGCCGAGCCGATACACGCCTTCGACGCCGACAAACTCAACGGCACGACAATCTATGTCCGCCGCGCCGATCCCGGCGAACCCTTCGCCGCTCTCAACGGCGAAACCTACACCCTCGAACCCCGCCACCTCGTCATCGCCGATGCAGGTGGCGCCATCGCCCTTGCCGGTGTCATCGGCGGCGCCGGTTCCGCTATCAACGATCAAACCACCCGCATCGTCCTCGAAAGCGCCAACTTCGACGCCGCCTGCATCCGCAGGACCTCGTCCGAGATGAAGCTCCGCACCGACGCCTCGATGCGCTTCGAAAAGGCGCAGGACCCCAACAACACCGTCCGCGCCCTGGCCCGCGCCATCAGCCTCTTCGAGATTGTCTCGCCCGGCATCCGCCTCCGCGGCGGTCTGATCGACAACTTCAAGGTGCCCGTCCCGCCCCCGCCCATCGCTCTGCCGATGGACTGGCTCGTCCGCAAACTCGGCCGGCCCATCGACGCGAGCGAGGTCCGGGCCATCCTCGAATCGCTCGAATTCGGCGTCACTGAACCCGCGCCCGGCGTCCTCTCCGTCACAGTCCCCTCCTGGCGCGCCACAAAAGACATCTCCATCAAGGACGATCTCCTCGAAGAGGTCGGCCGCATGGTCGGTTACGGAAGCATCCCGCCCGTACCGCCCCTGAAACCCGTTCAGCGCCCCTGGGTCAACCAGGAGCGTCTCTTCCACCACGACCTCCGCCAGACCGCCGCCGCCCAGGGCTTCACCGAGACCTACAACTATTCGTTCGTCTCCGACTCGATGGCTCTTCGCTTCGGCTTCGCGCCCGAGTCGCACATCCGGGTCACCAACCCGATCTCGGTCGAGCAGAGCCTGATGCGCATCAGCCTGTTGCCCGGCATTCATAAGAACATCGTGGACAACTCGCGTTACGCCGGCGAGTTCCGCCTCTTCGAAATCGGCAACGAGATCCACAAGCGGGAAGCCGGCGAACTCCCCCACGAGATCCCCCACCTGATGGCCGCCATCCACACCAAGGCCGATGGCACGGCGGCATTCTATGAACTGAAAAGGCTCGCCGAATGCCTGATGCCCGGCTGCGATGTCTCCCCGATCGAATCCCGCGGGTATGAACATCCAGCCCGCGCCGCGACCATCAACTGGCGTGGCGAGCAGACCGGCCGCATCTTCGAACTCCACCCCTCGCTGGTTGAATCCGGCCGCGCCTCGATCCTCGATCTCGACCTAGAAGTCCTCTTTAAACTCGGCCCGGCCCCCAAGCGCTACCAACCGCTGCGCCGCTTCCCCTCATCGTCGTTCGATCTATCGGTCGTCGCCGACCTCCGCACTCTGACAGGCGAGATCGGCACAAAGATCGCCGAAGCCGCCGGAGCGAACTGCGACGCGGTCGAATTCCTCTATTCCTATCAGGGCCAGCCCCTGCCCGAGGACAAGCAAAGCCTGAGCTACCGCATCACGGTCTCAGCCCCCGATCACACGCTGTCGAACGACGAACTCGCAGCCATCCGAACCACCATCATCGACTCCCTGAAATCCTCCGGCTACGACCTCAGGGGCTGATCATCCATATCGTACGTTCGTAATTTTGAATCGTACGTGCTACTGTTGAGACGTGGCTATCACGGCATCAAAACTCCGCGCAAACGTCTATCGCATCCTGGATGAAGCCATCGAAACCGGCATCGCTGTCGAGATCGAGCGAAAGGGCGTCATCGTCCGCATTGTTCCGGAATCCGCTCCATCCCGTATTGACCGGCTGGAGAAACGCCAGATCTTCGAAGGCGACCCAGACTCCATCATTGAAATGGACTGGCTCAAAGGTTGGAGCGAACACGCTTGATCTACTTGGACACCCACGCTGCCCTCCTGCTCGCTCAGGGCGACACCACACGATTCACCAAACCAGCCTTGCGGGCATTGAACCGTGAGGACCTGCTGCTGTCGCCGGCAGCCGTGCTCGAACTCGAGTTCCTGCATGAAATCGGCCGGCTCAAAGTCCGCGCCCGCGAGGTCGTCCAAATCCTGCGGCAGGCTGTTTCGCTTCGTGTGTGTGATCTGCCCTTCTTTGAGATTGTTGAGAAAGCACTGGATGAAGGCTGGAGCCGCGACCCATTCGACCGCCTTATCGTCGCCAACGCCCGCGTCCGGCAAGCGCGTCTCCTCACTCGTGACGAGCGGATTTCCGCCCATTATAAACACGCCCTTTGGTAATCCTCGCGAATCCATCTACAATGAACCAGGAGACCCCATATTCCATGAAACGACGATCTTTTCTGGTTTCGTCCGCAGTCGCCGCCGCCGTCCCCAAGTCGCAAGTCCCCAAGCGGCCTTATAAGTCCGGCATCGAACTCTCCATCATCGGCTTTGGCGGCATCGTAGCCACTAGGATGCCCCAATCCGAAGCCGACCGCCGCGTCCAGGTCGCTTACGACCGGGGCGTCAACTACTACGACTGCGCCCCCTCCTACGCCGCCGGTGAAGCTGAAATCAAACTCGGCAACGCGCTCAAGGATCTCCGCAAGTCTATCTTCCTGGCCGAAAAGACCGGGAAACGCGATGCCGCCGGCGCCCAGGCTGAACTCGAACAGACCCTCCGCCGCTTCCACACCGACCACGTCGATCTCTACCAGTTCCACGCCGTCTCCAGCATGGAAGATGTCGACAAGATCCTCGCCCCCGGAGGAGCCGCCGAGACCTTCTTCAAAGCCAGGAAAGACGGCAAAGCCCGATTCCTCGGCTTCTCCGCTCACGACGCTCCAGCAGCCATCAGGCTCATGGATGCCCTCGAACTCGACTCCGTCCTGTTCCCCGTCAACTTCAATGCCTGGGAGAATGGCGGCTTCGGCCCTCAGATTCTACAAAAGGCGAAGGAAAAGAAAATGGCTCGCCTGGCGCTCAAGGCGCTCGCCCTGGGCCGCTGGAAATCCGGTACCAAACGAACTCACTCGAAGTGCTGGTATGAACCCGTCTCCGACTCAGCTCTCGCCAAACTGGCACTGCAATTCACTTTGAATCAAGAGGTTACAGCCGCAGTTCCTCCCGGCGACGAGAACATCTTCGACCTCGCCCTCGAAATCGCCTGCGGTCCTCTGGCTAAACTACAAAAGGAAGAATTGGCCCGGCTGGTCGAGTCGGCCAAGTCCAGCGAACCCATCTTCCGCGCCTAGGACTGCCCTCAGGAAGTAGGCTCAAAGAGGACTGAGTGGGGCGGACGCCCTCGTCCGCGCCGGACCCCTGGTCCGGCTCCCAAGGCCGACGAGGCGTCGGCTGCGGTCCAGGGGGACCGCCCTACAATGCACCGTATCGGGCGGATCTCTTGCTAGCGCTTCTTCATCGTAACGGCCATCTGGTTGTTGACCCGGATCGTCTCCAGATTCGGATTCGACGTCACCGCATTCATGTACTCCGGATTCTGCGTCCGGCTGGCGATGTTATGCGCCAGGATCAGCCCGCCCGGCCGCACCAGCGGCAGCACCTTGGCCAGGTAGTCGGCGTAACCTTCCTTATCGGCGTCGATGAAAACGATGTCGATCAGCCCCTTCAACTGCTTCACGTTCTCATGCGCGTCGCCCTCGACGATGGTGATGAGAGTCTCGACGCCCGCCTTGCGGAAGTTCTCGCGAGCCGTCGCGGCGCGGCCCTTGTCGTATTCAAACGTCGTCAGGTGGCCGCCCGTCTTGCGCAGAGCCAGGGCGAACCACAGCCCGGAATAGCCCGTCGATGTGCCGATCTCGACGGCCGTTTTCGCGCCGATCGACTCAGTCAACAGGCGGATCAGCCGCCCGTCTTCCTCCGGCACGCTCATCACGCGTTCCACCTGAGCCGCCGCGTCCAGAATCTTCTTCTCGCCCGCGTCGCCGGCGAGCGCGGCATTCCCGTAGCCGCCTGAAGCGGAGCCACCCCGCATTCCGCGCCCTCCGAATCCGCCCGGCGGCTGGCCAAGGCAGGATGGCGCCACCATGAAGGCGGCAATCAGAGGGAACACGAGTAGCTTCTTCAATGAAGTTTCTCCTTCCTTATCAAAGACGCCTCACCTCGGCCGATGGTTGACCGCCGAGGCGAGTTTCCGACTTCGGATGATACGATCTTATATAGCAAGGGACTCATCCTTAATATGGCTAAACTATCCATCCGCGACCTCGACCTCAAAGGCAAGCGCGTCTTCATGCGCGTCGATTTCAACGTGCCCCTGGCCCCTGGCGGGCAGGAGATCACCTCCGACAAACGCATCAAGGCAGCCCTGCCGACCATCAAGTATGCCCTCGAACAGGGCGCTGGAATTGTCCTCGCCTCCCACCTCGGCCGTCCCAAGGGCAAGCCGAATCCCGAGATGTCCTTGAAGCCCGTCGCCGCCCGTCTGGCCGAACTGCTGGGCAAACCCGTCGCCTTCGCGCCCGATTGCGTCGGCGCCGAAGTCGAAGCGATGTTGCCCGCGCCGGGCGAGATCCTGTTGCTTGAAAACCTCCGCTATCACGCCGAGGAAGAGAAGAACGACCCCGCCTTCTGCCAACAACTTGCCAAGCTCGGCGAAGTCTACGTCAACGACGCTTTCGGCACAGCCCACCGCGCCCACGCATCCACGGAGGGCATCATCGCCTATCTGAAACCCGCGGCCGCCGGCCTGTTGATGGAGAAGGAACTCCAGTACCTCGAAAAGTGCACCGCCGCGCCCGAGCACCCCTGCGTCGGCATCCTCGGCGGCGCGAAGGTTTCGGACAAGATTGAAGTGATCGAGAACCTGCTCAAGTTTGTCGACAAGCTGCTCATCGGCGGCGCGATGGCCTACACGTTCATGAAGGCCAAGGGCGAGCCCACCGGCAAGAGTCTGGTCGAGGAGGACAAGGTCGAACTGGCCAAGGAACTGCTCCTCAAGGCCGGCGACAAGCTGATCCTGCCCACCGATCACGTCGTCGCGGCGGAGTTCGCCGAGAACGCGCCAAACGAAGTGGTCACCGTCATCCCCGACGGCCAGATGGGCATGGACATCGGCCCCGCCAGCCGCGAGACCTTCGCTGCCGTGCTTGGCTCCGCCAAAACCATCATCTGGAACGGCCCCATGGGCGTGTTCGAGAAAAAGCCGTTCGACGCCGGAACGGTCGCCGTGGCGCAGGCCGTTGCCGGTTCCGGCGCTCTGTCTGTCGTCGGCGGCGGCGACTCGGAAAAAGCCCTGAAGAACACCGGCTTGTCCGACAAGATCAGCCACATTTCGACCGGCGGCGGCGCGTCGCTCGAATACCTGTCGGGCATCGTCCTGCCGGGCGTGGCCGCGCTCAGCGACAAGTAGTCTCCGCAAACATTACAATCCTCGGGAAGGGCCCGTTGCGGTCCTTCCCTTTTTCATGCCCGAGAACGGCGAAATCCTGCGCATCAGCGGCGGCGACGGCGCTCTGTTTCACGCCATCAACGCACCGGAGTACCGCCTACAACCAATCGAACTTACGCCGAGCGGCCGCGGCAATGCCCTGGCCCGGGATCTGGCCCGCCGCGCGGATGGCTCGACATTCATCCCGATCGACCTGATCGAAACCACCATCCGCCCCGCTTCGGGCGATTCGTATATCCGCCGCTGCGCTTCGTCGGTCGCCTTCGGTAACCCGTCCGAAGTGACGCGCATTGCAGAGCGTCTCCGTGTCCTCGGCCGCCTGAGCTACGCCGCCGCCGGCCTGTTGACCCTACCCAAAGCCATCCGCCTGGAAATCGCCTACGACGGCGCGCCACTTGAATTGAAGACTCTCAAGGGAGTTCACATTAACAACACCCGTCACGCCGGAGGCTTCACCGCCATCCGCGAAGCGCAGTTGGACGACGGACTCATCGACGTCCTCGAACTCAATGCCGGGTATCTGTCGCAGACCGCGCACAATTTCTCCGAAGTCACCGGACTCGGACTTTGGCGCCCGGCCCGCCATGTTCAGATTCGCCAAGCCACAATCCGCGCCGAAGCGCCATCGATGCTGATGCTGGATGGGGAATTGGTCTCTGGCATCGTAGCCGTCGAATTGAAGGTGCTGCCAGGGGCGCTGAGGATTCGCCTGGCGGAATGTTGATCAGTTTGACCGCCTGAGCCGAAGAGTCCCTCTGAGCACGTCCAGAACCGCCAAGTCCTTGGGCGCGCCAACCTCTTCCTTGATCCGGATCAGCCATTCCAGACTAAGTACTGCCACCGTCAGCCCGTCCCCAATTTCGATCGCTTCGCAGGCTTCGATGAGTTCACCGTAATCATGTCCATCGCCGATCTCACCCAACACATCCATCGGCCCATGAACCGTACGCAGGAGATGGTGGCCCGGTCCAGCCAACGCTTCCATCGCCGGGCGAAGTTGCCGGTGGGGTTGGAATCTGTAAATCGCATCAAGCTCGGCCAAAGCTCGGGCAAGACATTGCAGGTTCGTTTGGCTCCGCTCGTGGACGATGTCGAGATCAAACGTCATGACGGGGCAGCCCTGAATCACAGCGCCCACCCCACCCACGACGATGAACTTCACCTCATGCGCGGCTAAGATCTTCAGGTTGGCAATCAGTCTTCCGTGCATTCCTGATGGTCTCAATATCCTCGATATAGGCTTCAAGCGTCGCCAGTCGTTCCGCAGGCGTCAGCGACAGCATCCACTCAATGAGTGTCGTGTCCACGCCGCTGTTTGGGGGCCGCTCCGGTTCGCTCATCCCGACCCTCAGTCTCTCACACGCCACCGGCGCCGCGGACTCGGAGGTTAGCTCCAGGAGGTGAGTCCCCCTGACCTGTCGCGGATCAACCGCCAGGCGAAGCAAGTTCCGCGCCCATCTGCATCAGCCTCGCCGACAGTCTGGCCGCAACCTCTTGATACCGGTCACGCACGTCATACATCTCCGCCGGATCCCTGTCCAGATGGAACAGTTCAGCCTTCCCGCCCTCCGGCGCGCGCAGCTTCCAAGGCCCTTCCCGTACCCCATGAAGCTTGTCGCCCACGTAATAGAAAAACTCCTTGCGCGGCGACGCCGATCCCTTCAGGAACGGCAGCAGATCCGACCCATCGTACTTCCGGTCTCCGGGCAACTGCGCTCCGGCGGCCGCGGCGAAGGTCGGCAGCAGATCCAGCGTCGAAGCCATCCCGGCGCTCACCTGTCCCGCCGGAATTACGCCCGGCCATCGCGCGATCCCCGGCACCCTGAATCCGCCCTCCCACGACGACCCCTTCGCGCCCCGCAGCATCCCTTTCGTGCCTGTGTGCCAAGCCTCGACCCCGTTGGCGTACATCCGTTGCGGCAGGTTGTGCCACGGCCCGTTGTCGGAGGCGAACACGACCATCGTGTTCTCGTCCAACCCGAGCTTTTTCAGCGTCGAAAGGATCTCGCCCGCCGACCAGTCGATCGTCTCGATCACGTCCCCATACAGGCCCGCCCTGGACCGTCCCGCGAACGGCGCACGCGCGCTCACCGGCAGATGCGGCATCGCATACGGCAAATACAGGAAGAACGGATCCTGCGCCCGCGCCCGGATGAACCTCAGCGCCTCCTCGGTATAGCGTTGCGTGAGATCGGATTGATCGGTGACGCGCTCGACCGGTTTGGTGTCACGATACAACTCCAACGGCCGGTCCGTCCGCACGAAAGGCCGGATCATGTCGTTCGAATACAACAGCCCGAAGTACGAATCGAACCCCCGGCTGGTCGGCAACTGCGCCACCGGATCGTGACCCAGATGCCATTTGCCGATCGCCATCGTCCTGTAACCCAGCGGCTTCAACAACTCGGGAATCAGCTTCTCCCGCAGCGGCAACCCGCCCTTGGAATCCGGCCCAAGGTTGTTCGGCTGACCCACGCGCATCGGATACCGCCCGGTCAGCAGCCCCGCTCTCGACGGCGTACAAACGCTCGCCGCCGCATAGAACGACGTCATCCGCATCCCCTGCGCCGCCATCGCATCCAGATTCGGCGTGCGGATCACCGGGTTGCCGTAGCAGCCCAAATCCGAATACCCCATGTCGTCGGCATACAGCATGACGACGTTCGGCGAACGCTTCCGCCGCGACTGCGCCATCACAGCCGGCGCGCCCGCCGCCAAGGAAAGAAACCGCCGCCTCGCGATTGCCGCGCTTGTCTGACCTGCCGTCTTGTCTGCCATTGGTTTGTCTGCAAATATACCACCTGCCCCGCACACAAGTTCTCGCCAGCAGCGCCCCGACTGCGTTATCTTCAAACGGTCAGGATCTTATGCACCTCACAACTCTCGATTGGGCCATCGCGCTGTTTTCGGTCGCCATCTGTTTCATCCCCGCGCTCTTCTTTGGAAAGCGTTCCGGCAAGAGCACGACGGAGTTTTTCGCCTCCGGACGATCCGTGCCCTGGTGGCTCGCCGGACTCTCCATGGTCGCCACCACCTTCTCCAGCGACACCCCCAATCTCGTCACCAACTTTGTCCGCACCCAGGGCGTAGCGGGCAACTGGCAATGGTGGGCCTTCACCCTGACAGGCGTTTCCACGGTCTTTTTCTACGCCCGTCTCTGGCGGCGATCCGGCGTCCTGACCGACCTCGAATTCTACGAACTCCGTTACTCCGGCAAGGCCGCAATGGCCGTCCGCGGCTTCCGCGCCGTCTACCTCGGCTTCTTCTTCAACATCATTATCATGGCCTCGGTCAACCTGGCCGCCTGTAAGATCGCCGGCATCCTGTTCGGCATGACCCGCTTCGAGACCCTCGCCGCCATCGGCCTGCTCAATGTCGTCTTCGCCGCCCACTCCGGACTCTGGGGCGTCCTGGTCATCGACATGATCCAGTTCTTCATCAAGATGTCCGCCGTCATCGCCGCCGCGTACTTCGCCATCAAACTGCCGCAGGTCGGCGGCATGTCGGGCCTGGTCGACAAACTCTCGCACACAACCGGACCCGGCGGCCTGAACTACCTCAGCATGCTGCCCGACTTCACCAATAACTGGGAACTCGCCGTCGCCGTCTTCGTCATGCCCATCGCCGTCCAATGGTGGGCCGTCTGGTATCCAGGCGCCGAACCCGGCGGCGGCAGCTATATCGCCCAGCGCATGTTGGCCTCGAAATCGGAAAAGGACGCCCTTGCCGGAACCCTCTTCTTCAACGTCGCCCACTACGTCCTGCGCCCCTGGCCCTGGATCCTCGTCGGCTTGGCTTCCATCATCGTCTACCCCCAGCTCTCCGACATCCAGAAGGCCTTTCCCGATCTCGATCCCAGCCTGCTCGGCCACGACATCGCCTATCCCGCCATGCTCCGATTCCTGCCCGTAGGCTGGATCGGCCTCATGGTCGGCGGCTTGGTCGCCGCCAATTCATCGACAATTCTCACCCACCTCAACTGGGGCGCATCGTATCTCGTCCACGACTTCTACCGCCGCTTCCTCAAACCCGAGGCCACCGAGAAACACTACGTCGCCGCCGGCCGCATCGCCACGCTGATCCTCTTCCTCGCCTCCTCCGCCCTGGTCTTCGTCCTCGAATCTGCCCAGGACAACTTCAATATCATGCTCCAGGTCGGCGCGGGCACCGGCCTGCTCTACCTGTTGCGCTGGTTCTGGTGGCGCATCACCGCCTGGTGCGAGATCGTCGCCATGGTCAGCAGCTTCGCCGTCTCCATCGGATTCCTTTTCCTGCGCAAGTCCGGCACCATGATCGGCACCCACAAGGAACTGATGCTGACTATCCTGATCACCACCATCTGCTGGGTCATCACCGCCTATGTCGGTCCCAAGACCGACGCTGAAGCCCTGCGTAACTTCTACCGCAAGGTCCGCCCGGCCGGTCCCGGCTGGTCCAGTTTCCGCGCCGAATATGACGCCGCGGGCGCTCCCCCCGAAGCCGCCGCCGACAATATCCCCATGGCCCTGATCGGCTGGGTCTTCGGCTCGATCATGATCTGGTCCTCCCTGTTCGCCGTCGGCAACTTCCTCTATGGCCGGATGGAACTCGCCATCGGCCTCGGCATCACCTTCCTCGTGAGCGCCGGAGTCCTCATCGCCGTGGTGCGCCGCCTGTGGAGATAACCCCTCAAGCCCAAGCCGCCGCCCTGCTGGAGTCCACCTTCGGACCCGGCGCCGGTCCCCGTTTCGTCGCCGCGCCCGGACGCGTCAACCTCATCGGCGAACATATCGATTACCACCTCCAGGCCGTCCTGCCCATGGCGCTCAACCGCCGCATCACGCTCGCCTGGCGTCCGCGCACCGATTCCGTCATCCGCGCCGTCAGCACCGGCCAGTCTCCGCGCGAGTTCGTTTGGCAGCCCGGCCTCGCCCAGGCTCCGGCGGGCGACTGGGGAAACTACATCCGCGCCGCCGCCGAAACCGTCTCTTTGCGCTGGGGCGCCGGCCACGGCATCGACGCCGCCGTGGTCTCCGACCTGCCCCCCGCCGCCGGCCTGTCGTCGTCTTCCGCCCTCCTCATCGCCTTCACTCTCGCTCTTCTCAAAGCCAACTCCATCGAAGCCGGCTTCGACCAATTGATGGACGTCCTGCCCGACGGCGAACAGTTCGTCGGCACCCGCGGCGGAGGCATGGACCACGCCGCCAGCCTCGGCTCACGCTCCGGTTGCGCGTCGCTGATCACATTCACCCCGCCCGCCATCGACCACGTCCCCGTCCCGGCGGGTTGGAGCTTCCTGGTCGCCCACAGCCTTGTCCATGCGGAGAAATCCTCCGAAGTCCGCGAGAAGTACAACAGCCGCCGACGCGCCGGCGCCGAAGCCCTCGCCACCCTGGGCTACGCCAACTTCACCGAAGTCCTCCGCGGCGCGGATTTCGGCTCCATCGAAGCCCTTGCCGCCCGTCTACCCGAGGGCCTCGTCCGCGGCGCTTTCCTCCATGTCACCGGCGAAGCCCTGCGCGTTCTCGATGCCGCTGACGCTCTGCGCAAAGCCGACGCCCCCCGCTTCGCCCTGCGCTTGAATCAGGCGCACATCTCCGCCCGCGACCAACTGCAAATCAGCCACCCCG
>CAZLDN010000145.1:0-12336 GCA_964558355.1 uncultured Candidatus Solibacter sp.
GCCGATAGGGAGAAATAGTTGACGCTGACCGGTAAAAATAGTTGACGCCGAACACGCCTCTCATCGCGCCGTCGCCCCGGTTCTGCCCGACGGCCGTCCCCGTCACGTCGCAGATGCCATCCTTGTTCTTGTCGTTCCAGGCATACGGAGCCCCGCCGCGGCCGCGCCCCATCGTCTCGGTGTTCGTTGAAGCCGCGCTCTGGCCCATCAACAGCCCGGCCGATCCAAACACCAGTCCAAGTGTGATCATCAGGAAGTTTCTCATCTCTGCCTCCTGAACATGTTGTTTGCATCGGGATTGCCAGACCAGCCTGTCTTTCTATTTCAATACATTGTGAACCTCTCTATCCATAGGCCGCGCAAGATCTGCGCACTGCGGGGCATTTTGTCCGCAGGCAGTGCATAGTACACCTAGATGCAACATATATCTTCTTCGATGTCATGAGGGCTGCGCGGTCTCGCTTTCGAGAATCCGCGCCAGCCAGGAAAGGAACGCTCGGGAGTGTCTGGCTCCGTCACTCCTTAGGCCAAAGGTGAAGCGGCCCGGAACAACTTGGGGCTTTGCGAAAGGGGGCCAAAGTACGCTAACTTGGTAAGCGGTGAGGTGCGAGAGTGGTTGAATCGGGCGGTCTCGAAAACCGTTGAACCTTTGCGGGTTCCGTGGGTTCGAATCCCACCCTCACCGCCAGAATAGAATCAATGGCTTGCAGTCAGACCCCCCTTTTTCTTGGGTAATTTTGGGTAATGCCTGCTAGGTTCAAGGCAGTCCACCATGGCCTTGAACGTCTACCGTCGTCACGGTTCCCACTGCCCGGGCGGTCGTGCCTTGCACGACATGACCTACGAAGCTGACGAGCTTCGCCGCAGTTGCAGGAAGTGCTCCTGCCCGATTTATGCCTCCGGCACGCTGAGCATGGGCGCCGGTCAATGCTTTTGACTCGGGCCGTGTTTTACGGCAGCGGCTGGCGCGCTGTTATCGAGCAGCACCTCTTTCGCGATGAACTCGCCACTCGCCAGCGTCGTTCCGAATACGGCGACGCGATCACCTTTCTTGAAGCCGGACAGAGATGTTTTGGTCTTCCCGCGTTCAAACGTTGTCTTGCCGTTGACCGTGATCGTCTCCACGCCCTTGTCCGTCTTGACTTCGATCCGGTCGGCAGCGATCGACAGCACCTCGCCCTTGGTTGGGGTTCCCCGATGTTGGCTGGGATCGTGGGCCGTCACTACGGCGGCACCCATGAAACCAGTCAGGATCAGCGTCGCAAACAGCTTGTGAAACATTCTTCCGTCTCCTTCGTTCGAGTTAATGAGATTCACCGCCGTGGATCTCGAGGCCGTTCACTTCCTTCATCAGCTCGAGTTCTTTAGTAGTGATTTTTGGCAGATGGCGAATGAACAGGACGAGCTTCCAGTTCTCCTCGTCCTCCCCGCCCCACCCTGGCATGCCGGTGAAGCGGATTCCATTCCTGATGATGTAAAACAACTCACCGTCTGAGAGATCCTGTGAATCGGGTTGCCTGATGTCAGGCGCTGGCGGATAAAGCCCTGCGTTGATCTGGGTACGGCCACTGCCGTCGTTGGCGTGGCAGGTAGCACAGTGATCGGCGAAGTGCTCTCTCGCCTCGGCGATAGCCAAGGGGGTCGGGCTCACCGGGCTCTTCAGATCCCTTGCTCCCTGGGGCGAAGCGATCCGCCTCGCATGCCTGGCCAGAACCGCTTCCAACTTTGATGGCTTCTCTCTCGCGCTGAATCCGTGAGCGGCGACAAACCAGTACATCCACAGCCCCACGGCCAGGCACAACGCAACGCTGGCCAACGCGAACACCTTCAGCTTGATGTTCATGCGCGTTCTCCTAATGGGAATGACCGGAATGCCCGCTTGCGGAGCTTGCGGCTTCGATTTTGTCTACCTTGAGAACCTTCGTCTTCTCGAACAGGGTTCCGGTCACGGTGACCTTCTGCGCGGCGAATTTCTCGGGTGTCTGCTGATCGCTAAGTACATAGATGTCCTTCCCGGCTAGAAGCGCGTACTTCCACTTCTTGGGGTCCATCTTCACGCACTCCCGGACACACCTGTCGTCCGGCGTGATGCCCATGGTGTGCTTGGCGCCGCACATGGTATCGGTGATCACGCCCGTAAAGGTCTGCGGTTTGTCGGCGGCGGCGAGCAGCGTCGCGCCAAAGAGTAGAGTACTGAAAAACTTGTTCATTTTGATGTTTGGGTCCTTTCTTCGATTGAGGTCAATAACTGAAGTCCCTTGTCCTGATTCAGGCGCTTCCAGAGCGCGTCAAAGCTCTTCCCGTCCAGCGGCTGCTTGAGTTGGAAGTTGAAGCCCTTCATGCTGCCGTAGTGCGTCTCGGCGCGCTCGTAGGTGGTGAGTGTGAGTTGGTAACGGTCGGACGTGCTGACATTCTCGATGTCCTGATACCGCCAAGTGCGCGACTGACGGGCCCGGTCCGTCTTAAATACGATGCGATTCGGTCCCACCTGGAGGACCCCGTCGGATCCCTGAATCGTGCCCAGCAGCTTGGCAGGGAGTTCCCAGAGCAGGCCGGGCTGGGAATCAGCCACGGCAGCGACGAATCTGCGGTCCAACTTGTCTTTCAGGACCGTGTAGGCAGCCTCGAACGACTTACCTTTGGGAAGGAAAAACTCGAATTCCTTGTCCACACCGAGGAACCACTTGCGGTCCTTGTAGGTAACGATCACCAGCTTCTCGGGTGAAACCCAGAGTTGTTGGATGTCCTGATACTCCCAGCGCGCACTCTCCAGCTTCGGGGGCTTCTTCCCCCTCCCGGCCTTCGCTTGCTGCTTCCCGGTGAGGACCTGCTGGTACCGCACTCCGCGTTCGTCGAACGTCACACGGCCGGGGTGATCTCTCAACGCCCGCTCGTGGCGGACCTCGAACTGCAGATCCTGACCCCAGGCCGTCGTGGACAGGCCAAGCGCAATAGCGAGGCTCAAGATACGAATTGTTGTTTTTTGACTTCTGTGTTCCATTTCCAAACCTCATAGATAGCCGGGTAGACGACCAGTTCAAGAATGAAGGACGTGAAGATTCCACCGATCATGGGAGCAGCGATTCGCCTCATCACATCCGCGCCCGCTCCGGTGGACCACATGATCGGGACGAGGCCCATGAACATGACGGCCACGGTCATGAATTTGGGCCGAATTCGCTTCACGGCGCCGTCGTGGATCGCGTTCTGGAGATCGGCCAGGCTGTTCATCTTGCCCTCCTTCTTCGCTCCTTCATAGGAGATATTCAGGTAGAGCAGCATGAAGATGGCCGTCTCGGCATCGACACCGAGCAACGCAATCAGGCCGACCCATACGCCAATGCTCATGTTGTAGCCGAGCGCGTACAGGAACCAGATCGCGCCCACTGCCGAGAACGGGACAGCCAGGAGGATCAGCATGGTCTCGGTGATCGACTTCGTATTCATGTAGAGCAGCATCATGATCAGGAACAACGTCAGAGGCAGAATCACCGTCAGCTTCTCCCGCACGCGCTGCATGGCCTCGTACTGTCCGCTCCAGACGAGGGTATACCCCGCCGGAAGCTTTACTTTCTCGCGGACCAGTTGCTTTGCTTCTTCCACGTAGCTGCCAATGTCGCGCCCAGCCACATCGACGTAAACATAGCCGTTGAGCATCCCATTCTCGTCGCGCAGCATGGCCGGCCCGCTGGAAAGCTTGATGTCCGCGAGTTGGGAGACGGGAATCTGCATCTTGCCGTCCATCACCGGTACCAGAACGCGGCTGAGCCGGTTGATGTCGCTGCGGAAATCCTGTAGATAGCGCACATTGACGGGGTAGCGTTCCCGGCCTTCAATCGTGGTGGTCACATTTTCCCCGCCCACGGCGCTCATCAGCACCCCTTGCACGTCCTCCATGCTGAGCCCGTAGCGGGCCATCTCCTCGCGCTTCCAATCGAAGTCCAGAAAGTAGCCGCCGCCCGTTCTTTCGGCGAATACGTTTCTCGTTCCCCGCACCTTCGGCAACATGCCCTCTATATCCGTGCCGATTTTCTCGATTTGCTTCAGATCGGAGCCGTACACCTTGATGCCTACGGGCGTGCGGACGCCCGTCGTCAACATGTCGATGCGGGCCTTGATGGGCATCGTCCAGGCGTTGGACACGCCGGGCAGGGACAGCGCTACATTCATCTCCTCAACAAGCTGCTCGCTCGATATATGGTCTGGCGTGATGTGACCGAACGCCGCCGTGAGCCATCGCGGCGCCCAACTCCACTTCGAGTACCAGGTATCGACCTTGCGCCACTGATCCTGCGGCCTCAGGACGATGATGGTCTCCATCATCGAAAACGGCGCCGGATCAGTGGATGTCTCCGCCCGGCCCGACTTGCCCATGACGGTGAGGACCTCCGGGAACTTCTTGATGATGCGGTTCTGAACCTGCATGAGCTTCTGCGCCTCGGCGACAGAGATACCGGGGAGCGTGGACGGCATGTAGAGCAACGTGCCTTCATCGAGGGGAGGCATGAACTCGGAACCAAGCTGCTGGTAGATCGGTATCGTCACCACAACCATCGCGACGGCCCCGGCGATGACCAGATATTTCCAGCGGAGCGACCAGCGGCAGATGGGGTCGTAGATCCGCATCAAGATCCTGCTGATGGGGTGACTCTCCTCCGAGTGGATCTTGCCAACCAGGACCGCATTCACGACACGCGCCAGCCAACGCGGCCTGAATTGGAAGTTGTCCATGTGCGTGAACAGCAGCCGCATGGCCGGGTCCAACGTGATGGCCAGCACCGCGGCGATGATCATGGAGAGGTTCTTGGTGTAGGCCAGCGGCTTAAAGAGACGGCCTTCCTGAGCCTCCAGGGTTAGCACTGGCAAGAACGCAGCGGCGATCACCAGCAGCGCGAAGAAGCTCGGGCCACCGACTTCCTTCACGGCGTCGATGACCACACGGTGGTAGTCTTTCTTCCGGCCCGTGCGATCCCATTCTTCGAGGTGCTTGTGGGTCTGCTCCACCACGACGATGGCCGCGTCCACCATCGCGCCGATGGCGATGGCAATGCCGCCGAGCGACATGATGTTGGCGCTGACGCCCATCATCTTCATCGGGATGAACGAGATGATGATGGCGATGGGAATCGTCAATACCGGGATGATCGCGCTCGGGATGTGCCAGAGGAAAATGAAGATCACCAGTGCCACAACCACCATTTCCTCGGTGATCGTCCACTTCAGGTTTTCGATCGAACGAAGAATCAGATCGGAACGGTCGTAGGCGGAGACGATCTTTACCCCTTCCGGCAGGCCGGGCTCGAGATCCTTAATCTTCGCCTTGACTCTTTCAATGACCTCGAGCGCGTTCTCGCCCTGCCGCATGACGACGATGCCCGAGACCACGTCGCCTTCGCCGTTCCAATCGGCGATGCCTCGCCGGATGTCCGGGCCGAGGACCACATTGCCGACATCTTTCACCCGGACCGGCACGCCCCCTTCCGTGTTCAGCAGGACGATGTTGCCGATGTCCTCGACGCTCTTGGCATAGCCGCGCCCGCGCACCATGTATTCTGTGCCGCTGAACTCAACAAGCCGGCCGCCGACATCGTTGTTGCCCTTGCGAACCGACTCAACCACCTTCATGATCGGAATCTTGTATGCCTGGAGCCGGTTGGGATCGACGTTCACCTGGTATTGCCTGACAAAGCCGCCTAGGGGCGCAACTTCGGCGACGCCCGGCACGGCCTGCAATTGATAACGTAGAAACCAATCCTGCAAGGAACGGAGTTCCGCGAGCGAATGCTTTCCGCTCTTGTCTATCAATGCGTACTGAAAGACCCAACCGACGCCTGAAGCGTCGGGGCCCAACTCCGTCTTCACGCCCTGCGGAAGCCGTTGGAGGACCGCGGACAGGTATTCCAGAGTCCGCGAACGCGCCCAATAGATGTCAGTCCCCTCTTCGAAGATGATGTAGACGAACGAATAGCCGAAGTCCGAGAACCCGCGGACGTCCCTTACCTTCGGCGCCCCCAGCATGCTGGTGACGATAGGGTAGGTGACCTGGTCCTCCATGATGTCGGGGCTTCGATCCCAGCGCGAGTAGACGATCACCTGCGTGTCGCTCAGGTCCGGGATCGCGTCGAGAGGGATGCTCCGCATCGAATAGATGCCGGCGACAACCGCAAATCCGACGAGTATGAAGACCAGAAACTTATTCCTGCCGGAGAACTCGATGATGTGGTCAATCATGCTGTTTGTGCTCCCCAGCGGCAGGCGCGGGGGTGGAAGGCGCCGGTTTAGAAGTCGACCCTCCGTGCTGATGCCCGGCCATTCCGGCGGCCGATGACTTCAGCTGACTTTCGGAGTCGATCAGGAAGTTGCCGGAGATGACGATTCGCTCAGTGGGCGATAGCCCTTTTGTGATCTCGATTCGATCACCGATGCGCTCGCCAATTTCCACCTGCCGCGGCTCCAGGTAACCGTTGCCGCGGTCGACGAACACCGTCCGCTTCAGCCCGGTGTCGAGTACCGCTTCCGCGGGTACCGTCATGCGCGCGGACATCGCGACGCTGAAGTCGACATCCACGAACATGTCGGGACGGAGTTGCATATCGGGGTTGTCGGCCTCGATGCGGACCTTCAATGTGCGAGTGGTGGGGTCCACCTCGGGCTGTATGTAGCTCACCCGGGCGTTGATCGAACGGCTTTTCCCGTAAGAAAGACTTACGCGCGCCGGCATTCCTACCTGGATCATCGAAGCCTCGTTCTCAAAGACGTCGGCCATGATCCAGACCTTGCTCAGGTCGACCACCGTATAGAGTTCGGTTTCGGGGGTGATGCGTTGTTTCGGGAATGCATTGCGCATCATGACGTAGCCGCTGATGGGCGAGTAGATCGTGATGTTCGTCAGCGGCTTCTGCGTCCTGGTGATGTCTTCAATCTGGGCTTCGCTCAGAGAGAAGAGTTCCAACCGCTTGCGCGCGGCCGCGAGAAGCGAATCGCTCTGTTGTTGCGAGCCGGCCAGCGGGCTGTCCTTCATGATTTCGCGGCTTCGGATCGCCAGGAGGTACTCCTGCTGGCTGGCTAACATCTCCGGGCTGTACAGAGTCAGCAGCGGCTGGCCTTTCTCCACTTCCTTGCCCGTGAAGTCGACGTACACCTTGTCAATCCAGCCCTCGATCCTGGTTTGCACTTTCGAGAATCGGGTTTCATCCATCGTGACCTTGCCCACGGACCGGAAAGAGTGGATGCCGGCGCCGGACGTCACCTCACCGAACTTGACGCCGATGAGTTGCTGCTTTTCCTGACTCACGCGGATGGCGCCCATCGGCATATCGGCCGGATCATTCTCATAGACCGGCTCGAGATCGCTGCCGGTTTCCGGATTGATGCCCGGCTTGTCCGACTTGAAGGCGGGAGCCTTCGGATCCCTGTAGTAGAGTATCTTGCCAGCCGGTTTTTGGACTTCCGCGCCGGCGGGATGGGCCGGGTCATCGTCAGGCACCAGCTTCATGCCGCAGATCGGGCAGTCGCCGGGCTTGTCGGAGTGGTAGTTCGGATGCATGGGGCAGTGATAGCCCGTGGGCTTGGCCGCCGCGGGTTCGGAGTGAAGGCGTGGGCCGTACCAGCGCCCATACCCGAAGCCACCGATAAAGCCGGCGGCGATCAGCACAACGAACAGGAGAATGCGTAAGGCTTTCATGGAATGGTGTCTCATTGGACCAACTGCCGTCCCGTCATCTCTTCGAGACGGGCGAGGGCGAGATAGAAGTTCTGCAGCTCCTCGTAGTAGTTCATTTCGTATTCAACGACGGTGATGTAGTTCATGAAGACGCTGAGGAAGTCCACCGAGCCGGTCTCATAGGAGGACAGGGAAGACTCCAGCGCGAGGCTAGCCTGAGGGATCACGGTTTTTCCGTAGAGTTGGACCAACTGCGAGGACGTTCCCGCCATCAGGTAGTCGTCCTGAATGCGGAAGTGGAGCCCCTGATTCGTGGCTTCGTACGTCTTGCGGGACTCCGCCAGGGTCTGGGACTGCTCCGTCACTGCGGCGCGTTGTTTCCGGAAGTAGTAGAGCGGAATCTTGAAGTCGGCGCGAAACATATACATGGGGGACATTCCGCCCATGTTGTAGTAGCCGCCGTTCAGCGTGAAGTCCGGATAGTATTCCTTGCGCGCCATGTTGACCGCGACTTCGGCGCGCTGGATCATCTTCTCATCACGGCGCAACATAGGGGAGTTCTCCCTCGCCGAGGCATAGAGCCCTTGGAGTCCCGATGGCGGATCCATCGCTTGAAGCTCAGCAGGTCGGCCCAGCAGGGACCCTGGCGCGCGGTTCAGCAGACTATTGATTTCGGCTTCGCGAGCCCGCTTCTCCCGTTCGAGTTGAATTCGTTTGGTCTCCAGGATCGAGATCTGGGTCTGCGCCTTGAAGACGTCCTGCTGTGCTGCCTTGCCCACCGAGTAGCGGGCTTCGGTAATCTTCAGGAACTTCCGGAGCAGATCGACGTTGCGGCTCAATACGTCAACAGCGGCAAATGCATAGGCCCGGCGGAAGTAGGCCTGCTTCAGCCGCGAGACCACGCTCAGTTTCGTCTGCTGGTATTGCTGGAATTCCGCCTCGGATTCCTTGACGGCCATGTCACCGGCCAACTTGCGCTTTCCGGGGAACGGGATCTCCTGGGAGAGCATCACCCCGATATTGCTCGTGGGCTCCTTTCCCAATCCGGCGCCCGGCCATGGTCTGCCGCTGCTGTTGTAGCCGGGCGAGAACATCGGATCAGGCAAGGTGCTGACCCGCGAGGGCCGTTGGCGGGACGCCTCATAACGCTTCTGCGCCGCGGCGATCTCCGGATTGTTGCTTAGAGCCTCGGCCAATAGATCCATGAGCTCCCTCCGATCTGTCTGCCCCCAAAGCCCCGAAGCTAGGAATGGCAGGAGCAGCAGCGCCTGGCCTATCAATGGTGATCGCACCGTGTTGTCCTTCCTGGTTGCCACTGGTCCAAGTAGTGCACGTCCCGCGCCAACTGTTGCAGTGGCAGGTTAACCCCTTCACTTCATGAGGCTTTGCGCTAGTTGTCACTCGTCGCGAGCGTTATCAGCGGACTGGAAATTGGAGATTCTCGGACTAGCAGTGGACAATATTCGGCAGCCGGCTCCGCTTCGCCCGCCTTCCGGATGTCCTCAACCATCGGTAACCGCATGGAAAGATGCCGCTTAGTCCGTCGGTTCCTGGTTGGCCAGCGAAATGCTTGCCCGATTGTGTGGTCCGCGAATGAACTCGAAGACAAACCCGGTAGCTCGTCTGGCTTCGGCCCTCCTGCTTCTCGCGTCTTTTTCCGCCCCGCGTTTGCTCGCGGTGGAGGGCATTCCTCGATGGGAGCAATTGTTGAATGACGTATTGGTGCGCGCGGAACAGGAGAGAATAGCCACGGAGGCGATCCCCGCGCGTAGCAGTGCCTTACGGGTTGGTGCCGGGGCTGTTGCTCTCTCCGGCACCCGGGCTTTGAAGCCCATCGTCGCGAACTTCGTCCGGTACTTCCAAGGTCCGGGAGCGGCAAGCTACCGGGCATCAGTGGGCCGGCTGCAGGGGTATCGTAAGATGATGACACGAGTCTTTCGGGAGGAGGGCCTCCCGCCGGAATTGGTCTGGATCGGACTCGTCGAGAGCGGATATGATTCGGAAGCGAGGTCGCCCAAGAATGCCCTCGGGATCTGGCAGTTGATCCCGGAGACGGCCACGACGTTCGGCTTGAATGTGTCCCAGCGGGACGAGCGCACCGACCCGGAGAAGTCCACACGCGCCGCCGCGCGCTACCTGAAGTTTCTCTATGGTAGGTTTGGAGACTGGGCACTGACCTTGGCCGCATACAATGCGGGCGAGCGACGTGTTCAAACCGCGATCGACCGCGCGCAGGAACGGGACTTCTGGCGTCTCTCCACGTCCGGAATGCTGCCACGTGAAACGCAGGCATACGTACCAAGGGTGCTGGCAGCTCAGTTTCTTGGTGAAGGTGGTGCAATAGGAGAGGGATCGAGCGCTTATGACGACGCAGCCAGACGCGCGGCTCAAGTTGAACTCGCCCCCTCCTCGCTCTCGCGGTGATGCGTCGCCGCCAGGTGAGGCCACGTCTAGCATGGAAGCAGATAGGACCAAACTGAACTGGAAGGCGATCGCGCTGGTGTTAGCGGGCATCGCCGCAACAAGCGCCGCCCATTACCTGACGCCGCGTGACATGAGGCTGTGGCACGGTATCTTCCAGCGACTCTATTATCTGCCGGTCGTCTACGCTGCTATAGCTTTTGGATTCAGAGGTGGCCTGGCGGCGGCCGTCATCGCGGCGATTCTCTACATTCCTCATATTGTGACGATGTGGGGTCATGAACATCAATACGCGATGGAACAGTACGCCGAGATCTTCATGTTCCTCGCGGTCGGCATCGTGACCGGGGTTTTGTCGGACCGGGAGAGGAAACGACGCTCCGAGTTGCAGGACGCAGCGCGAAAGCTGAGCCAGGTATACCGGGAACTCCAGGACACCTTCGAGCAGGTCAAGAGGGCGGACCGTCTTTCGGCGATTGGTCAACTGGCAGCCGGCTTGGCCCACGAAATCCGGAACCCGCTTGCCAGCATCGACGGCGCCGCCGAAGTGCTGAACATGGCCGACGATCGGCCCGAACTGCGGAAGGAGACGGTTGGCATCATTCGCAAGGAGTGCTCGCGCCTGAATCGTCTGCTGACCAGCCTTCTCGATTTCGCGCGGCCCCGCCGTCCGGAGTGGCGCGAAGTGGACCTCTCCAGGGTGCTCGACTCCGCGATCGACCTGGTGAGTCACTCTGCGGGCAAAGGCATCCGCTTTCATAGAGAGACTGCGCATGGCGTCCCAAGACTCCTCGGGGATGCCGAGCAACTAACCCAAGTGATGCTGAACCTGACTCTGAACGCCGCGCAAGCGATGCCGGAAGGCGGGGATGTGTGGCTCACCGCCAGGCAGGACGATGACGGCATCGTAATCGAGATCAGAGATCAGGGCGCCGGAATTCCTGAAGAGAACCTCGACAGTATCTTCGATCCGTTCTTCACGACAAAAGACACCGGCACCGGGCTTGGCCTTTCGGTCGTCCATCAGATCGTGACGCAGCATGGCGGGACCGTGACCGTGACCGGGAACCAAGATAAGGGCACGACCTTCACTTTGTTCTTTCCGCAGTCGCGAGGAGACCTTGCATGATTGGTAAGAGGATTCTGGTGGTCGACGACGAGGAGAATCTCCGCCGCGTCACGCAACTTAAGTTGCAGCAGGTCGGCTACGAAGCGTCGACCGCAAGCGATGGCCAGCAGGCTCTCGAAGTCCTCTCCAAGCATCCCCAGGACCTCGTGCTCACCGACCTCAAAATGCCTGGGATGTCGGGCATCGACCTGCTGCAGAGAATTAAAGAGGAGTACCCCGAGGTCATTGTCGTGGTGGTCACGGCGTACGGCACAATCGAGTCCGCGGTGGAAGCGATGCGCCTGGGGGCGTACGACTACATCATTAAACCGGTGAACTCCGAAGCGCTGAAGCTGATCGTTTCGCGGGCCTTGGAGCATCATCGCCTTCAGGAGGAGGTCAGGAACCTCCGCAGCGCAATCGACAGAAAGTTTGGCTTTGAGAACATTGCCGGCAAGGCCAAGAATCTGTTGACGACTCTCGACAACGCATCGCGTGCCGCGCAGAGCGACTCTACCGTGCTCGTGCGAGGCGAAACGGGAACCGGCAAGGAACTCCTGTCGAAAGCCATCCATTTCAACAGCCCCCGCCGCGACCGGCCGTTCATTGTGATCAACTGCGGCGCGATCCCTAAGGAGTTGTTGGAGTCCGAGCTATTCGGACACACCAAGGGATCGTTCACCGGGGCGCTGGCCAACAAGCAGGGCAAGATTGAAATGGCCGACCAGGGTTCGCTTTTCCTGGATGAGATCGGCGAGATGCCTTTGGAGTTGCAGGTCAAAATACTTCGGCTGATTCAGGAACGTGAGATTGAGAAGATCGGGGCGGCAGCCCCCACGAAGGTCAATGTGCGGATCATTGCCGCGACCCACCGGAATCTCCAGGCGATGGTGGAAGACGGCACGTTCCGGGAGGATCTTTACTACCGCCTCGCTGTAATCCCTCTGACCATCCCGCCATTACGGGAACGCCCCGATGACATCGCCGAGTTGGTGGCCATCTTCTTCGAGAAGTTCAAGGAGCGGCTCAACCGCCCGAGCCTGAGACTGCCACCCTCGCTGCTTCCCTACTTCTCCACCTATCGATGGCCTGGCAACGTGCGCGAACTCGAAAACGTCGTCGAACGGCTCGTTGTGCTGACGCC
>CAZLDN010000146.1:0-5980 GCA_964558355.1 uncultured Candidatus Solibacter sp.
CCCCTAATACACCCCAAACGGTCCGTTCCCCCTCTTCGCCGCCCGCCCACAACTTGCTGATCCAAAAACACTTAACCCCAAAACAATCGTTCGGAACGAATTCGAAACGAATTCCCTCCCCGAACCCATCCAACCCATTGATCCCAATTCTCTTGACGGCGAATCGAACTCCAATACCCCCCGTCTTGCATTCCCCTTGTCTTCGCCTGCTTTTCGCTCACAATTCTTCCCTGCCCGCCCCGTGGCCGCAAAAAAAAGTTTTTGCGAAAAACCCGCGTTTCTTACCAGCAACCCGTTCATTCCAAATCACTTGTGCGTCAATGCCTGCCTTGGAACGAACTGCGAACGAATTCACCCCGCGCCCCTCCCAGGCATACACTTCTTTCACTTCGCCAATCTCGCCCGCCCAGAAGATTTCACACGCAACGCGCGTCGCGTCGTGCGGGTAGCCCTGATTCCCCATCTGTGTCGCGGACTGGTAACTTTCCGCCGCCTGCGCCAGCAAGCGGGCTTCGCCCGCCGGGCGGGTAAGGCGAGGCCGTCAGTCCGTCTGCCTCCTCCATACTGCTCTCGATCCCGCACCCCCATGAACCGCCACAACGGCGCTTGAAGAGGGCGGGATTTGACGGGGCCTTTGAACTCGGCGCTGCTCCCCAGGGTTCTTTGTTCTGAAGGTCGATGCGTTCGGTTCGCGCAGCCAGGGTTCCCCCTTCAAGAGAGACCAACGGCCAAGAGGTTATGGACGGCTGAGCCACAACAAAGCCATTGACGGCCGACCTATTAGGATGTGCGTCTCGCCTTCGAGTCATCCTGATGCGGTCGGAGACATTCGAAGCGGTCGTTGGCTTGGCTGAGTCTTCGTGGTCAGGGTGGTCGAAAGTTGATTGGGCCTCACGTTTTGCGGGGAGAATTCTGCATCGTCATAAACTCTACGCGGCCGAGTGCCGATACAGGAGGAACAGAGCGGGCGATGAGTCCTACTTCAGGCTGGGTCCAGCAGCAAGTCATGTACTCTAGCGACGGTCGGCCTGTCGGGATGGCCCTTGGATTGCAAAGAGGTGACGAAGCATCTCCTCTTTGTTTCACCTAAGCATTGGTTGAATTGAGCCTGCAGGGCACTGCGGCGGCTGATGAGGGGAGATTCACTGGGCTGGGTTTCTCGGACAGCTATGAGGTTTGAGCCTTGTGGAATGGTGTGCGAGCGCCGGCTCGTGATACGGCTGTACGGCTCGTGACGAGGATTGGAGGGCTCGGATCCGCCGGGAGGCAGGTCGTGGTCGATTCACAAACCTGCGCTCTACATGACGTGGCGAAGGGAATGCCGTGCCGGGCTTCCGGATAGGCCGGCGTGGAATGAAGGTAACGATCTTTTCAAATGAGTAGTCGAGCGGTGGGTGTCGCGGTAGTCGTGTTCGCGCTGGCCGTCGTGTCCTTATACGCCCAGATGTCTCCCGGCCCTCTGTCGCAGGCGCATCGGCGCCTGGACACGCCACTCCAGTGTGCTGCCTGTCACGTCGTGGGCGCGGGCTCGGCCCAGTTCAAGTGCCTCGATTGTCATGAGGAAATCCGGCGTCGCCTCTCCGAAAAGCGCGGCCACCATGCGCGGATCGTTAAGGGCACTGGAATGCAAGCGGCGGCGGACTGCGCCCGCTGCCACGCGGAACACAATGGTCGGCAGCATCAACTCGTGCGTTGGAGGACTCCCCGAAACCGGTTCGATCACCGCCAGGCCGGATGGACTCTCGAAGGCAAGCACACTTCCCTTGCCTGCTGCGAAAATTGTCACAACGCGACCAAGATGACACCGGAGCACATCGCCAGCATGAAGCACCCAGGGCCAGGTAAATCTTACCTGATCTCTGGTAAATCTTACCTGGGGCTTTCTCCGCTATGTGGAAGTTGCCATAACGACAAGCATCGCGGGGACCTCGGGCCCGACTGCATGCGCTGCCACAATCAGGCCGACTGGAAGGACCTCCGGGGATTTTCGCACGAAAAGTCCGCCTACGCGCTGACGGGGCTCCATGGGAAAGTTGCCTGCGCGCAGTGCCACAAAAAATTCCCCCCGGAAACGGGGAGGGTGCAGTACAAGAATTTCGTCATTTTCGAAAGCTGCAAAGCGTGCCACAATGATCCCCACACAGGCTCATTCGCCGGCGATTGCCAGAAGTGCCATGCGACATCCGGATGGAAGCCGGCCCGGCTCGCCGAGAGCGGGTTTGATCACTCCAGGACCAAGTTCCCGCTTAATGGCAGACACCGGCCGGTGGAATGCGCGAAGTGTCATCGCACGGCGAACTTCAGTGCCGCGATCGCGCACACGCAGTGTCTCGATTGCCATAAGGATAGTCATCAGGGCCAATTCGCCGCTCGAGAGGGAGGTGAGTGCGCCGCCTGTCACAACGAGGCCGGTTGGAAGCCAGCACGCTTCACGCTAAAGGATCACGCATCGACGCGGTACCCGCTGCTCGGATCGCACGAGAAAGTCCCATGTGAGAAATGCCACGCGGGGATGGGTTCAAAAGCGAACTACCATCCAGACGCTTCCTCTTGCCGCAGTTGCCACAAGGACGGTCACAACGGCCAATTCTCCCCGGCGCCCAACGAGAACCGCTGTGAGCGCTGCCATGTGGTTTCTGGCTGGATGCCCGCGAAGTTCACGCCTGCGGAGCACGCGAAGTCCCGAATGGCCCTGACTGGCGCCCACGCTGCGGTCGCCTGCGTGGAGTGTCACCGGCGAGCGCCCACTCCGGAGGAGACGAAGTTCCGGGTTGCCAGCGTGCGCTGCCTGGAGTGTCATCAAAGCCCGCATGGTCCGTCGGGAGCGGTGCAGGCCGAATGTGAGTCCTGTCACACCGTTCGGAGTTGGAAAGAGACTGGGCCGTTCGACCATGGCTCCACGCGCCACCCCCTCACCGGCAAGCACCGGACTGCGCTTTGCACGGGTTGTCACAAGCCGGAGATTCCCGGGGGAAAGCGATTAATCACCTTCCGCGGGACCACGCGCGTCTGTGGCTCCTGCCATGCCGACGTCCACGATGGCCAGTTTCAAACCGCTTTGGAAACCAAGCCCGATTGTGGACGCTGCCACACCACAACCAACTGGCAACCCACTGGCTTTGACCACCAGAAGCACTCGACCTTCTCACTGAGAGGGGCGCATGAGCGGGCACCTTGCAGGATGTGTCACGAAAACCGCAGGCAGGCTGGCTTGCGGCAAGTTGTGATCTACAGAGGAACACCGAGAGCGTGCGAGGAGTGTCACCGATGATTAGATCAGGATCGATTCTGAATCGGCTCCTCGCGGTCGCCATCTGCCTGGTTCCTGTCATACTCGCGCAGAGCCGCCCCGCGCCCCGCCGGACCGCGAATCCGCACGGTCCCCTGAAAGTCGCGTGCGAAAGCTGTCACACGGCCTCATCCTGGAAGCCGGTCCGTCCCTCGCCGGAATTTGACCACAGCACCCAAACAGGCTGGCCGCTGCTGGGCATGCACCAAGGGGTTGCCTGCACTTCTTGTCACGTCGAGCGGGTCTTCAAGAATGTCAGCAAGCAATGCTCCTCATGCCACGCCGATATTCATCGGCGGCAGTTCGGCGGCAATTGCCAGCAGTGCCACACGATGAAGGGTTGGCGCGTGGCGGTCCAGCAAACGCGCGAACATGCGAACCGGTTCCCCTTGATTGGGGCCCATGCAGTGGCGCCCTGCGAGAGTTGCCACAAGAGCGCCGCAGCAGGAGCCTTCACGGGGCTAAGTACGGAGTGTGCCGCGTGCCACGTGGCTGACTACAACAAGGCGACGAATCCGCCGCATCGATCCTCGCGCATTCCACTTCAATGTGACCAATGCCACAGCATGGATACCTGGCTGGGGGCGAAGTTCGACCATGAAGCCATCACCAGCTTCGCGTTGGCCGGCGCACACGCGCGGCTCAACTGTAGCGCCTGCCACACGGGCAGCCAGTACGCCGGTACCGCCACGCAGTGTGCCGGCTGCCACTCCAAGGAGTTCAACGCCACCGAAACCCCCAACCACGTCCAGGCTGGATTCCCCCGGGACTGTTCAGTTTGCCACACCAGCGCACAGTGGAAAGGTGCGGCGTTCGATCACGCGGCGCGTGCCAAGTTCTCTCTGACAGGTGCGCACACACAGGTCCAGTGCAACTCGTGTCACGTTGCGGGCCGCTTTGCTGGAACCCCGCAGGCTTGTGAAGGGTGCCACCTCGACGCATTCAACAAGACCACCAATCCGGCGCACGCGGCGTCGAACTTCCCGCGGGACTGCGCACAGTGTCACACCACGGCGCAGTGGAAAGGGGCTAAGTTCGACCACAATCTGAGCCGGTTCCGTCTCACCGGCACCCACGTTCAGACCGATTGCGCCGCCTGCCACGTCAACGGCCGATTCACGGGGGCCCCTCAGTCCTGCGAAGGCTGTCACATTGCGGCATTCGAGAAGACGAGCAGCCCAAACCACGCCGTCTCGGGTTTCCCGAAAGACTGCGCCGTTTGCCATACGACCGCCCAGTGGAAGGGGGCGAAGTTCGACCACTCGAGCCAAACGAAGTTCCCGCTCACGGGCACCCACGTCAGTACGCAATGCGGACAGTGCCATGCCAGCGGCACCTTCCAGGGTACGCCGCAAAGCTGTGACGGCTGCCACATGGATTCCTTCACCAAGACCACGGCGCCGAATCATGTCAATGCTGAGTTCCCGAAAGACTGTGCGCAGTGCCACACGACGGCCCAATGGAAAGGCGTCCAATTCGACCACGCAACTCGGACGAAGTTCCCCCTGACCGGATCTCACTCTTCGGCGCAGTGCGCCCAATGCCACAAGAACGATGTGTTCCGGGGGACAACAGCCACGTGCGATGGGTGCCACCTGACGAACTACAACGGCACCACGAATCCCAATCACGCCGCGGCTGGCCTCTCCAAGGACTGCACGATCTGTCACACGACTTTGCAGTGGAAGGGAGCCAAGTTCGACCATGCAAAGGCCCGGTTCCCCCTCACCGGGGCGCACAGCAACAGCCAGTGCACTGCGTGCCACGTTGGCGGTAAGTACGCCGGCACGCCGGCCGCCTGCGACGGTTGTCACCTCGCGAACTACAACGGCACGACCAATCCGAACCACGTGACGGCGGGCTTCCCGAGGGATTGCGTTGTCTGCCACACGACCACGCAGTGGAAGGGCGCCAAGTTCGACCACACGACGGCGACGAAGTTTGCCCTAACCGGATCGCACACTTCGGTCCAGTGTGCGCAGTGCCATAAGAACAATGTGTTCCGGGGAACGCCGGCCACGTGCGAAGGCTGCCATCTGGCGGACTTCAACAAGACGACCAATCCCAGCCACGCCGCGGCGGGCTTCTCCAAAGACTGCACGATCTGTCATACGACTGTGCAATGGAAGGGAGCCAAGTTCGACCATACCAAGACCCGATTCCCGCTCACCGGCGCGCACGGCAACACTCAATGCTCTTCTTGCCACGTTGACGGCAAGTACGCCGGTACGCCGGCCACCTGCGACGGTTGCCACTTGACGGACTTCAACAAGACTGCGAATCCAAACCACGTGACTGCGGGCTTCCCGAAGGACTGCGCCGTCTGCCATACGACGACACAGTGGAAGGGCGCCAAGTTCGACCACACGGCGGCGACGAAGTCCCCCCTCACCGGGTCGCATGCTTCTGTCCAGTGCGCCCAGTGCCACAAGAACAACGTCTACAAGGGCACGCCGGCCACCTGCGACGGTTGCCACCTCGCCAACTACAACGGCACGACGAATCCGAATCACGTCACGGCGGGCTTCCCGAAGGACTGCGCGGTCTGCCACAGCACGACGCAGTGGAAGGGGGCGAAGTTCGACCACACGGCAGCGACGAAGTTCCCCCTCACCGGGTCGCATGCTTCTGTCCAGTGCGCCCAGTGCCACAAGAACAACGTCTACAAGGGCACGCCGGCCACCTGCGACG
>CAZLDN010000146.1:6080-12208 GCA_964558355.1 uncultured Candidatus Solibacter sp.
CGGGCTTCCCGAAGGACTGCGCGGTCTGCCACAGCACGACGCAGTGGAAGGGCGCAAAATTCGACCACACGGCGGCGACGAAGTTCCCCTTGACCGGATCGCATACTTCCGTCCAATGCGCCCAGTGCCACAAGAACAACGTCTACAAGGGCACGCCGGCCACCTGCGACGGTTGCCACCTCGCCAACTACAACGGCACGACGAATCCGAATCACGTCACGGCGGGCTTCCCGAAGGACTGCGCGGTCTGCCACAGCACGACGCAGTGGAAGGGCGCGATCTTCGATCACAGCAAAACGAAGTTCCCCTTGACGGGCGCTCATCCCACAGTCGCCTGTGCGAGTTGCCACGTGGGCGGACGCTATGCTGGAACTCCGACCGACTGTTACACGTGCCACCGCAAGGCGTTCGAGACGGTGGCGAACCCCAATCACGTCACCGCCGGGTTCCCCACCACCTGCACGACATGTCACACCACGACGCAGTGGAAAGGCGCGACGGTGATCCACAAGTTCCCCATCTACACCGGCAAGCACGCCGACAAGTGGACAACCTGTAACGACTGCCACCGGACTCCTGCCACGTACTCCGTCTTCAGTTGCATCGACTGTCACGAGCACAACAAGACTTCCATGGACAAGGAGCACAAAGGGCGTCAGGGCTACGTCTATCAAAGCCCGGCCTGCTACCAGTGCCATCCGACGGGGAAGAGCTAGCCGATGATATTGAAACTGATGCTGCTGGCTTTGTCGCTTCTGGCCGTCACGTTCGCGCAATCCGCACCCCAATCGCAGTCGCGCCGCAACTTCACTGTGAAGCAGGTGGTGCCCGGCATGGTGTATCTCGATGGCGGAACGGCACATGGCTTGAGTGAGGGTATGAGACTCAAACTGGAGAGGTTGGCTCCGGGGGAAGCGAAGATGGCCGCGCGCAGAATCGCCGACCTCGTTGTGTCATCCGTTGCCACACAGTCAGCCTTGGCGGAAATTGTCAATCCGGAACCGGGCGTGGAAGCTCAACCGGGCGACCGCGCCGAACTCTCAGGCAGCGATGCGACTGACTTCGAGCGGAGGGAGGCGGCGCGCCGGCGGCAGCGCTATGCCCAGGTGATCAGCTTCACCAGCGGCGATCCCTTGGAGGAAGAAGTGCGCGAGTATGTGCCCATGCCGGAGCCGAGTGAAGTGGGGCGGCTGCGCGGCCGCATCGGCTTTGAAGTCAACGTCCTCGAAGACCGCAGTTCCGGCGGGCGGAACTCGCATCAGGAGGGTATCGCTGCCCGCGTCGACTGGACCCGGATCGATGGAACCTACTGGAACCTGACCGGCTACTGGCGTGGACGTTGGAACACGCGTCAGGGAGGATCTCAACAGCAGACAATGGTCGATCTGATTAACCGCACGTACACGATCGGGATGTTCTACAACAACCCACGATCGAAGTACATTCTCGGGTTCGGCCGCGTCCTGATTCCGTGGGTGTCGAGCCTCAGCACGATTGACGGCGGCTACGCAGCCCGCCGGCTGACCCGGAATATCACGGCCGGAATCTTCGCGGGATCCACACCGGATCCGACGCAATGGAACTACGATCCCAACCGCCAGATGGTGGGCCTGTTCACCAGCTACGAAAAGGGCAGCTATGAAAACGTTCGCTGGACTTCCACCGCGGGCGCAGCGGTCACGCGCATCCGCTGGAGACCTGAAAGGCAGTTCCTGTTCCTGGAGAACTCGATCTTCGCGGCCAACAAGCTCAGCATCCTTCACAGCATGGAAGTGGACCAGAAGAACGCCCGCTTCATGAACGGCCAGACCGGAGCGATGCTGAGCCGGAGTTTTCTGACCTTCCGCGTCCAGCCTTCCACAAAGATCTCATTTGACCTCAACCAGAACTACTTCCGTGGCCTGCCCACCTTCGACAACAGCCTGATCGGGACGGGACTCCTCGATAGGTATCTGTTTCAGGGCTTCAGCGGCGGCTTCCGCGCGCAGCCCTGGGACCGGCTGATCCTGTCCTCCACCTGGGGACGCAGCAAGCTCGATGCAGATAGCAGGGCCTCGCTGAATCAGATGTACTCGGCGGGCTGGACACGGTTGCCGTGGATCGGCGCGCGTATTGATGGCCGCTACACTCGTTTCAGCAGTTCCTTCGGCAAGGGTTCGTACGAGTCGATCAGCCTGATGCGCGAGATTCGCGAAGATCTGCGGCTCGAATTGCAGGTGGGTCAGCAGGAGTTTGGCGGCCCGCTGACTCGGCAATCCCGTTCGCGCTTCGTCAACGGGCAACTGGATTGGAACGTCGGTCTGCACTACTTCGTCACCGGCGGCTGGCTGTCCTACCGCGGCGGGATTCAAAACTACGATCAGATCTTCTTCACGCTGGGATATCGCTTCTGATGAGAATGAAAGACCTCACTATTGTTGCCGGCATATTGATGACTGCGGCGCTGCCGCTGGCTCAAGGCCAAGGTCCATCGGGACTTCTGGAGAAAGCAGCCCTTCAGGCCGAGGAGTTCACTGCGCAGTTTCCCGCGCTTGTCTGCGCGGAAAAGCTAACTCAGATCAAGTACGGCCAAGGGGGGAAGATCGCGAATCGGCGCGAGAGCGTTTTCGATTACCTCATCCTGATGGAAACTGTGGGCGAGGAGTTCACCGTCGAAGAATCCAGGTTGGAGAAAAGCCGCCCGCAGCAGGACCCCCCGCAAGCTCTTTTGGCAACGACTGGGTTCGCGGTGATGCAGGTTGTGTTCCATCCTCGCTTCCAGTCCAGCTACAGGTTCGAGGAGATCGAACCCGAGATCTCAGGCGGCATTACATGGCGCCGCTTCAGCTTCGAACACATGGCCGGGCACTCTTCGCCCACAGTTCTGGAGGTGAAGGGCCGCGAGTACCCTATCGCCTGGCGGGGGACGGCTTGGCTGCACCCCGGCACGGGCGCCGTGAGACGGATCCAGACTGAACTTCGCGAGCCGCTACCGGACATCGGATTGCTGTCACTCAGTTCGGTGGTCGATTACGAAGCCGCGAGTTCGGCGATCCCGGTCTGGGTCCCGCGTCTTGCCGTGGTGGAGGCCCGGACGGCCCACCAGCATTGGCGCAACCAGCACGAGTTCTCTGCCTACCAAAAGTTCGACGTTAGTGCTGACCAGAGGGTGCAGGAAGTGAAGAAGCAATGAGCCCGGCTTCCAAGCCGGGTGCGCCCAGGGAATGGGGCCACAAGGCGATTATCACTTCGCTCGCATTCGGAGCGGGTCTGTTCGCCGTGTATCTTGCCTGGCACGGCGCGGGCTACTACCGTCTGCCGCTGACGGATCGTCCCTTCCATCCGCTGCATGTGGCGCTGCGCCCCGCGGGCTCAACCGGCATACGACTCGGCTTCACGGCTGCGATGATCTTCGCCGGACTGTACCTGTATCCTCTCAGGAAGCGCATCAAACCAATGCAACGCATCGGCAGGACTCGCAATTGGCTGAACTTCCATGTGCTCTTCGGCCTCACCGTACCTGTGATCGTCACCTTTCACTCATCGCTGAAGCTGCATGGACTGGCGGGAATGGCCTACTGGATCATGATCGCCATCGTCCTCAGCGGAATTGTGGGCCGGTATCTTTACTCCCAGATACCGCGGAGTGTGTCCACGGCGGAACTTTCATTGCGGGAGTTGCAGGAAGAAGCCGAGACTCTCTCCAACGAACTGCATGCTCAAGAGGTCTTCCGACAGGACGAATTGGCAGGACTCCTGGAACTGCCGCCGCCCGAGCAGGCCGCCTCGATGCCCTTGCTGCCGGCGTTGATCACCATGGCGAGCCTGGACCTTCGCCGGCCATGGAGGGTGGCTGCCCTTCGCCGCAGGGTATTGAGAGGCGTCGAACGCTGGACCACTCTTGGGGGCCTCCGTGAAAGCAGCCATGATGATCTGGAGCGCATCATCGATGCGGCCAGATCCCAGTCCTGGCTGACTGCCAAGATCCTGTTCCTCAATCGAGCCGGAGAGGTGTTCCACCTCTGGCACGTAATTCATCGCCCTTTCAGCTATTCGTTCGTGCTCCTGGTTGCGGCTCACATCACGATGGTGATGCTGATGGGCTACTTTTAGCGGAGGGCCTCCATGGACACCCTAATCGCTTTCGCAATTGCGTTCGCCATCACGATGTTCTTCATGCGCGGCTACTTGAAGAAGCTCACGCGCGGGCAAAAGACCGCATCGGCTGGCGATCCGGCGCACGAGGTTGCCATGCGCGCCTGCCCCCGCTGCAACAAGCCTGCGCCTCGGGATGCAGGCTTCTGTAACCACTGTGGCGCCCCATTCTCGTTGTGGCGGATCCACAGCGCCGAAGTCTCAGTCTCCGATGGATCCGGTGCTGCGGCGGGGGCGCTTCGGCCGGTGATCAACGCCTCACTTTGTATCGGCTGCGGCACGTGTGTGGAAGCCTGCCCGGAACAGGGCACCCTTGCCATGGTGGGGCACAAGGCGATCCTCGCACATCCAGAGCGCTGTAAATCACATGGCGATTGTGTCACGGCATGCCCCACGTCCGGCATCTCGCTGAGCGCCGGTGGCAGCCTACAAACCCTCAGGGTGCCTCGCCTCGACGAGAACTTCGAAACCAACGTGCCCGGTGCGTTCATTGTGGGAGAGCTTGGCGGCCTGGGCCTGATCAAGACGTCCATTAATGAAGGGCGGCTGGTAGCCGATCATCTGCGTCAGCGGATCGAGAAGGCAGGTCCGAGAGCTGCCCGGGCGCCGGACGAGTACGAAGTCATCATCGTGGGCGCCGGGCCTGCGGGTCTAAGTGCCTCGTTGACTCTCCACGAGCATGGCATCAGGTATCTCACGCTGGAGCAGGGTGAGGTCGCCTCCACCATCCGCAACTACCCGCGCCAGAAGTTCCTAATGGCTGAACCGCTCGAGATGCCGCTCTACGGGAATCTCTACATCGCCGACAGCACGAAGGAGGCTCTGCTCGATGTCTGGGAGACGATCATCTCCACCACGGGAGTTCGCATCCAGACCAACGAGAAGGTGGAGAGCATTGAGCGCGACGGAGCAGCGGGGCTGCTGTGCGTCAACACGTCGCGGGCCAGTTATCGGGCGCAATTCGTGGTGATGGCCATCGGGAAGCGCGGAACTCCCCGCAAGCTGGGTGTTCCCGGTGAAGAACTGAGCCATGTGGCCTATCGCCTGATTGAGGTCGACTCTTACTCGGACAGCGACATCGTTGTGGCGGGTGGCGGTGACAGTGCCATCGAAGCCGCGCTCGGTCTCGCCAAGGGTGGCAGGAACCGTGTAACGTTGGTCCACCGCGGCGCGGATTTTGCCCGAGCCCGTGAGCGCAACCGCGAACGGCTCGACCTGGCCATTGCCGAGGGCCGGGTTGTGCCAAAACTCCAAACCAAGTTCCAGTCGATTGGCGCGAACAGCGTGGTACTCGATGAGCCGGGTTCCATCCAGGAGGTTCGCGCCGACTTCGTCTTTGTTCTCATCGGAGGCGAGTCTCCGGACGAGTTCCTCCGGCGCGCTGGTGTCGAGATCGTGGAGAAGGCGGTGGCTGCATGAGCAAATCGAACGTGATACTTGCCGCGGGCGCGCTCTGCTTGCTGTTGATCGGCGGATTGTGGTTAGCGCTGGATCGGAAGAGCGACCCACAGGCTTCGACCGGAATTGGCTCCGTGGCCCCCACCAATCGGGTGCATGAGAAGGCCATGCTCGAAGAGCAACTCCGCAAGAAACCCGGTCATGCCCCGGTTCTGCTGCGGCTCGCGCAGTTGGCGACAGAGCAGAGTCAACCTGCCGAGGCCCGCCGCTTTCTCGAAGAGCTTCTGAAGACCGATGCCGGCAATGTCGAAGCCATGCTGGAATTGGGCCGCGCCTGCTATGAATTGAACGACCTGCCCTGCGCAACTGCGGAGACGGAGAAGATCCTCGTTGTCGATCCGAACCATGCTGATGCCCTTTACAATCTGGGCGCCATCCACGCAAACATCGGCCAGGCAGAGAAAGCGCGACAGTATTGGAGAAGGGCAGCACAGTCGTCGCCGACATCCGAAAGCGGGAAAAAGGCTGCTGCCGGGCTAAACCTGAATTCCGAAGTTGACCTCCACCGAGAGCGCTGACGGGCCGGTCCAAGGCCG
>CAZLDN010000147.1:0-2853 GCA_964558355.1 uncultured Candidatus Solibacter sp.
AACGGGCAAGCCGCGCGCCCTTGAGCGTGGCAACAGGAGCAACACATGAAATACCGCAAAAAGCCCGTCGTCGTCGAGGCGTTCCAAATGACCAATGAGCGCCGGAGCGACAATTCCGAGTGGCCGGAGTGGTTGCACGACGCCTGGAACAAGACTTGGCCGAGTGTTGGCGCCGTTGGGTCAGAGTTCTTCCCGAACTCTGACGGCTCAGACAGGCTGGTGATCTACACGCTGGAGGGGGTTCATACCGTGTCGTGGGGCGACTGGATTATTCAGGGTGTTCGGGGGGAACTCTACCCTTGCAAGCCTGATATTTTCGAGGCGACTTACGAGCCTGCATGACCATGTTCATGAAACCACTCTACATATTCGACCTGGACGGCACGCTGGCGCTGATCGAGCATCGGCGGCACTTCGTCGAAGGCCCCAAGAAGGATTGGCCCGCATTCTTCGCTGCCTGCGTGGACGATAAGCCGAACTGGCCGGTGATCAAGACACTGCAGACCTTGCGCAAAGCTGGCGCTGAAATATGGATATGGTCCGGGCGCAGCGATGAAGTGCAGGGCGAAACAGAAGAATGGCTTTATCGGCACGGTTGCCTGAAGTCAACCATGTTCCTGCATTGGACGCCGTTCACGCCGCCCGAAGCATTCCGTATGCGCAAGGCCGGCGACCATCAGCCAGATGTGAACCTCAAACGCGCATGGCTGTCCGAGATCGAGCCGCCCGAGTATGCGCGCCTAACCGCAGTTTTCGACGACCGGGACAGCGTTGTGAAGATGTGGCGCGCCGCCGGCGTGAAGTGCTTTCAGGTTGCGCCTGGAGACTTTTGACCATGCTGCGCCGCACCGGCTTCACCCGCAAGGTCTACGTCTCGCCATCAGCTGCGCCAGCGCGGCCACTGGTGCGCCGGCCGTCGTATGCCTGTAGCGACGTGGTGGTGGCCGCGCCCAAGGAAAACGTCATTCAGCATGCCGGGTATATGAATCTGGTGCGGGCCATGCCTTGCGATCGGTGCGGACGGCCGCCTAGGTCTGACTTCGCTCACGCGGACCAGGGCAAGGGCCAGGGCATCAAGACTGACTGCCGGCGCGGATTCCCACTCTGCCGGGATTGTCATCATCTGGTGGGCAGCACCGGCCAGCTGGGCCGCGACGGCCGGCGCCAATACGAGATCGAGGCCGGCCAGCGCACCCGGGCCCGGATCGTCGCCGCCGGCCTGTGGCCTGCCGGGTTGCCGGGGTGGGGTGAGTGATGGAGCATCTGAACCACAAGGCGTCCGCATGACACGTGACGAAATACGGGAGATGGCGCTGTCGTCCGGGCTGATCGACCCGGACCTGAGTTCGGACGACCAGATGGTTGCAGACTACGGAGAATGTGAGAAAGCTATCCTTGCGTTTGTCGCCATGATAGTGAAAAGGCTGGCGGCCGGGCCCTCAGTTCCAACCAATTCATGAAAGCGACCGCATGACAACAACCGAACGCCCGGGCGTCGAGGAACAGTACCTCAAGGCCAGCACGACAAGCAACCTGCGCGTGCAGGCAGACCGCAGGGGGGATGCCGATGTCCTAATCGCGGCCGGTTGGTCCTGCAGGGGATTCGGCGGGGCCCTGCTTCGGCTGCATGGAGAATGGGACGCCGCAGCAAAGAAGCGAGTGATGTCAGAAACTGACCTGATTCTTCTGCGCGGCAAACTCAAGAGCCTGACAAGCGCGCTGACTTACTTGGTCGACGCCATGCACCGGCTTGGCATGGAGTCGCCAGAGGACCGTGCCGGCCAGATAGTCGGGTACTGGCTGCACCAGGCATGCCATACCTGCCACGGCCTCAAGTTCGAGACGATCCAGAGCACACCAGTGCTGTCGGCAATCCGCTGCAAGGCTTGCCACGGCACCGGCTTGGGCTGGGCTCCGTACGGGCAGGACGGGAAGAGGGCACTCAACCTGATGGACGATTCTGTGAATCGGGCGAGGCAGGGTATGCGTGACAGGTTGCGCGCCTACCACGAATAGCCCTACAATGCTGCCGTGGATGGCAGGATGTGCTGACTTCCTCGCGCCACGACTCTTCGCCGAATGCCCGCGTAACGCGGTAGCCCTCCAGGGGGAGGGTGTCGCTGTTATTTGGCGTCCGCCACAAGCCGCTGGGCGCGTTTGATGCGCTGCAGGGCCTGGGACACGCCCTGAACCGAGATGCCGGCCTTGGCGGCCGCCCGGGCCTGCGTGAGGCCGTTTACGAGAACAAGCGCGGCGGCGCGGCGGCTGGCGCTGTAGGACATGCCGGCCAGCGTGGCCAGGGCGCCGAACTGGGATGGCGTCATATGAGTCCTTTCTCGGCCATCGATAGGGAGCCGTTGGCGGTCACGATGATGTGATCGAGCACCCGGACATCGATCAGCGCAAGTGCTGCCTTGAGGGTCTGGGTCATCGCTTCATCGGCGCGTGATGGCTGTGTGTTGCCGCTGGGGTGGTTGTGGACCAGAACGACACCGGCCGCGTTCAGCTCCAGCGCCTCCTTGACGACCTCGCGCGGGTAGACGCTGGTTTGGGTCAGGGTGCCCCGGAACATCTCGCGGTACTCGATCAGACTATTCTGGACGTTGAGAAAGAGGACTGCGAATACCTCGTGATTCAGGCCGCCCAAGCGCAGTTGGCAGTAGCTGCGCACATTAGTGGGCGAGGCGAACACATCGCCGCCCGAGCGCATCCGCCCCGCCAAAATTGACATGGCCTGCGAGATGACGGCATCGTCACCAGCGGTTGGCGACACGGTGTATGTCGCCGGGTCTTCGTTTTTGACTATGTTCACGATCTTGTCCTCTGTGATTGGTCGATGCGAGATTGCATCCG
>CAZLDN010000147.1:2953-12180 GCA_964558355.1 uncultured Candidatus Solibacter sp.
TTGACTATGTTCACGATCTTGTCCTCTGTGATTGGTCGATGCGAGATTGCATCCGTCTACCGCCTGTCACGCGGTAGACAGGGCAGTCAGTCAAGTCAGCTCAACGCGGCATGGGAATTCGTCGCCTTCGGCGCAGTCGTCCCAACTCGCCGGCTCTACTTCGGCCCATATGCTGTTGCCCCAGGCCGACCTGGTGTCGATGTTGCCGCCTACGGCGACGATGCGGAAAAGGTCCGCGCCGTCAGCCCCGCCGATTACGTGATCGTCAACGTCGGGAAACCCGTTGCCGCGCTCGTAGATGGTTGCGTCCATGATCATTTCTCCTGCCCCAGTACCCCGAGGCGCGGTTGCGGCGGATGCCACCCCGTAGCCCCGACTCGCGGGGCTACGGGGTGGGATCAGCGGCGGCGAATTGCAGTCCGCGCCGCTTCGGACGGCATGTAGAACACTGCGCCCCGGGCAACTGCCCGGTCGTCGTCCGTGGTGGCGGCTGGTAATCGGACGAACGGCTGGTTTTTGTCCAGCGTCACGTCGCGGCCCCGGTATTCGCCCTCCGCGACCTCCAGTCGGGTGGCGACGGTGTTGTGCGATTTGGACATCAGGCCCTGCTCGAATGCATCGGCAATCGTCATCGGGCCGTGTTTTTCGGTTGTCCCAAATGCTTTCACTGTGCGGCATACATAGACCCGCGTGGACTGGTCGAGCGGCATGTAAAGAGTGGTCATTTCGTTTCTCCCGCCCCACTACCGGGAGGCTCCGGCCGGCCGCTGTTTTGCTGCCGATGGATTGATTATCAACGTCATGGCGTTTAATAACATAGGGGTAAACCCTAATAAAGCGCTGATCGTTTATACAGACACCAGTTTCCCGCTCTCACTCCCCGCAGTTGCCATCCAGGCCGCCAGGCCACGGCGAATGGGCGTGTTCGGGTGAGGCCATCGCCGCTCCGTGGTCAAATAACAGCGGCAGCGCGCCACGGGCCGGTCAGCGGTGCCATGCTCCCCCGGCCACCGCTGCACGGGGGCGCGCAACACTATCAACCAACCAACCGAGGGAATAGCATGAGCAAGGTCACAATCGAATTCGAGGACACGGAGGACGGCCAGGTAGCCGTTGGCACAACGATCGCCGAGTTCAGCGAAGCCTCCAATGCGTGCCAAATGGCAACCCGCGTGTGTCAGTACATCGAGGCCATAGCAAGCGCACGCTCGGGTGAGAGCCTTGTCCAACTGGCCAGCACTCCAGCGATTCGCGGCGCCGATGGCCGCAAGATCGAGCGCAAGCCGACTATTGTGGAGCATTGACGGTGGATACAGCCATCACCCTAGCCGACCTGCAAAATGTGGCGCGTCAACTGCGATCAGCAACGCCAGTAACCGGTTACGTCGCGTTCGTACATGGTGATTTGGTGCGAGATTTCCGCAGGGCCTTCTTTCGACGGATGCCAATCACCCGGCGATCCGGCGCGAGACACCGCAAGCGCGCTGTGGTCTGGGCGTGGCATCGCAGGGGATGACAGTGGCGGCGGCGATCCTGCGAAAAGGAGACCAGTTCCATGGCCAATAACCCGCCAGCACGCAATGTCGTCGACTGGGATGCGATGGAGCCAGACTGGCGCGCCGGCATCAAGACCAAGAAGCAACTGTCCGAAGAGTACAGGGTTTCCCGGGCGGCAATCGACAAACACTGGGACAAGGCCGGCGTCGAGCGCGACCTGAAAGTGAAGATTCAGGCCAAGGCAGATGCGCTGGTTGCACAGTCGGTGGTTACACCCGAGGTTACACCGGCACAGAAAAATGCAACCAAGGCGGCTGAGACGGCGATCATTGATGCCAACGCTGCGGTTCAGGCGCACGTTCGTATTGCTCACCGATCGGACATCAAGCGGGCCCGCACGCTGTCCATGACGTTGTTGGCAGAACTGGAGCACCAGACCGGAAGCAATGCCCTGTACTTGCAACTGCAGGAGCTGCTGGAAGGCTCCAGCGGCGAGGAAAGCAACGCGACTGCGGAGGATCGCCAGCGCAAGCGCCAGGACATATTCGAGCGGGCCATGTCGCTTGGCGGGCGGTCGAAGACCATGAAAGAGATGGCGGACACACTGAAAACGCTAGTCGGCCTGGAGCGAGAGGCGCACGGCCTAGAGATTGCTAGCGGTGACGACGGCATGGTCCGTGGGTTTGTGAGCTACCAGGCCAACATTCCGCGACGCAATGAGTGATCCAATCGGGGTGCAGTACAACCCGTCGCCGACCCTGGCGCAATTCCATGCCTCGAATGCCCTTGTCCGTGGCATCCGTGGCCCGTTCGGGTCTGGCAAGTCGGTGGGGTGCTGCTGGGAGTTGTGGAGCCGGGCCCTTGAACAGCGGCCGAACAAGGAAGGTGTCCGCAAGTCACGCGGCCTGGTTACTCGCAACACATACGGCGAACTGACTAGCACGACGATCAAGACATGGCTGGATTGGTTCCCCGAGGACCGGTTCGGCAAGATGGTGCATGGCGCCCCGATCGTGCAGATGTGCCGGTGGGTGGCGGAGGATGGCACCAAGGTTGAACTGGAGATGATGTTTCTGGCCCTTGATCGGCCGGAGCATGTCAAGAAACTGCTGTCGCTGGACATCACGTTCGGCTGGATGAATGAGGCGCGCGAGCAGCCAAAGGCGATTCTGGACGCCCTGACGGGCCGGGTTGGGAGATACCCAAGGGCAGAGGATGGTGGAGCGACATGGTCCGGTGTGATCATGGACACGAATAGCCCGGACGATGACCACTGGTGGTACACCTTGGCCGAAGTTACACGGCCGCCGGAGTTCGCGTTCTTCTCGCAACCGTCAGGCGACTCGGACGAGGCGGAGAACCTGGACTGGCTGTTGCAGACGCCGGAGAGCATGGCGCACCCGATCGGCCACCCGGAGCGGCGCGCGCGCGGAAGCCTCTATTACGAACGACTGAAGGCCGGCAAGACGGAAGAGTGGATCAAGGTCTACGTCAAAGGCCAGTACGGCACGGTGCATGACGGCAAGCCGGTGTACCCGGAGTGGAACGACAGCCTTCATGCGAAAGACATCTTCCACATCCCTGGCGCCAAGCTGGTGATCGGCATCGATTTCGGGCTGAGTCCGGCGGCCGTGATTACGCAGAACGACGTGCGCGGACGGTTGCTGGTTCTGGACGAGGTTTGCGGCGAGGACATGGGGTTTCGGCAGTTCCTTGAGGACTTGCTGATACCGCACCTGATGAAGCATTACCCGGCGCACTGGGCCAATAAGGGCGAGTTGATCGAGTTGGTGGGCGACCCGGCCGGCGCGCAGCGGGCGCAGTCGGACGAGAAATCCTGCTTCCAGGAGGCCAGGGCCAAGAACCTGACGATCCGCGCGGCCAAGTCAAATGCGTGGTTGCCTCGGCGTGGGTCAGTGGCATGGTTCCTGTCCAAGCTGGCCGATGGCAAGCCCATGCTCATGCTGGACCCGGTCTGCACAGTTGTGCGCAAAGGGTTCAACGGCGCATACAAGTACCGCCGCATCCAGGTGACAGGCGAAGAGCGGTTTTCCGATGAGCCGACCAAGAACAAGTACAGCCACCCGCATGACGCACTGCAATATGCAGCCATGGAATCGGGCGGCATTCAGGCGATTCGTGATGTCGACCGGAATGACGACTACGAACCCTACACAACCCTGGACCATGGCATGGCCACCTGACGCATGACCGAATACGACACCCCGCCACCGCAAGAGCTTGAAGAAGAGATGCTGGAAGGGGAAGCTGCGCCCGAAGAAATGGCCGAAGAGGAGCGCCTGCGCATCCTGGATTCGCTGCGTATGGCGATTGTGGCGCGGCGCAAAGAGGCCATCGAGGCGCGGTTCAATAGCGGCATCGAGCAAATATGGACTGAGGACGAGGAGGCGTACCAGGGCATCGATGACGCGAACCGGCACGAACACGGCAGCATAGCAGCCAAGCCGGCCCACGCCGAGAACCAGCTACCGGTGCCGCGCAAGAACAAATATGGATCGACGGCGGTCCCAAACATCACGGCGCCCTATACCGACGCTGCCGCTGCGCGTATCGGGGACATGCTGTTGCCGACTGACGACCGGAACTTTGCGATCAAGCCGACCCCGATCCCAGACCTTGCAGACGTGATGGCAAAGCTGCCACCAGAGGCGCAGCAAGTCGGGCCAGAGCAGATTGACGCAAAGCTCAAGGCGACGAAGGCCGAGGCCGATCGCAAGGCCGAGAAGGCGCAGACCAGAATCGACGACTGGCTGACTGAGTGCGATTTCCACGGCGAGATGCGGACAGTGATCGACGATTGCGCCAGGCTGGGCTCGGGCGTCGTCAAGGGCCCGCACCCGGTTCGGCGCAGGGCGAAGGCCTGGCGGCGCATGGGCCCGGAAATGGCGCTTGAGATCATCGAGAAGACGGCCCCGGCGTCAAAGCGAATCGACTGCTGGGATCTATTCCCGGACAAGGACTGCGGCGCCGACATTCATCAGGGCGATTACATTTTCGAGCGCGACCGGCTGTCGGCCACAAAGCTGCGCGAACTCAAGGGGCAGGCGGGCTACATCGACAGCCAGATCGATCTGGTGCTCAAGCAAGATCCGATGCGGCACACGCCGGGCGGGAAGTTTGCCGACAAGGCCGCCGACACAAAGGACTTGTACGAGGTTTGGTACTACTACGGGATTTTGAAGGCCGACGAGATCCGGGCTACCGGCTGCGAGTGCAGCGACGAGGACGATACGGTCTACGCGATCATCACGATGATTAACGACACGATCGTGCGATCAAGCCCGAATCCGCTGGACGGCGGAGATTTCCCGTACGACATCATTCCCTGGAAGAAGCGCCGGAACATGCCGTGGGGCGTTGGCGTGGCCAGGGAGATCAGGACACCGCAGCGCATCGTGACGGCCGCGACCCGCAGGCTGTTGGACAACGCCGGGTTTGCCGGCGGCCCGCAGATCGTCGTCCGAAAGAACGGACTCCGGCCAAAGGATGGCAAGTGGGCAATCCACCCGCTCAAGGTCTGGGAGGCGGACGAAGACACGGACGTGAACAAGGCGTTCGCGGCGGTCGAGTTCCCGATGCTGATCGACAAGCTGGAGCGAATCATCCAGATCGGCATGAAGTTCGCGGAGGATGTGACCGGGCTGCCGATGCTGTTGCAGGGCCAGCAGGGCAAGGCGCCCGACACGGTTGGCGGCATGACGATGCTCAACAACAACGCCACGGGAGTGCTGCGGCGCATCGCGCGGCTGTTCGACAGCAAGATCACCGAACCGCACATCCGCAGGTATTACGACTACCTGATGGAGTTCGGTGAAGACGAGGACGAGAAGGGCGATTACAAGATCGACGCCCGAGGTTCGAGCGCGCTGGTAGAGCGTGACATCCAGGCGCAGGAGGCGGTGCAGGTGCTGCAACTGTCGATCAACCCGGCGTTTGGCTGGAACCCGAAGAAAGCGGCCGCCGAGTACCTGAAGAGCCGTCGCTTCACCCCGGCCAATTTCGAGTACACGCCGGAAGAACTTGAGCAGATGGCGCAGCAAGAGCAGCCCACAGCTCCGCAGATCCAGGCAGCGCAGATCCGGGCGCAGAGCGCCGCACAGGTCGCCCAGATCAACGCCGAGGTCAAGATGGCCACGGACGCCACGGACACAGATCGAGACCTGGCATACGTCCAGGCCGAGACTGCGCGCAGCCAGAGCGAGCACCAGGCGCGCATGGCAGAGCTTGGCGTCAAGCGCGAGCTGGCGATGCTGGACTACGCGAACAAGCGCGGCTTGAACCTGGACAAGGTGAAGGCCGAACTCGCCAAGACGGCCATGACGCTGCAAACGCAGGAGCGCATGGCAAATGCCAACAATCAAGCCCGACAGGTGGCCAAACCTGCATTTGAACCCAAGGGACGCGCCCCGAACGGGCAAGCGTTTCAACGCTAAAGGACCATCATGGCAACCAACCCAGCCGTCGCACACGCGAGCCAAGACAACAGTATCAAGAAAGTGACGTGGACGCTGACCACGGCGGCCGGCGACGGCGCTTGGGTCAAGTTCAACGAGTACCGGGACCGGTGCATATCGTTTCAGGGCACGTTCGGCGGCGCCACTGTGGTGCTGCGCGGCTCCAATGATGGCGGCACGACGCAGTTCACGCTGAACGACCCGCTGGGCACCGACATATCGGCTACCGCTGCGGCCATGTTTCAGGTGATGGAGAGCCCGGAACTGGTCAGGGCCCAACTCACGGCGGTTGGTGCTGGAGCAACTATCACGGCGATCTTGGTCGCAGGAAAGGGTCAGTGATGAGCAACAAGCAAGACACAGCAATCGCCCTGCGCCGGTTGTCGACGTTCTTCAAGGGCGTCCACCAGGCGGCGGACGACATCGAGGCTATCGGAAGCCTGGAGAACGCCACGCGCGAGGCCAAGGAAGCAAGGGACGTGGCGGTGGCCGAGCGCGAAAAGGCGCTCTCTGCACTGGCCACGGCCAAGGCGAAGGCAAAGGAGGTTGCGGAGAAGTCCGAAGCCGACGCCGCCGACATGCTCACCAAGGCGACAAACAGCGCGCAGAAGTCGGCCGACGACATCCTGGCCGAGGCAACAGCCCGGGCCGAGACGATCGTTCGGGTGGCAACGGAGCAGGCCAATGGTGCGCGCGATGCGGCGGCAAAGGCGGTGGACAGCGCGAAGAAGCGCACGGCCAAGTTGACCGAGGAAGCGGAGCAGATGGAGACGCAAGCCAAGACGCTGCAGGGGTCGGTTGAATCGCTCACGGCGCAGCGCGACAAGCTCGACGCCGCACTGGAGCAGATCAAGCGGCAACTTGGAGTGTGAGGTGGAACTGACCGACAAACTTCTCCGGGTTGGACCGGGCAACCATGAGAGCAACCTAGAGGATCAACATGACACCTGAACAACTAACCACGCTCAAGGCCGCGCTGCTGGCCGATCAGGCGCTGGCACAGTGGATCGTGGACTACCGCGACGACCTGATCCGCGACTACTACAACGCACCAGCAGACCCGGCATACATCGTTTGGCGTTCCAGCGTGACGCAGGACGAGATCATGCAGAACGGTTTTGATTGGGTGCGCGTGGATAACCTGAGCGTTGGCAAGGCGCGCATCTGGGAATGGCTGTTCGACAACGGCTCGACCTCGATCAACCCGAGCAAAACCAATGTGCGCGCCGGCATTGATGAGGTATGGAAAGGCACTGCCCCTGATCTGGCCGTGCGCGCCGCCGTCTACGTGCATTGCAAGCGTGCAGCGAACCGTGTCGAGCGCCTGTTCGCCACCGGAACAGGTTCGGACGCAGTCCCCGGTGTAATGGCGTTCGAGGGCGAAATCAGCACTAGCGACGTCAGTGCGATGCTGTCTGGAGAACGGTAAGCGGCGGCGATGGAATCGAACCATCAGTCTCTGGCAATCTGGCGTGATCCGAGGCCTTCGGCGCCAGCGTTCCAGCGTCCTGCCATTAGACGAATCGGCCGCGCCGCTATTTTAGGAGAAAAGTAATGGCAGCAAAATGGAAGATGGCCGCTGGTGGCGCGACGACGTGCATCAGTCTCGCCGCCGCTCTGGCCAATGACGCCAACACGCACAGCGGGCATAGCGGCATCACACAGACCGCGCTTGACAACAGCACCGACAAGTACCCGCACGCCAAGTTTGTACTAAGCGTGCCGGAGACGTTCGCGGCTGCGCCTACCGCTGGCGGTTATTTTGATGTCTGGATGACAGAGAACGACATCGACAGCACCAGCGACGAAACGCCGGTTCCGGGCGCTACTGACATCGAATCGCTGGCGCGGCGTGTTGGCTCGATTAGGGTTGATGACCAGGACGTTGCCAATCTAAAGCCATTGGTGATACACGGCATCCTTGCCAGTGTGTCGTCGGCCCTGTTCTACGTGCGCAACAAGACGGGGCAGGCAACAACATATTCTGCCTCTCCACTCACGCTCAAGGTAACGCCGTTCACATACGAGGACGTGTAAATGTCCGCGTTGGATTTCCTGCTACCTTGGGATAGCCAGCCGCAGGAGGTTGCGGAACTAAACGCCGGTATATTTCCATCGGCAGAACTTGCGTTTAATGCGGGCGTCGGCCCTGTCAATTTGGTAAGCGGGGCCATTGGAACCGTGTCCGGGTCGCCGACATACGGAGTCGGCATCGGAGGTAGATCGCTAAATGTCGCCGCAGCAAGCACAGGTGGCATCTATTGGCCTGTTCGTAGCAGGTCGGTCGCCGATCCGTGGACTGTCATTGTCAACATCAGGATTGATGGCTCGACTGCTGCGACGCAGGGATTCCTGCAAATTGCTAGTACGACTGCTAATTCCGGCTCTCCGTATTTGCTATTAGCCCGGAACAACACAGATTTTCGAGTATTTGCGGGTGGCAATTATCGTGTCACTGATGCCGCCGCGCTAATTCAAGGCACAGAGCATGTCATTGCCGTCACATACGACGGCGCGACGATGACCGTGGTGCGCAATGGCGTTGTGGTTGGTACATACAGCAGCGCTAACCTTGGGTCAAATACATCGACGCATGCCTGGGTTGGTAACGGCTTCAACGGCTCTGTCGGTTCGGGTACTTACGGTGCGTGGTATAGCTCTGCCGCAATGTCAGTTGCGGTGCTGCAAGAGATAACTAGAGGCAACCACTGGCAACTATTCGCCCCGCAGTCGATATGGGTTCCTGTCTCTGCTGCGGCGGCTCCGAGCGGCACATTCATCCCACTCGTCGGGCGCGGCCCCGGCATGGCGCTGGCAGGACCGGGCGGACTCGCCGGTAACAGTTACGGAGCATCGGCATGAGAGACATCACACTCGAAGATACGGTTTACTTCAATTTCACCACTCGATCATTCTCGACGGGAGTACCAACGGTTCTCGCGGGCACCCCGGCGCTGTCGGTTCTGGAGAGCAACAACGCGACACCGATCACGGCTGGCGTAAGCGTCGCGGTTGATCGTGCGTCAGTGGTTGGACTCAACCAGGCGACGGTGGTTGCCACGGCGGCGAATGGCTACGAGGCTGGGAAATCGTATGCGGTCTATATTTCCACCGGCACAGTCGGCGGGGTGTCGGTCGTTGGCGAGGTAGTGGCGCAGTTCACGGTACAAGCAGGGGCCGCGTTTACCCGCCTCGGCGCTCCGGCAGGGGCCAGCGTATCGGCGGACGTGGCGGCGGTGAAGTCGGATAGCGCGG
>CAZLDN010000148.1:0-11768 GCA_964558355.1 uncultured Candidatus Solibacter sp.
AATCCTGATCGCCATCAGATTGGAATCAGTGATCGGCTTCGCTGGAATACGCACTCTCGTACAGCCGAGAACCTGGGACCATCAGGTCTGGATTGTCAGCCCCACCTCTGCGCTTGTACAAAAGCAGGTTGACCAAGATTCCGAACATGGCCATTCCCAAACCGATTTTCCAAACGAAAAAGAGCGCAATCAGCCCGCCGCCGATTAAGAGAAGCGAGATGAGCCACAACGGATCGGGCTTGGAGTCGTCATTGCCCGGAACCGTCGAGAGTTCGATGTCCGCTCGGTAATCAAACGGGAATTCTGGGCTGCCACCTCGGTCGGTGAGGGTCATCCACAGAGAAACTGTGCGAACTAGCGCTGAATCAGACTGCTCAGGGCGCATCCTGGGGAGTTTGTCAGAATAAAAAGAATACCATCCGATGACGCTCTCCTTTGTAACGGTGCGTGTTTCATGCATTCGCTGAATTGCTTGGAGTGCTTCCGGTTTAGTCATGGGATTCAGTGGCTGTCTCGGTAAATCGGTAAAGAAGTTCTTTCAACCATCATCTCACTTCAGAGCTTTGCACATCCGAACCTGGGACGGTGCAGGCTGTCCCAGGTTCCAGGAGTACAGCATCCAAGGGATTATCGTCGATGGTCTTCCTTCTTGGCATTTGCAGAATCCTTTCTGTTTTGTGCAAATCCATCGATAACCCAAACCACCGACCGGATAGAGCTCCAAGGGACCGCAAAGCCGAGGCCGAGGAGTAGGAGGGCAGAGACGGGAAGTTCAGGATGCATTGGCGGCATATCGGCGATTATCCGATCAAGCGCATGTGTCCGGAGAAGCCTGCTTTCTCTAGCAGTGTCCGAAAACCCGACCGGCATCGGATTTGGTCCTCCTTGGATTCACCGCCTTCGATGTAGAGATGCGCACTCACCAGCGAGTCCCCCCGATTTCCCCTTTGGTCCAAAGTTGCCCCAACCGGTACTTCTTCAGCCAATCACTGAGGTCAACCGGGTTCAACCGCTCCATGATGGTCTGTCCCTGCTGTTTGGAACAGACAACCACCGACTCTGGCGTTTCCGTCATGGCATCCACCAAGATGTCCGAGTGGGTGGTGACGATGATCTGCGTCCGCTCCGAGGTGGCTCGCAGCAGGTCGGCCACCTTCGGCAGGATATCGGGATGCAGACCCAGTTCAGGCTCCTCGATGCAGATGAGGGGTGGTGGCTCAGGGTCACAAAGGATCGCCAGCAGGCAGAGATAACGCAGGGTGCCGTCGGAAAGACGCGTGGCGGGCATGCTAAAGTCTCCTTCCGTGAAGAAGACCTGGACCGTGCCGCCTTCGATGAAAACGTCGAAGTCGTTGACTCCCTCATAGAGATCCTGCAGTCCGTTGAGTATCGCCTTCTTGGCGGCGGGGAAGCGTGTTTTCAACCGATTCAGGAAGAGGCCAAGATTGGAGAAGTCCTCTTCCAGCGCGTCATTGCGCGTGTCCGCCCTCTGCGGTTCACGAAACACCGCGTTTCGCCCGAACACCCATTCCCTGTAAATGCGCACCTTCTCATAGTTCTGCGCCAGCCAGGCAAGTTCAGGATATGTCTCCGGGTCGCGCCTCTGCGCCAGGATGGAGCGGTCGGGTTCGATTGTGTCCCGAGCCAGACCACGCTTCTTGTCCGCCGAGGTATTCACGACCGGCTGACCGCCCTGGTAGCGGTAATAGAAATACACATCGTGCTCGTGGGCCTGACGCGGTTCAATTTCCTCCACCCGCTCATCATCCAAAGAAAACGCCTGGGCCACCGAGTGGAACGCAACCGTATGGCGCAGCGGCATTGGTCCGTTCGGACTGCTCACTACCCATTCGACCGACGCTGGTTCTTTCGGCCGTCCCTTCCAGATCCATTCCGCCACACCCCCTCCTTTGCGCGTTACATCCCGCAATTCCCTCGGTGCGGAACGCATCAGGCTGATGGCTTCGATGAGATTGGACTTGCCGCTACCGTTGGGACCGATGAACAGATTGAGCGATTTGAGTTCAATGCCGGCGTTCTCGGGGCCGAAGGATAGAAAATTTCTTGGAGCCAGATGGCGTATCAAAACAGGGTCTTTGGGGTCAGACATGATTCAATCCTCATCGGTTCCAGTTTCAGTTGAAATGACAGCGTCGTCGTGTGCATGGGCGCCTAGCAATGGTTCAGCGCCTGCGGGCAGGACAGCCAAGTGCGCCGCGGCCTCGCGCACATCCAGCATGCTCGTCACAATGTCTGTCGGCCACAGTGTCCGACATTCTATCAACTGCCAAGGGTTCAGCCTGGAACGAGCGGTTGGCGACCTTACCCCAGGTGTCAATCAGCTTTGCTACTTTCGCAGGGTTTGACTTTTCGCGCCTGACTTCGATTCTGCTCCACCCATGCCTTCCTTTCAACTCACGAACATCCACAGATGATGGTCGCCGAACCTGACCCGTCCAAGCCGCATTTTTATCACGATCTCGGCCCGTGACCATCCTTGGCTATTCATCATACTGCCGCCTGGAGGGCTGTGACCATAAGATTTGGTGGTGTGCGCTTGCGACGTCGAGGGTCTGCATGCCATGTCCGGTTGCCAACGCAATCGAGTGGCTGAAACCGCTCTTTGACCAGTACTCGTTGTCCATCAAGAACTTGCAGGGAGTCACCACGAGATGGGCTCCGTCTTGCGTCGCTTGATTTATCGGAAATCCCGGCTGGGACGGCTGTCCCAGGTTCCAAGGTTCGTCCCAGGTTCTGCAACCCAATCAGCGTTGCCCGGCCTGTTGGCAGCATGGAATGCGCAGCTGAACGGCTCCATCCGGACGCCTGCCCGCCGTCCCGCCGTCACGCCACAATTGGCCTGATTGCACCACACTACGCCAAAAGGCGTCATCTCATTAATCGGTGCAAAGCGACTTCCGTCGCAATTGTAAATTCCCATCTCAAAGCGAACCAGTTCCCCTCCTCGCCCGTAATTCAGTTCAGGCGCGCGCAATCGCGGACACATCGCGGAGGCGCAGCAAACTGAGATTTGAAATGGATGTGGAAGAGATCAGAAGAGGCTATTGAACCATGCTCAACCCAACACGACGATTCGTTCTCGCGGCGCTGCCCCTGGCGGCGCTCGTAGTGATGACTGCATCCGGCGCGGCCGCCTCCGACGCGGCGATCACCCGGGCCACCATCCCCTTCGCCTTCGACCTCAACGGCCAGCACTTCGACGCCGGCCGCTACACTTTCGAAGCCCGGTTCGGCACCGGCCTGATCACCGTCACGCCCGAGGAAGGCGCCAGGCACGCCTTCCTCGGCTGGCCTCTCGGCGACCCCAGCAAAGCGCAGGATCCCAAACTCGTTTTCTACAAGGTCGACGATGCTTACTACCTCGCCGAGCTCTGGCTCAGCGGCAGCGGCATGGGCAAGGGCGTGCCAGTGAAGAAGGAAATCGAGTTCACCGCCAAGCGCGGCGGCGTCAACCGCATCGAAGTTGCCCTCAAACGCTAACCATTTCCACGGGGCGGCCTCTCCAGCCGCCCCGTCACCCCACGTAGGCCGCGAACGCAGAGAGCGGGTTCCTGTCCGCATTCCCAACGAATCGTATCCCGGCAGCCATTCCAAGGCCAACCGTTCCATTCCGCATCCGCTTCTCCTTCCACTCAGTCCCTCTCTCCCCCCCCACCTTTCCGGTCCGGACACCGTTGCCCGAAATTTCGCATAGAATAGAAAATTCCGGGCGTCAAAACGGCGCCGCGCCAAGTGCCGGCCGCCAGATCCGCCGCGGAGTTCCCCTCGGTTCTCCAAACACAGGGGCAACGGAGCGACTTTATGAGCACATTGGTGGCAGGCGGTCCAAACCGGTCCGCGATCCTTTACCAGTCCGTCATCGGCAAGAAAATCATCATGGCCGTGACGGGCTTTATTCTTTGCGGCTTCGTCATGGGCCACATGATCGGCAACCTCCAACTCTTCGCCGGTCCTGCCAAGCTCAACCACTACGCCGAACTCCTCCAGAGCCTCGGCGGCGCACTCTGGGCCATCCGCGGCATCCTCCTTCTCAGCGTTGGCCTGCACATCGCCATGGCCATCCAACTCACCATGCTGAAGTGGGACGCCCGCCCGAATGCCTACATAAAGAAGGCCGCCATCGCCTCAACCTACGCCTCCCGCACCATGATCTGGAGCGGACCCATCGTCGGCTGCTTCATCGTCTACCACCTGCTCCACTTCACCACTGGCCAAGCCCTTGACGGATTCGTCAAAGGCGACGTGTACCACAACGTCGTGCTCGGCTTCCAGAATCCCGCCGCCGCTCTGTTCTACATGATCGCCAACATCCTGCTGGCCATCCACCTCTACCACGGCGTCTGGAGCATGTTCCAAAGTCTTGGCGTCGCGCACCCGCGCTACACGCCCATCCTCAAAACCGCCGCGAAGGTCTACGGCTACATCATCGGCATCGGCAACGTCTCCATGCCCCTGGCCGTGCTCGCCGGGTTGGTGAAGTAAGGGAGGGAATGAACCATGGCACTGAATCTTGACTCAAGAACCCCCTCCGGGCCGATCGAAAAGAAGTGGGACAACGCCAAGTTCGAGCTGAAGTTGGTCAACCCGTCCAACAAGCGCAAGTACTCGGTCATCGTTGTCGGCACCGGCCTGGCCGGCGGAGCCGCGGCGGCAACGCTGGGCGAACTCGGCTACCGTGTCAAAGCCTTCAGCTTCCACGACTCCCCCCGCCGCGCCCACTCCATCGGCGCCCAAGGCGGGATCAATGCAGCAAAAAACTACCAGAACGACGGCGACTCCGTCTTCCGCCTGTTCTATGACACCGTCAAGGGCGGCGACTTCCGCGCCCGCGAGTCCAACGTCTACCGCCTTGCCCAGGTCTCGGTCGATATCATCGACCAGTGCGTGGCCCAGGGCGTTCCGTTCGCCCGTGAATACGGCGGCGTCCTGGCCAACCGCAGTTTCGGCGGCGCCCAGGTTTCACGCACCTTCTATGCCCGCGGCCAGACGGGCCAGCAACTTCTGCTCGGTTGTTACCAGGCGATTGAACGCCAGGTCGATGCCGGAACGGTTGAGATGTTTTACCGCCATGACATGCTTGATGTCATCGTCATCGACGGCTGCGCCCGCGGCATCGTCACCCGCGACATGGTGACCGGCGAGATCGACGTCCACATCGCCGACGCCGTCGTGCTGGCCACCGGCGGCTATGGGAACGTCTTCTATCTGTCGACCAATGCCAAGGCCTGCAACGCCACCGCAATTTGGCGCGCCTACAAGAAGGGCGCCGGCTTCGGCAACCCTTGCTTTACCCAGATCCACCCCACCTGCATTCCGGCAAGCGGCGACTACCAATCGAAGCTCACCCTCATGTCCGAGTCGCTCCGCAACGACGGCCGCATCTGGGTCCCCAAACAGTCCGGCGACACGCGCAAGCCTTCCGCAATCCCTGAAACCGAGCGCGATTACTACCTCGAGCGGATGTATCCCAGTTTCGGGAACCTCTGTCCCCGCGACATCGCCTCCCGCGCCGCCAAACGTGTCTGCGATGAGGGCTGCGGCGTCGGAACCAGCGGCAGGGGCGTCTACCTCGACTTTGCCGAATCCATCGGCCGCCTTGGCAGGAATAAGATCGCCGAGCGCTATGGCAACCTCTTCGAAATGTATGAGAAGATCACCGGCGAGGACCCCTACAGCGACCCCATGCGGATCTACCCCGCCGTCCATTACGTCATGGGCGGCCTTTGGGTCGATTACCATTTGCAGAGCACCATCCCGGGCCTGTTCGTGCTGGGCGAAGCCAACTTCTCCGATCACGGCGCAAACCGTCTGGGCGCATCCGCGCTCATGCAAGGCCTCGCCGACGGCTACTTCGTCATCCCTTACACGCTGGGCCACTACCTGGCCCAGATGAAGCCCGGCGGCGTCGACGCGTCGCACGCCGAATGCGCCGCGGCCAAGTCCGAGGCCGAACAGCGCATCCAGACGTTGCTCAGCATCAAGGGCAAGAAGACCGTCGACGACATTCACAAGGAACTCGGCAAGGTCATGTGGGAGAACTGCGGCATGGCCCGCAACGCCCATGACCTCGAAAAGGCGATCAGTCTCATCCCCGCCATCCGTGAGGAGTTCTGGCGGAATGTCAACGTGCCAGGCTCGGGCGAAGAGCTGAATCAGAGCCTCGAACGCGCCGCCCGCCTCGCCGACTTCCTCGAACTCGGCGAACTCATGTGCCGCGACGCCCTGCTGCGCGAAGAGAGCTGCGGCGGCCACTTCCGGGAAGAGCACCAGACCGGCGAAGGCGAGGCCATGCGTGACGACGACAAGTTCTGTCACGCCGCCGTCTGGGAGTACCAGGGCAGCGTCAAACCTCCGGTCCGCAATGTCGAACCGTTGACGTTCGAAAACGTCCACCTCGCTCAGCGGAGCTACAAGTAAAAGGGGCTAGATCATCATGCGAATCGTTCTTCACATCTGGCGTCAGAAAAACCGCACCGCTGCCGGCAAGATGGTCCGCTATGAGATGCCGGCCGTCAATGAGCACATGTCATTCCTCGAGATGCTCGACGTTCTCAATGAGGAACTCACCCGCAAGGGCGAAGACCCCGTCGCCTTCGAACACGACTGCCGCGAAGGCATCTGCGGCTGCTGCGGTTTCATGATCAACGGCGTGCCGCACGGACCCCAGCGCGGGACCACGGTCTGCCAACTCCACATGCGCCATTACCGCGACGGCGATGAACTCTGGCTTGAACCCTTCCGCGCCGCCGCCTTCCCGGTCGTCAAGGACCTCATGGTCGATCGCAGTTCGCTCGACCGCATCATCGCCGCCGGCGGCTACGTCTCGGTCAGCACCGGGTCGGCGCCGGACGGCAACGCCCTGCCCATTATCAAGCAGTGTTCGGACATGGCCATGGACGCGGCTTCCTGCATCGGCTGCGGAGCCTGTGTCGCATCCTGCCCCAACGCTTCCGCGTCACTCTTTACTGCGGCCAAGATCTCCCATCTGGCTTTGCTTCCTCAGGGCCAGGCCGAGCGCGACCGCCGCGCGATCCGCATGGTCGCCCAAATGCTCGAAGAGGGCTTCGGCTACTGCACCAACGCAGGAGAATGCGAAGCCGCCTGCCCCAAGGGCATCACCCTCGAAAACATCGCCCGCATGAACCGCGACTTCCTCAAGGCCGCCATCACCTACCGCCAGGAAAGCGGCGCCGGCGGCGCCGGCTGATCAGCAGTAGGACAGGCCTCCTGGCCTGTCGCGGGCGCCAGCCCGCATCCGTTGGGGCGGACTTCAGTCTGCAAAGGGCTTCAGCCCGCGCGCTGCGGGCAAACCTCGCAGCCTTCAGCCGAGCTTCCTCCCGGCTTCACCGTTCCGGACTCCACCCCGTCCCAGTGGTCCCCTAGATCGTCAACGTGACCTTATTCAACCCTCTCGGCTGATCCGGGTTCAGCCCCTTCACCTCGGCCAGCTTCGCCGCAAACAACTGTGCCGCGATGATATACGGAATCGGCGTGTACACCTCCACCGGCAGCCCACCCCGATGCGACAAACTCACCGGGATCTTCACCGCCGATTTCGGAGCCGCCCTGTTCGATTCATCGGTCACAATCAACGTATCCGCCCTCAAGCCCGCCAACCGCTCCGCCAGTTCCTTCATCACCGGCCACGTCACCCCTGTCGGAGCCACCAGAAACGCCGGGAACGACTGCCCGATCATCGCGATCGGGCCATGCAGGATGTCGGCCTGCGAAAACCGCTCCGCCACCACGTAGCAGGTCTCCATCATCTTCAGCGCCCATTCAAACGCATTGGCGTAGTTCAATCCGCGCCCCACCACCACCGCCTGTTCCATGAACCGGTAACGTTCCGCCCGGCCCGCGATCTCGTCTTCCAGCGTCAACGCCGCCTCGGCCCACTCCGGCAACCGCTCCAGGTCGTCCATCTTGATGTCCGCGCCCAGCGACCAGGCCAGCAGGTAGAATCCGAGCAACTGCCCCGTATAGGTCTTTGTCGCCGCCACGCTCCGCTCGCGCCCGCCGCGGATGTGCATCGTGAAATCCGCAAGTTTAGCCAGCGAACTGCCCGCCTCGTTGGTGATCCCAACCGTGAATGCCCCTGCTCGCTTGGCCTGTTCCAGCACCACGTTGGTGTCGGTCGATTCGCCAGATTGCGACACTGCCGCCACCAGCGCCCCATCCAACTGGAGCCGCGCATGATACAGCGTGGCCACCGACGGCGCGGCCAGGGAAACCGGAATCCCGGTCGTGATCTCAATCAGGTAGCGCCCAAACTGCGCCGCATTGTCCGACGTGCCGCGCGCCGCCAATACCACCAGCCTCGGCCGGTTCTTTTCAAACCGCCGGCGCAGCCGCTCGAAGCCCTTCCGCTCGGCCTTCAGGGTTTTCTCAATCACGCGCGGTTGTTCACGAATCTCCCTGAGCATCATGGACATGTGGACACCTCTATACTCCATGGTCCCACAGGCAAAACCGCGCCTGTCGTCGTCAATTGAGCGGCGTCAACGGCCGCGTTTCCGTCCCCGCCCAGATCGGCCATGTCGCCGTCTCGCTCGGCGCCAACCCCGTCAGCCGCGGCCGGATCGTCAACAGCAAATCCGCCGTCTCACTGCTCCGCTCGTTGCTCCTGAACGGCGGCAATGCGATCAACCCCGGCAGCCCGCTCATGCTGCGCCGCACCGCCCCGCTCGTCAACCCCGCGATCACCGCCGTCTCGCCAAACTTCATCCGCACCCGCGACTGAATCTTCCGGTTCGAGATCACCGGAATCCCGTTCAACGCCGTCCCGGCGAGCACCTTGAACTCGGCCTCGATCTCCAGCGTCATCTCTTCAGACCCATGCGCGTAGGGCGTCACCTTCAGCACCACGCCCAGGTCCTCAAATTGAATCGCCGGCGCGGGCGTATACGCGCCGTCCGCGGCGCCAACCGTTGCCTGATACGACTGCGTTTGGATCGGATACCTGTCGCCCACATGCATCGTCGCCGCCTGGCCGTTCACCGTCAGAATCTCGCTGCGCGCCACAACGGTCGACTCCCCCTTCGTCATGCTCGCAAACAACTCCGCGCCGCTCAACCCGATGCCGAACATCCATCGCCCCGACCCGAACGTCAGCAGCCGCCCAATCGCCGACGGCACAGACGGCGAGTTGTTCCACGCCGTGCTAAGATTCACGATCGGAAACGATGTCGGCAGCGACATCCCCAGCCGCAGGCTCGACGTCTCCCCCAGGTTCACCAGTTCCATCTCCAGCAGCACCTGCGCCCGATGCACCGTCAGTTGCCTGAACAACTCGATAGCCGGCTTGATGCGCGACGCGCGGTCCTTCAGCAGCACGATCCCCCGCGACGTGTCGATGCCGAACTTCTGGATATCGAACGTCGATTGCACCGCCCGCGCAACTTCCTGGACCTCCTGCGCCGAAAGCGTCGTCGGAATCGGGAGGGCTACCGTCATGTGCCGCTCCATCTCCGAGCGCTTCTGTACCGTGTCCTTGACGACAATCCCCAACCGGTCGCCTAGCGGGACGATAAACGCCCCCGTCACCGCTTCCAAGGACCGGATCGCCGTCCGCCAATCCGCATTGGACAGCCTGAATTGAACCTGCGCGCCGGGGACAAAATCGGAGTCGAAAACCGCTTCCAACCCATACGGAGCCAGCACTTTCTCCCATAATTGCTTGGCGTCGCCTTTGAGGTCGAAATCCCGCGCGCCCGCCGCGCCCACCAGCACCGGAGGCGGCAACATCGCCGCGGACTCCTTCAGGTCGCCATCTTCGATGGGAGGCATCGCCTCGGCCGGCTCATCCGGGACCGCCGCACCCGGGCCTTGGTCGATTTCGAGTTGCATGATCCCCTGCCGCCGCACAGACTCGGCCCGAGCCCGGTAATCCGCCTTCGTAGGCTCCAAGGCAAACGCCTGCGAATAGAGCAAGTAAGCGGCCCCATACCGCCCAGCCTTCTCCGCCTCCCGGCCCTCCCGATAAGCACGGCTCCCCGGCCCGGCAGCCAGCAAAGACACCGCCAGCACCAGCCCAACAGCCGAGCTTTTCAAAGACAAGCGCACTTGATAAGCTTGACGCCCGGCGAAGCGTGAACGTGCAGTTGAAGTGGCACGGGGCGTTGGGACGGGTTAGGATTCATCTTGGAAGCAAAACGATCCCTGTGGCGCTAAGCCCTGAACCCAGATATTGGAGTTTCCGCAGTCCCTGTTCGTGGCCAGGGGTCGCCGGGATACACCCTGTGCGAGCGCCTGCAGGGGTGGCAAAGGATCATTTTCACGGCAGACGATCCAGCGGCGGCTGTAGGAAAGGCGCCTGGCTTGACGAACACCCACCCCAACCGGAAGGCTGACCCCTGGGCACACTTCTTCCACGGGCTGTTAAGGTGTTCCAGTTGGAATGGCCGCCAAGAGCGGCCGGGTGCGCCGCAGCGCGGGCGCTTCGAGGAGCAGGGACAACAACAATGCTGATATCACAAGCGAGGGGGCGATCGTCCACGGCTTATCGGCCAACTGAAGCAAGTATGGGACCGGCACGAAAAACACAGTAGCGGCAATTCGTGCCGTGGGAGAGGATTGTCGAAAGAAGATCAAGAGGGCAGGCAGCACAATCAGGCAGCTGTCATACATAAAAACGTGTGGTGCGATTAGTATGGTCCCAACTTGTGCGGCCGCCAATCCCAGCCACCAGTCGCCGTGCCGCGCGATGACAACGACACAGACAATCACGGCTACCACCAGCAGGAGCCGGATCGCCGGGCTTTCGAGTCCCAGGTTCACCATCATGCCGTGAATGTTGAGCATCCGCTCCGGGTTCGGCGTGAGGTGTCCTTCTTGTTTTCGCAGAAAAGCAAGATAGACTTTGGCTCCTCCGATGCCGCCCAAGGCCAGCGAGATGCCGGCTTCCAACGCGCCGCCGAGTGCAAAGCCCGCAAGCATCCGCCAGCGTTTTTGGACGATCAGGGTGAGCGGGAACAGTAACAGAAGGTGCGGCTTGATCAATCCGCATCCGAGTACGAAGCCCGCCCCAAGAAATTGGCCGCGCTCGTACAAGACATAGCTCACGACGGCGAGGCCGAGAAAGACTACCGCGTCCTGCCCGAAGCCGATGGCCAGGATAGCAGAAGGAAAAACCGCCAAGAGGATCAATGCGTCAGGACCGAACCGGCGGCGAGCCCAAATAGCGATGAGGAGCAGGATTGATCCCTGAATGCAGGCCCAAACATGGAATGCTGGACGCATCGGCAGCAGTGCGAGCGGGGCCAGCAGCGCAGCGTATATGTGGGGACGCACGAAGAACACTGGGTCGCGGGGCCCGGTCGTGACCGAGGCCTGCACTCTTACCTGCTCCGATTCGTCATGAAGGTCCGCAAACCGCCCCTGCTTCGCCAACACGGCGCCGGTGTAGAAGGCAGGAAAATCGCCGCGATCGAGCGAGAATACCGTTGTAAGCGCGATCCACAGAAACGATGGGGCAATCGCCGCTGCAATCGCTACGCCAAGCGTGGTTTTTCTTACCGCCATTGCTCTCTCAATCGGCATCACCGAGCATCGACGTTAGGTGGCGCTTGCGTAGAGCCCGTTGTCCGGACGCAAAGAAGAGTGTAGCGCCTGCCGATACAAGGTTACATGCCACAACCGCCATCGGTCTCACTGATCGTGCCGGAACCCGGGACGAACCCGGAACCCGCAACCTGGGACAGGCTGTCCAGTTCGCACATTTCGCATTTCGCCATTTCGCGTAAACAACA
>CAZLDN010000149.1:0-11624 GCA_964558355.1 uncultured Candidatus Solibacter sp.
GTATCCCCTTCGCTCCCGCCGCCTCGACGAATTCCTTGCTCCAAACCCCGTCCTCCGCCACCACGCAATTGAACGGACTCCCATCCAACCGCTTCAATTCATCCGCGCCCCACCCCCCAGGCCACCGCAAAGGAACGCACTGCGCCAAAGCCGCCGCAACCATCACCTCAGCCAACATTGGAACCTCCAGCCATCCTCCCCAGAATACTCATCTGGCCTGAGGCCGCGAACGCAGAGAGCGGGTCGCATATGCAAAGGCCGCGAATGCAGAGAGTCCAGATGGCCCCGCTGGGGCCGCCTCAGTTGATGAAAAACACACCGCGACCGGAGGGCGGGTCCCCAGACCCGCGCGGGACCCCCTGGTCCCGCCTCTGCCCACCTGGGCGGTTTTTCGACGGAGTGCCCATGAGCCGCTGGCCCACGAATATCCATGAAAGTCGCGCCACGCCGGTGGGGCGGGCTTCAGCCGGCGAAGGGCTTCAGCCCGTCCTCAGCCGGGCAGCCAGGCCCAATTTTCGAGAGAGTCCGCATGGCCCCGCTGTGGCCACCCAAGGCGATGAAAATGCACCCCGCCACTCGCGCGGGCCGCGAACGCAGAGAGCGGGTTCCTAACCGCATTTTCGACAGAGTTCCACATGGCCGTTGCCGGCCGCAACGAGCCATGAGAATGGCCATTTTCAGGGGAGCGGGTCCCCAGGCGCGACTTTCGACCGAGCGGGTCTCCGGGCGTGAATGTCAACGAAGCGGGCCCTCTCCCGGCGAATCGAGGGCTCTCCCGGACCGGCCCCTCGTCTTGGGGATTCTACTGCTTCTTGGAAGCAGTCTTCGCGGCTGCTTCCTTCTCGGACTCTTCAGCGGCCGCCTTGTCTGCCTCCGTGGCAGTCCGCCAGACCGGTTTCGGCGCCGATTCAGCGGCGGACTGCGCCCCCGCCTGACCCGGAGCCCGGCCCGCCGCCACCGGCGTGGCGGGCCGTGCAGTCTCACGAAGCGCCGGCAGCGGACCTCGAATCCGCTCGGTCTCATCAATCACCACCCGCCCAGGGCGCTGCGTTGTAGACGCGCCGGCTTGCGGCCGCCGGGTCGAGGCGGCCTTGGCCGTCTCCGTTTCCATTTCCTCAACCGATTGCGTGATCACCTCTTCTTCGTCCTGGGCATTCGGCGACGGCTGCGGAAGCGTCGACGGCGTCCGGTACGTCCGGCGGTAGCGGATCTGGGCGTTCGGATAACGGAGGCGGGCGGCATCTGTCAGTTCCACCGTGACGCGGCGCGCCTCGGACGGGCGCGCGGTAGGCGGCAAATTGAAATGAAGCGCATACCGCTGGCGGATGCGTTCAAGGGTGTCGCGGAAGGCGTAAGCCGCGCCGACATTCATGGCGTCGCCGCCCGAGGCTTCCGCGATCTCAGGCGTGCCGCCCGAGTGTGTCCGGCTGCCTCCGCCGCCGCCCGGATAGGGCTGGCCGCCTCCACCGCCGGGGTAGCGCTGCCCGCCGGGTTGACGCCCGCGGCCTCCCCCGCCAATGATGATGCCGCCAAGACCCGGAAGAGTCGGAATGTACACCCCGCCCGGAGAACCGCCGCCGCCCGGATAACCCGTCACGTTACGCATGGCGTTGGGCGCGAGCAAGGCGCTCAGAACGGTATCGGCTTCCGCTAGAGAGGAGATGACCGCATCGTCGTCCCGGTTGAGTTCCGTCTGGTCGTCTGTGACGATGACGATCGCGCGCCTAGCCTCCTGGCGGGCGTTCTTCTCGACATATTCGATGGCGTCCATCATGCCGCGCAGGATGTCCGTGCCGCCGTTGAATCGTTCTCTGTCGAGCAGCGACGACAAGGCCGACTGGACCTCCTGCTTGTTCTCGCGGAATGGCAGCCGGACCTTCGTGCCGCGGTCGAACGTCATGATGGCCACCCGGTCCCCGGCCGAAAGAACGCGCAACGCCTCGTTCGAGGCGCGCGACAGCAATTCGAGATTCGGCCTCATGCTGCCGCTGACGTCAAGCAGCAGCAGGACATCGACGGGCATGTCCTCGGCCAGGAAGTTCTTGATCTGGCGGTTGCGGCTGTTCTCGATCAGCCGGAAGTCGCGCGCCTGCAGATTCAGGATCGCCTTGTTGGACCCGTCCACCACCTGGGCATCCACCCGCACCAGCCGCACGTCGCTGCGGAACACGGGCCCGTCATCCTGCGCCTGCAAGCCCGGCAGGACAGCCAGCGCCAGGGCAGCCAACAGTGGTCTTGTCATCGAACGTCTCACACCCGGCCCGCGGGCCGGCTCCTGCATCTCAGACGGGGTTGGCGGCGATTGGGTTACGGCGCGTCAGCGCCCTGCTTCTTGCCGAAGCAAAGGACCTATGGCTCCTTACTCGAAAACGCGCCAGTCGCGGCCCCGTCGCGCTTACCTTGCCGGCGCCACCGTCCACAGCCCGGCATCGAGTTCGATGCCTTCGATCAACTCCGATCCCAGGCGCGTGATCACCCCCGACCCGCCCGATCGGGAAAGCGTATAAATACGGTTCTCATCCACCGTGAACCATTCTGGAAACTCATTCAGCCGGACGTAATTGCGCTTGAAGTTCATCACCCGGCGGTGGCGGGCGTAGTCGAACTGGAGCCGCGCCCGCGCCGTCGTGTAGAGCTTCAACGCGTCGCCTTCCCGCACCGCGCCTATGCCCAGGCCGCGACGCCACGCATCTGGCCGCACGCCCTCCGATTGCATCAGCGCGTACAGAAGCGACGTCCGGTTGAAGTTGCCTTCGCCATACCAGTCTTCGACGTGACCGTCGGACCGTTGCATCGACTGCATGACGCGCATCTCCGATTCGATCCAATCGAGCGCCTCCGGGACCGGCTCGCGGTTCACCAGATACAGCGCGCTTTCGATCGAATCGGCATACCCGTCGAATGAACCAAGGCTCTTGTCCGCCGCGTTCCCGGACGGCTCCCAGGCGTAGTTGCGGTATTTCGGCAGGTTCTTCAGAACGCGCACGACGGCGTTGCGATACTTCACGTCGCCCGTGGCCTGATAAAAGGCATAGACAGCGCCGTAGACATAGCCCCAGTTATCCGACAGCCGCTCGTCGACGGGCTTCAGCGTCTTGGGATCGATGACGTTATAGAGCATCCCGTCGGGATTGGCCGAGTCCAGAATGCGGTCGAGCATGGTCGCGATGACGGGTTGGTAGCGCACGAAACGCTCGGTTTCGAGGTCGCGCTCCAGGCAGTAGAGCATCAACAGCCCGGCGACGATCTCGTTGCCGTGGTCGCGAAGCTTCAATTTGCCGTCGCCGGTGTGCTTCTCGAAGTCCCAATCCATCGAGGGCAGGCCGTTGTTCTTCGGCAGCACCTCGCGGATGTAGGCGTCGCCGATGCGGCGCGCCCAGGCGAGCGCTTCGTTGTCGTTGTTCATGGCGGCGAGGCGGACCAGCACCTGGAGAAAGTCGCCGTTCAATTCCGCGTCGCGTGCGGGCAACATGCCAAAATCCGACTTGACGGCCGCGCGGCGCATGGCGGCGGCGGTCATGTCGGCCATGCGGGTGAACCACGGCGTGCGCCCCAGCATCTCGGTCACCGTCGCCAGGCCATCCTTGGCATACTCGCCCGCGCCGAAAAGCGACGGCGGCCCCAGCTTGCGCGTGACCAGATCGAAGTTGCCGGGGACGCCATCGGCGTGCGACGTGTAGCGGATCTCGTTGCGCAGCATCTCCATCATGCGGCCCCGATAGATGGCGGGATCGGTCAGACGGGCCGTGAGAATGAGATAGGGATAGAGATCGGCGCCGGAGTTGTGCGGCGTGTAGACGCGTTGGGCGGAATTGACGCGGTCGGGCAGCAGCAGCGTTTCCGCGTCGGCCGAAGCGAGCCAGGCCCGCATCAGGCGATCGGAGGAGGCCAGCGTCTTTTCGAAGCGCTCGGCGCGGGTGCGGAGTTGGGATTCCAGGGGTTGCCCGGCGGCAAGGCCGATAAGCACGAGAGTCGCGGCTACGAGTCGGATCATAGGTCTATTTGAACACGGGGGTGAACGGATTCGACCGGGAAATGCACTGAGGAAGCCACAGCGCTATGCCTGATGCGCAAGCCGGCCTTGGTGCGGTGGGGGAGTATCGAGCGCCGGTTGGATAACCTCGCTTGCGCTACCAGTGCTCTCCTCTGGCTTCCCGGTGCTTATGCCTTCTTCGGACTGAAGTTCAGAAGAACGCTCCGGGACGAAGTTTCCATTGCCGTTACAATATTCCCCTCCGTCATGCCCCGGTCACCTCTTTCAGCTTCGTGAAGAACTGCTTCTTCCGCTCGGTATTGATCCCCCAATTCACCGGCGGGCACTGGTGCCCGTCCGAGTAATCGCTCTTCCCAGGTTCGAAGTAGCCCCACGACACGTACTGGCCAAGGGCGGCCATCATGTGGTTATCCGCTTCGTCGAAGCGGAAATGATCGTCCTCGTTGATCAGCACCGGCATCGGCCGGTAGCCCTCCGCGCTGCGCGAAGTCTCGATCATCTTTCGGATTCTGGCAGGGTTGTCCGGCCCGTTGCCGTGCAGCAACAGGAAGTCCGACGCCTTGATGACATTGGATCTCGCCGGCGTGCCGCCGCCATAGCTGGTCCCCACCAGCAGCCGCCGCCCCCTCCGCTGAATGCCTTTGACGAGATCGATCAACTCATGCACGCGCGGCGGCTTGAGAATATCGTGATCGTACGCTCTTACGTCCGTCTCATTGTTGACCTCGACGAGCACGTTCCGGTAGCCGCCGTCCAGCAGCCAATTGGTTGCATTCGTCACCGCCCGCTTGATCCCCGCCTCGTCCTTCACCCGCTGATCCTGCCCGAAGTAGAAGTAGCCAAGGATGACCACCATGCCCAACTCGTCCGCGCGTTCGATGATCTTCGCCATGCGCCTCATATACGCCAGCCGCAGCTTCCCCTCCGCATCGATCGCCGTATTCTCCCACGGCTGGCTCTTCGAATACCCCTCGGGGCTTCCGCCCTGCAGGTTGACAGTAATCGCCAGCAACCCGTGCCTGCGCCATTCGGGCAGGGCGGCAAGGAACTCGCGCGTGTTGCGCTCCGGATCCCATTTGCCCGTGTCGGGGTACGCCCATTTCGCCCGTGTCTCCGGGTTGAAATCGTCGAAGGTCGCCTGCACGGCCCGCACGTTCATCAGCAGGCCTTCGATCTTCATCCCCTGATAGAAGCGGCCGGCGTATGTCGGCTTGCCGTTGATGAAGAACTGGTCTGCCTGGATCGACACATGCGTTTTGCGGCGGGCCGCCGCCTGAGCGGCCAGCGGGGCGAACCCCGCGACGTTCAAAAATGTCCTGCGTTTCATCATGATGAGTCGGGAAATGTCAAAGCTTGACGGGAGACGCTCCACGGTCCGCAATCCCAACGGAGTGCGCGCTACAACTCTATATCCATCGCTGACCATTCTCAACCACCCAGCAGCGCCCACTAGAAATTCCCGATCACTCCCGGAAGGCGGACGCCCGCGTCCGCGCCGGACCCCCCGGTCCGGCTCCGCGAGTGTGGCTGATCTCGCGAGCAAGAGAACGGCCCGCCCACTCATCTCCAGCCCCAAACAAGTCAGTCGCGATAGCGCTCCCTCCGGTCACGCCTCTACCTGTCCGGATCCTTCTCCGGCGCCTTCAACTCCGTGCGCAGCCGCTCCAGTTCCGCCTTCAATTCCTTCACCGCCGCCCCATACCGCGCCTCGCCATACACGCTCCTCATCTGCCGCGGATCTTTCTCCCTGTCAAACAGCTCCCACTCGTTCGAATCGTAATAATGCGCCAGCGTGTACCGTCCCGTGCGCACCCCATAGTGCCGCGCCACGTCGTGCACGCCGCCCTCGTAGTAGTGGTAGTAGAAACTCGTGCGCCAATCCCCTGGCGCCGCCCCTTTCAGAATCGGAACCAGGCTGCGCCCCTGCATGTCCGGAGGCACGGCAACGCCTGCCGCGTCCAGGAATGTCTCTGCCAAATCCAGATTCGCCACCATCTCCTTCGACACCATCCCCGGCCTGACCACCCCCGGCCAGCGCGCCAACATCGGCGACCGGATCGACTCCTCATAGATCCACCGCTTATCGAACCACCCGTGCTCGCCCAGATAGAATCCCTGGTCCGAGTTGTAGACCACAATCGTGTTCTCCGCCTCGCCCGCCGCATCGAGCCAGTTCAGGATCCGCCCCACGCTGTCATCCACCGACGAGATGCAGCCCAGATAATCCTGCATGTACCGTTGATACTTCCACCGCACCAATTCCCTACCCTGAAGCTTCTTCGCGAAAAATTCCTCGTTCTTCCGCCGGTACGCCGCCTCCCAGATCCGCCGCTGCGTCTCGTTCATCCGCTTCAGCTCGTTCACCGGACCTTGCAGATCGGCGGTGTCGCCCACGACTTTGAGATCCATCCCCAGCCGCATATGCCGGTCGATCTCCATCGCCTGCTTATGCGCCGGCGACGCCCGGTGTTCATAGTTGTCAAACAGATTTGAGGGCTCCGGGAACGTCACCCCGTCGTACATATGCAGCTTCTCCGGCGCCGGGCACCAGTTGCGGTGTGGCGCCTTATGCTGGCACATCAGCAGAAACGGCTTCGACTTGTCGCGGCTGTTCAACCAGTCGAGCGAGACGCCGGTGGTGATGTCGGTGACATACCCCTCGCACCGTTTCTGGCCCGTGGGCGTGATGAAATCGGGATTGTAGTAGCTGCCCTGGCCCGGCAGGATCTCCCATGCGTCGAAGCCGGTCGGCTGCGATTGCAGGTGCCATTTGCCAAACAGCGCCGTCTGATAACCGGCCCGCTGCAACAGTTTGGGAAAGGTCTGCTGCGATCCGTCGAACTTCATGCGGTTGTCGATGACGCCATTGATGTGGCTGTACTTGCCCGTCAACACAACGGCGCGCGACGGCGCGCAGATCGAATTGGTCACCAAGGCGTTGTCGAATCGCACGCCTTCCCTGGCAATCCGGTCGATGTTCGGAGTCCGGTTCAGCCGCCCATCGTAAGCCGAGATCGCCTGATACGCGTGGTCGTCGGAAAACACCAGGACGATGTTCGGCCTCTGGCCACCCTGCATCAAACTGCCCATTGCCGGCAACCCGCCCAGAAAACCTCTTCTGCTGATCATCCGGATCTCCTCCTCCGCCCCATTATCTCCACTCCTCGCCAAACACGTACGCCCCACTGCCCAGTGTGGAAACGCGAAACACGATTCGATCCCGCACGTCGACCCGGCGCCGCGATCCGTCCCCCGGCCGGGCGCTGGACGCAAGGGCGGTGAGGAGCGTTTTCCACGGCTGCGCGCCGGCGGCGGCTGTGGAAATCGCGTTCGCGCAAAACCTATCCATACCAGCCATAAATCAGTCCCTTACCATTGGCCTGGCGCCGCCCGTTTCCTTCGATTCGTGACCACGGATGGTCCCTCCGCCAGGCGAGGACGCACCCCGCGACTTACCAGACCAACTTCAATCCCAACTGGAGGTTGCGCGGCGTGCCGGCGCCGGAGATTTTGCCGAACGCGGCCGTTCCAAGGCTGAGGCCCGGTCCGCCGAAGCGCGGCGTGTTCGAGGCGTGGAACGCCTCGAAACGGAACTGCAAGCGGAGCTTCTCGGTAAGTTGGAAGTCCTTCAGCGCCGAGAAGTCCCAGTTGAAGTCAGATCGGTCTCGCATGGTGTTGCGTCCGAGGTTGCCGAGCGTGTACTGGGCGTTGGCCACGAATGCGGCAGTGTTGAAGTCCCGATCGAGTGTCCGCTCCCCGGCATAAGGGTCGCCCACCAGGTTCGGACGGTTCACGATCACCCGGTCGCCCGTATTGGCCGGATTGCCGGGTACCGTAATGCTGTACGGCTGGCCGGCGGACCAAACAATGATGTTGCCCGTCGACCAACCGCCCAGGATGGCGTTAGCCGCGGGATGCATGTTCGATCCCCATCGCCGGCCCCTTCCAACCGGCAGGTCGTAAATGCCGCTGGTGATGAAGCGATGAGGGACATCCTGGTTGTCGACGCCCCGCTCCGTCCGCAGGTTGCGGACGTCCTGGTAGCCGCAACCGCCCGCATCGCCCGCTGCCGCGTTACCGCAGATGTCGCCGATGTTCTTGGAGAACGTGTAGGAGCTCAACAGTGTGAATCCTTGCGAGAAGCGCTTCTCTACCTTGACCATGCCGGCGTGGTAGTTTGAATTCGAGTTGTTGTGGTAGCCGTAGATCGGACCCAGCGGCGAGGTGATGATGCCCGTGCCCGGTATCTCGACGCTCGTGTAGCGCCGCTTGGCGTTCAGGTTGCCAGGACCGGGCGGCGAATAGTTGTCTTCATAACGCATGAGCAGGTGAGTGCCCTTCGATCCCGAATAGCCCACCTCAATCAGCCAGTCATTCGCAAGCTCCCGCTGGATGTTGAAATTCCACTGCTGTCCGTAACCGATGTCGGGCCGGCGTTCGTAGGCAACGAACGTCAATCCCGATGCTTTCTTGAAATCCAGCGCGCCATCCGGCGGCCCGTCCTTGAGCAGAACCGCCGGCACCGTGGCGCTTGACGCCAACGAGATGCCGAAAGCGTTAGGCGGATTGCCGATCAGGTACTCGCCGTCGCCCAGCGGCTCCAGGTAGTTATAGAAGATCCCATATCCGGAGCGGATCACCGTCTTCGGCGTCAGCTTGTAAGCAAATCCCACACGCGGCATGAAGTTATTCTTGTCGATGGCGTACATCGCGCGGTTGTAACGGTCCTTGCCCTCGCTGCCGCCGTAGATCAGGCGCGGGTTGTTCGGGTCGGTGTAGTTATCGAAAATGCCGATGCGGTCGTATTTGTCGATGAACGGCAGGACCAGTTCGTAGCGCAGCCCCAGGTTCACCGTCAGCTTCGGCGTCACCTTCCAGTCGTCCTGGATAAACAGGCCGGTGTTGCTGCTCCTCAGGTCCACTTGAAGCCGGGACTCCCACGAGAAGACGCTTGCCATGCCCAGGAGAAAGTCGGCCGCGCCGTCCGTCGTGAAGCGGCCATTGAATGTGTACCCGCCGATCTCGTTCCGGATGTTGTAGATATTGTTCTGCGACCAGAGCTGATTGGCCCCGAATTTCAGAGTGTGCTTGCCGAAGATCCAAGTCACGTCGCCGCTCAATTGCCGGTTCTGCGAATCGCGATCCACCGGGTTGTTGGCGCCGATGCCCACCGCCCGGTAACCCGTGATCCCCATCTGAGTGAAGCCGCCAGGGATGCTGTCGTTGCCCCCTTTGATTCCGTACTTGCGGTTGAACAGTTCGCCGTTGGTCTCGGCTGGATTATCCCGCTTAAATAGCGAGAAATTCCAGCCGGAGCGGATCGACATGATCAAATCGGGGGTCCAGATGTGATTCCACGTAACCCCCGTGTTGTAGCCTTCAGTGATCCAGTCATAGGGGCCGCCTCCATAAGCGGGAGCCGGCAGCGGCAGCACCGCTGGGTTGCTGGTGTCCATTTTGCTGAGCCGCCAGTTCATGGTGTCCTTGCTGCCCAGGTTCACGTCGGTTTTGAAGTCCCACCGCATGGTGTCGACCTTGACCGGCGAGTTCACCAGGTAGTTGGCGCTCAGATTCGCGTTCTGCGGCGACGGATAGAGATCGATCAACGTCTTTGCCACCGGGTCGAAGCGGCTCGACGGAATCACGTTGTTGGGAAACGGTAGCTTAGTGGATGGGTCGGTGATCTTCTTGTTCGAGGCCGTCAGCAATTCGCCAAAGTCCCCGGCGCGCATTCTCGCCGACGGGATGGTGCTCGAGGTCGTGCTGCTCTCGCGGACCTTGCCCGCTTCGAAGTCGCCGAAGAAAAAGATACGGTTCCTCCCGTCGAAGAGCTTCGGAATGAATACCGGACCGCCAAGGGAGAGCCCATATTGGTTGCGCTTGAACGGCGGCTTGGGTTTCGTGGGGGCATCGAAGAAGTTCTTTGCGTCCAGCTTCTCGTTGCGGAGAAACTCGAAGGCGGTGCCGTGGAGATTGTTGGTCCCAGATTTCAGGCTGACATTGACCACGCTCCCCATTGCACGTCCGTACTCCGCTCCGTAGGCGTTCGTTTGGACCTTGAACTCCTGGATGGCATCGATGGAAGGTTGAACCATTTCGCTGCGGCGCTGTGCGCCGGCCAGTTCGTTCGGATTGTTGTCGATGCCATCGAGCATGAAGTTGTTCTGGGTCACGCGCATCCCGCCGGAGCTGAATCCGCCGTAGCGGCTGCTGCCGATCGACTGGACCGTGCCGGCCGAAAGCAGGGCAAGTTGCGTATAGTCGCGTCCGTTGAGCGGCATGTCGACGATTCGCTTGTTCTCAATCACCTGGCCCTGGCTGGCTTCAACTGTGTTGAGTTGCAAAGCGTCCGCCGTAACGAGGATCTTCTCAGTCACCGCGCCGACCTCGATTGTGAAGTCGAGTTCCGCCCTCTGATTCACCTCGAGGATGATCCCGGACCTCGTAATCGTCTTGAATCCCGGCCGTACCACCATGATCGAGTAGTCGCCGGGCTGCAGCAGCGGAACCACGTAATAACCATCCGCGTTGGTCTGCGTGGTTCTGCCAATATTGGTGGCCACGTTGGTCACCGTGACATTGGTCCCAGGCACCACCGCTCCCGTCGAGTCCGTGACTCGACCGGCAACTTGGGCGGTTTGACCCATCGCCGCAAAGGTACACAGCAGCAACAGAACCGCCGAGGCGGCGATTGGAAAAGCGAGACGCCGGTTACGCATGTTCAGGTCCCTTCATACTGTAAGAACTCTGCCACACACGTGGCACTGAAGCCTTATCACACTTCAAGGAGACACGTCAACTAAGCCGCCTCCTTCCAACCACACGTGTCCAAAATGTTTGAGTGCCACTTGGGAGGAGTGTAGCGAGGGGGTGGCCAGCGAAGGGCGAAGGAAGGGCGAAGGAAGGGCGAAGGCGAAGGCGACAGACTGACCTGACCACTTCGCAAATTCATCGCAACTGACCCACCGCTCCGCCCCATTCGCTATCTCACTGATAAACAACGACTTCCACGCCGCCGCGGAACCTGGGACGAACCTGGGACAGCCTTATAGCTGGTATGGGCGTGTTTTGAGCGAAGCGCGTTTTCCACAGCCGCCGCCGGCGTTCATCTGTGGAAATCATTCTTCGCCGCCCTTGCAACCGCCGTCCAATGGCGTTAGCACTGTGAGTAGTCCGGCACCCCGCGGCCACGAATAGGGACAGCAGACACTCGAATGTCTCGTGTCAGGACTTCGCGCCGCGGGGACCGCTTTGCTTCCAGAACGAATCCTCTGGATGTCGTCTGGCCCAACCAGCCTGACTGTACTATAAGGCCTTCGCGGAAGCAAAGCCTGCCGGCAATATTTCGCATCAGGAGGCTTTCCATGATCCCCTCACAACTCCCCGAAACCGCCTACGCCGCTGTCATCGCCCTCGACTGGGGCGACCGCCAGCACGCCTGGGCCATGTCCACATCCGAGTCCAGCCGGCCCCAAACCGGCTGGCTCATCAACACTCCGGAAGCCATTGACCAATGGGCCACGCAGCTCGCCCAAGCCTATCCCGGCGGCCCCATCGCCGTCGTCCTCGAACAGTGCCGCGGCCCTGTCGCCGCGCAGTTGGCCAAGTACGCCCACTTCGTCCTCTGCCC
>CAZLDN010000150.1:0-11304 GCA_964558355.1 uncultured Candidatus Solibacter sp.
AGTTTGATGAGTGGGCGGCCGCGAACCAGATCCTGCGTCGTCTATGCGCACTTACCGAATGCGCGGTGTATAAAACAACCCTTCAGGGGAATGTTAGTGTGACTCGGGTGTGACATCTCCGCCAACTTCAGTTTACGCCAGATATTGTTTTCAACGGCTTCAGCATACTTCAGAGCATCTCGAAGTATCTCAAAACAAAGAACTTATTGGATTTAGGTTCTGGCGGGGCGACCCATGGGAGTTCGAGTCTCCCCGTCCGCACCATTTCATCCATCAACAAGTACAGTGGGGCGGACGCCCTCGTCCGCACCGGACCCCCTGGTCCGGCTCCTTATCCGGCCGTCATCAAGCCGTCTACAGGCTTCAGCGAAACCACACTACAGCTTGAACATCGCGCGTAGACGTTTCGTCTGCACGCGGCTGACCGGAATCTCGCTGCCCCGCTTGTCCTCCATCCGCAGTTGGTAGCTGGACTTGAACCAGGGCACCACTTCCTTGATTCGGTTCACGTTGACCAGATAACTTCGGTGAACGCGCCAGAAATGTGACGCATCGAGGGCGGACTGCAGTTCCTCGATCGTCTTGTAGTTCGACTGGCCTTCCACCGTCGTGGCGACCACGGTGATTAAGCCGTCCTCGATCGTTGCGTAGACAATATCGGACGCATCGACGATCCAGTTGCGGCCGCCGCTTCTGACGATCAGTTTGGCGGGCACGGCGGAGGGCGCGGCGGGAACCGCCGGCGCAGCCTCGGGCTCGAGGAATGTGCGCCGCAGACGGCCGATCGTCTGCGCGAGACGCTCGCGTTCAATCGGCTTGAGCAGGTAGTCGAGGACTTCGGCCTTGAAGGCTTCGAGGGCGTACTGCTCGTATGCGGTGCAGAGAACAAAAGCCGGTAGAGGGACCTGGCTCTCCCGCAGCCGGTTGATGACGCCCAGTCCGTCGAGTCCCGGCATCTGGACGTCCAGAAAGACGAGGTCCGGTTCCAGCTTTTCGATTTTCTCGACGGCATCCAAACCGTTGGAAGCGGTGGCGACGACCTCAATTTCAGTGTGGTCCTTGAGCAGGTAAATCAGCTCGTCGAGGGCCAGGGATTCGTCGTCGGCCAGGATCGTGGAAATGGTCGCCATCGCGCGGCCGCTCATGCGCCTGTTAGTATAACAATTAGGGTATCGGTCAGCGGACTTGATGCCCACAAAAGGAGTTTCCTCTCTTGTCTGTAGAACCCCCCGTCAAGATTGCGCCAGCCGAAGGCAAGCTAGGTGTGCTGATACCAGGCATGGGCGCTGTGGCGACAACGTTCGTCGCCGGTGTGGAAGCAGTGAAGCGCGGCGCCGGGCTGCCGATCGGATCGCTGACCCAGATGGCCACCGTCCGGTTGGGCAAACGGACCGAAGGCCGCACGCCCTACATTCGCGACTTTGTTCCGCTGGCTGGCCTCGATGACATGGTCTTTGGAGGCTGGGACATCTACGAGGACACCGCGTACGAGTCCGCTCTCAACGCCGCTGTCCTCGAAAAGAGCCTTCTTGAAGTGGTGAAGGAGCCGCTCGCGGCGCTGAAGCCGATGAAGGCGGTCTTCGAACAGGAGTACGTCAAGCGCATCAACGGGCCCAACGTGAAAACCGAAGGCACGAAGATGGACAAGGCCCAGGCGCTGATGGACGACATCCGCAACTTCCAGAAGTCAAACAACGTGGCCCGCACCGTCATGGTGTGGTGCGGATCGACCGAAGTCTTCCACCGTCCCGCCGATGTGCATCAGACCCTAGCTTCGTTCGAGGAAGGCCTGCGCAAGAACGACCCCGAGATCGCCCCCAGTCAGATCTACGCCTATGCGTCGCTCCTGTGTGGAGTGCCGTTCGCCAACGGCGCGCCGAACCTGACCCACGACATTCCCGCGCTGCGGGACCTGGCGCGCGACCGGGCTCTGCCGATTTGCGGCAAGGACTTCAAAACCGGCCAGACGTTCATGAAGACGCTGCTCGCGCCGGCCCTCAAGGCGAGGATGCTGGGCATCAGCGGGTGGTTCTCGACCAACATCCTGGGCAACCGCGACGGAGAGGTTCTGGAGGATCCGGGCAGCTTCAAGTCGAAAGAAGAGACCAAGCTGTCGGTACTCGATTTCATCCTTCAACCGGATCTCTATCCTGAGCTCTACAAGAACCTCTATCACGCGGTGAGGATCAATTACTATCCGCCGCGCGGCGACTCGAAAGAGGGTTGGGACAACATCGATATCTTCGGCTGGCTGGGCTATCCGATGCAGATCAAGATCGATTTCCTTTGCAGGGACTCGATCCTGGCGGCTCCGATAGTCCTGGACCTGGTGCTCTTCATGGACTTGGCGCAGCGCGCTGGAATGAAGGGCATCCAGGAGTGGTTGAGCTTCTACTTCAAGGCTCCGATGACCGTGCCGGGCTTGTATCCCGAACACGATCTGTTCATCCAGCTCATGAAGTTGAAGAACACCCTGCGTTGGATGCGTGGCGAGGATCTGATCACGCACCTTGGCCTTGAGTACTACGACTAGACGGCGGGCCGCGCCTTCGCGCGCGGCCATCGCCCTTCAGTTCTGATTGAAACGGGAGGCGTGTAAACGCAACGATGAAAGTTCTCGTCATCGGTGGGACCTTGTTTATCGGCAAGCAGACGGTCATGAACCTGGTGAAGGCCGGGCATGACGTGACCGTGCTGCACCGCAAGCCGAGCCACGACCTGGGCAAGAAGGTTGTCAATCTGCAGGCAGACCGCAACGATGTCGCGTCGGTGAAGGCGGCTGTCGCGGGCAAGAGCTTCGATGTTGTCTTCGACAATGCGTATGACTGGGAGCGCGGAACGCCGTCGCACGTGGTTGAAGAGACCGCCAGGATGTTCAACGGCCAGATCTCCCGCTACGTCTTCATGTCAAGCGTGGCTGCGTACTCCGAGGGGTTGAACCACCACGAGGGCGACGCCCTTGCGATGGACGATCACCCCGACCGCTATGTCAGGCAAAAGGCCAAGAGCGAGCGGGCGCTTTTCCGCCTGCACCAGCGTCATGGGACGCCGGTGGTCACCATCCGTCCTCCTTTCGTCTATGGCCCCGGCAACCCCTTCTACCGCGAACAGTTTTTCTGGGACCGCATCCGCGACAAACGCCCCGTGATCCTGCCCGGCGACGGCAGGCGTCTGATGCAATTCGTCTATGTGAAGGACCTCGCCCAGGCCTGCGTGAAGGCCATGGAAGCGCCCGGCGTGGCCGGCCACGCTTTCAACATTGCCTGCCCGCGTCCTTTGACTCAGGCCGAGGTGGTCGAAGCCATTGCCGCGGCTGCCGGAAAGCCCGCCCAGACCGTCCGCATGCCGCGCGAGAAGATCATGCGCCTGGGCGGCCACCCGATCGGCCCGAAGCTCTACTTCGGAACCTATTTCGACATTCCGCCCATCACAATGATCGTCGCCAAGGCGCAGCGCGTGCTAGGCTTCAAGTCCACGCCCTTCGCCGACGGGTTGAAGGAATCCTACCGCTGGTACGTACGGCACCACATGAGGGTCGAGATCGACTATGGCTTCGAGGACTCCCTGCTGGCCCGCATCCAAGTCGCAAGCTGAGCGCCCCAGTGGGGCAGGCTTCAGCCTGCGAAGGGCTTCAGCCCGCCCGGCCTCGATGAGCCAGACATTGCTTCCGAGGCAGCGGCCTACTTCGCCGGCTCGACGATAGCGGCGCAGCCGCCGCTTCCCGCCATGCTGAGCGTCAGCGGTTCACCGCCCTTGATGGCTGTTTCGCTCACGGCGACCGCGGTCTTCGATCCGCCGTCACAGTATGTCTTGAGCGTGAATGGAGCGCCCGGAGCCAGCATCCCCAACCGCAATTCAACGGTGCGCGGCCGTTCGTTCGTGATGGCGCCGAGATACCAGCGAACGCCCGACCGCCGGCCCACGACGGCATACTCGCCGACAGCTCCAGCCAGCACGCGCGTCTCGTCCCAGGTCACCGGCAGTTCGTTGAAGAACTCAAGCTCCGGCGCATCTTCGATCTGCTCCGGCTTGTCGTACCAGAACAGGAACTGCATCGGGCTATAGACAACCACGCTCATCGCCATCTGGTGCGCGCGCGTCGTCTTGAGTCGCGGCGTGGTCCAGCAGATCGTGTAGTCGTAGGGGCCGGCCACGGCGCGCGTGAACGGCAGCGTGGCGTTGTGCGATGCGGACGGCATGTGTTCGTTGCCGCGCACGCCCTCGGCTGTCAGCAGGTTCGGATGAGTCCGCTGCCAGCCGCTCGGACGGAAACTGTCATGGACATCCACGATCAACTTGTGATCGGCCGCCTTCTGCACCGACTCCACCAGCCATTTCGGCCACTGCTGGCCGTCCACCTGCACAAATCCGAACTTCACCCCCGCCACGCCCCACTTGCGGTAGAGCGGGAAGATCTCGTCGCGCTGTCGTTCGAGCGCCCGGCGATTCACGTAGAGAATCACGCCGACGTTCCTTGCCTTGCCGTACCGGATGACCTCTTCGATGTCCAGTCCGCCGTGATCGGGGATGGCAGCGATGCGCTTCGGGTCGGGAGCCACCTTACGAGCGTCGGAGGCGTCATCGTATTCGTGTCCATACCAACCCGCGTCGTATTCGATGTAGTCGATCCCGCGCCGCACCGCGAAATCGACCGCCGCCTTTCCGCCCCTGGTCGAAAGCGTGACTTCTCGCATGACCTTTCCTGGACGCACCCACGAATAGTCCCGCGCCTGTGGCGGGTTCAGATTCAGCAGCAGGTAGTTGCGTTCCATCAGGTCGCCCGGCGCCCGCCCAAGAACAAAAACGCGCCATGGCGTTTCGAACGGCAGCGCGCCCTTGACCGGCGCATCGAGGTTGGGCCGAAGGCCGCCGCCGCCGTCCGGACCAAGCAACATGCGCGGGTAGTTCACCTGGCCCGCCTCGGCCAGAGCCGCCCAGTTTCCGCCGCCGATCTCGACCGTCAGCGGCCGCTCGCACTTCTCTTTCACATCGGCCACGCTCACGCGCTCGTACTCGCCTTCCGTGCCATGCTCCTGCCACGCGAATGAGCCCGGCGGGAACCGGAAGCGCGTCTCCTCGCCAGCAAGCTCGAACGGCCCGCGGCCTTCCAGACGGTAGCGGAACGCGAAGCCCTCTTCATATACGCGCAAATGAATCGTCACCCGCTCGAAGCAGAGCGCGAGTTCCCTGTAATTGTCTGGGATGATGGCGCGCTCGCCGTGGACCGGCTTCCATGTCCCGAGAACCGTCTTCTGTGTGGCCGACTTGAACTTGCCGGCCGGCCATCCGGTCAGGCCAAGAGGCGAATCGAGCACAACCGGCTTGCCGCCCAGTGCCGCCGAATAGCGGATCTCATCGCCGTCGATGACAAGTTTGACCTGCACCAGTTCGTCCGGCGAGACCACGATCTCCTGGCGCGGCTGACCCGTCAACGCGCCGGCCAACGCGATCGTCAACCAGAACCGCCTCATTGCTGGATATCGCATGAAGGTCGCGCTCACTATTCGCTACCCGGTCTTGCCCTTCACCTTGGCTGCGTTCGCCGCGCGATAGGCTGTCAGTTCTTCCTTCATGGCCGGCGATGGCGGCTCGATCCGCACGACACTCGAACGCGCCCGGCCCTCTGTCGATGGCGTCCAAGCCAGAACTTCCATGACGGGATTGTCCTTCGACGGAGCGGTCAGAAAACCCGCCGCCCGCTCATTCACCCAGCCCGGATGCCCGAAATCCCAAGGCTCGAGATTCGCGTTCTTCAAGCCCCAAGACGTCAACTGCGACGCCGCCCAACGCGCCGCGGCTTCATGGTTCGGCGACCCCGTCACCCTCGGACCATAGCGGTCCGTCAATCCCGACAGGTGACGCATCACTTGCGACTTTTCTATCGCCTCCTGGCGGATTCGCGCGTTTGCGGCGGCATCGACGATCTCAGCGGCCGGCGTGACCAGCGCGAAGGTCGGCAACAATGCGAGCGTGCGCATATGGAGCCAGCATACGCCATGCGCGCTGGCCCGGGCAGCCACTCTGCACGAGGCGCACCGGCTCGGCTGTGCGAGAGAGAGCCGGTCACACCCAGAATTCCGCGGAACATTCCCGCGGACAGATTCGTAGTCAACACACGAGAGGCTAAGAATTCTTGGTATGGGACGCAAAGGTCAGAAGAACGATTCGCTTCCAGGGTCGCTCGACATGCTCATCCTCAAGACGCTCACACGGGGCAATCCGCATGGCTACGCGATCGTGCAGAGCATACAGCAGTCGTCGGGAGAAGAGATCGTTATCGAGGAAGGCTCGCTCTAACCCGCCCTGCAGCGGCTTGAACTGAATGGCTGGATCGACGGCGAGTGGGGACTCACGCCCAACAACCGGAAGGCGCGGATCTACCGGCTGACGCCCGATGGCCGCAAACAACTGGCCCACGAGACGAAACGCTATGGACAGCTCACGCTCGCCATCGCGCGGGTCATGGGGATGGGGTAATTGGAGATGCTGACACGACGGCTGAAATACTGGCTCGGCGGCGCGGAACGGGAAGCGGCGCTACGCGCCGAGATGGAGTTTCACATCGAAGAGGCGACGGTCGAGTTGCGCGGTAACGGGCTGAGCGAGTCGGACGCGCGGGCCGAAGCGCGGCGCCGTTTCGGCAACTTCGGACAGAAGCAGGAAGAGTCGCGGGAGATCTGGATCTCGCGCTACGTGCCGGACTTCTGGCAGGACCTGCCGTATGGGGCGCGCAGCCTGCGGCGCGACGCCGGGATTCGCGGCTGTGGCGATCCTGTCCGCGGCGCTTGGCGTCGGCGCCTGTTCGACCGTCTTCAGCATCGTGAACTTCGCCCTTTTCCGGCCGCTGCCCGTTACCGGCGCGGATCGCCTGATGGCGATCACGGGCATCAAGAAGGGCTCGCCGGGCGGCTCGATGTCGTATCCGGACGTGCGGGACCTGGCGCAGGGATCGAGAGCGTGGGAAAGGTTCGCGGCATTCGCGCCGTTCATTCCGGCAGGCCTGAGCGAGGGACAGGGGGCGCGGCGCTATTGGGCGTTCATGGTCGCGGCCAACTACTTCGACGTCGTGAAGCCGGCATTCGCATTGGGCCGCGGCTTCGTTGCAGGTGAGGACGACGTGGCCGGAGCGCCGGCTAAAGTCGTACTGAGCCACGCGCTCTGGCGGGCACTGTCAACAGGGTCTGGGCCGAGGGTAGAGAGGGCGCCGATGGCGAACAGTCCGCAATCCTGACCGTGGGGCCGCGGTTCTTCGAGACAGCCGGGACACGATTGCTGGCCGGCTCCGATTTTGGGATGGCGGGTTCGGCGGAAGCGATTGTGAGCGTCAACCAGGAGCTGGCGCGGAGGCTGTATCCCGGCCAGAATCCGATCGGGCGGCGGGTCTCGAACGCCGGGCGGTGGGGGCGGATCGTCGGGGTGACGGCGAATACAAAGTGCCGGATGCTCCAGGAGACCGAGGCGATGCCGATCCTGTACGAACCGTTGCTGGACCCCAATGCCGCCAGGCAGTTTCGGCGGGTTGACGTTGATGGTGCGGTCGGCGCGGGATCCGGCGGGGATGGGCCAGATGATCAGGAAACGGCTGAGGGAGCGGGATCCAGATCTAGTGGTCACTTTTTCTGGGACGATGGAGGAGCAGATGCATGAGGCGCTGTTTCTGCCGCGGCTCGCGGCGTCGCTGTTCGGGCTGTGCGGGGGCGTGGGACTGCTGATCGCCTCCATTGGCATTTACGGCGTGGTCAGCTTCGCCGTTGCGGGAAGGACGCGAGAGATCGGCTTCCGCATGGCTTTGGGCGGGCGGGCATCGCAGGTGGTCTGGATGGTGTTGCGGCACGGGGCCGCGGTGACGATGCTGGGCATCGCACTCGGAGTGGTTGGCGGACTCGCCTTGGCTCGGGCGGCGGGGAGCCTCATTTATGGGGTGAGTGCGACCGGCCCGGTCACGTTTGCGGTGGCGCCGGCGGTGCTGATGGCCGTAGGGCTGTTGGCGACCGCGATTCCGGCACGGCGTGCGGCCAGGGTGGATCCGAACCTGACGCTGCGGGCGGAGTGAAGAGAAGGCAAGGCTCTGGATCCTTGGGCGATTAAAGCACGAAGATCTTCGCTCTGTCGGGAATCGCGCCGGGAAGCCCGCCCTGTCGAAAATGCCTGCCGGGACCCGCGGCCTGCGCAGTGGGCGTTGTGGGGCGGCTTTCGTGGGTAATTGTGGGCCGTGGAATCGCCGGCACTCCATGAGAGAATGGGTGCTTATCCATGAGACAGAATGTGGATTTCTTCGGCGGCGTTGACCTGGTTTTGCTGTTCATCGCCGGCAGGTTGAAAGAGGCCAAGGCCCTTGAGGCTGTCCTCGACCAGACGGGCGTCAACTACCTCATCGAGACCGACACTTACCGCGGCGGCTTCATCTTCGTCAGCGAGCGGATCGGCGCGTTCTTCTACTGCCGCGAAGAGGATGCAGAGGCGGCGCGGACGGCCTTGCAGGCCGCGGGATACAAACCTTACATGACCGCGGAGTAAGTGAGGCGAGCCGCCCGGAGGCTGCACCGCTGTAAGTGTCGCCGGCTGGCGGGTGTGGGGCCGGAGCATGGGGATGATACTTCGGCGAGGATGGCTTATTCGGGATTCGACCTATTCAAGGAATTCGCGAGATGTTCGAATCAGGCTGGCGAATCAATCAAAATACAAGGGTTAGGTGGCTTGAACTCCCTGCGAGCCACGCCGCCTCTTGAACAACCCGCCTGGAGCTCGCCTAGGGAACATGGATCAGTGGCCTGTCGCAGGTCTGCAATAGGTAATTGGTTACGAATCTTCGGTAGTTCCAGTTTTCCCGGCCAACGGACGGATCGGTGATGGAAATCGTGTCCATCGAGATGCCGTTAATCACAATCCAGCGGCCGCTCACGCCTCCCAACCACCGTCCGAGGTAGATCAAAGGGTTCGCCCGCACCAACTCCCACAACCCCTCCTCGGTCAGCGACGCATAGACGACCGGGAATCCAAGCAGGTTCGCGATCCTCTCTCGTTCCGGAACCCCCACCCACTGCGGGTCCCGTTCCGATCCCCTGGTCAGCCTGGTAGAGCTGTTTAGTCTCCGCCACCTCCGAAGGGTCCCGCAAAAAGCCGCCCAAACCCCGCCCGCGGCAGTACCGCACCACCATCTGCAAACTCGTGTACCAGCACGCCCAGGTCTTCGGCTGCATCAGCACGGGCACTGGGTGGAAAACTGACGTGTTCATCGCCATGTCTACCCTCCTCGGCAACGCCTCCATCTTGCTCCTGTACCTCGCCGGTTTCAATAACTCAAAACCAGCCTGTTGCGGATAGAATGGAGTCTGGAGAAAACCAGATGCGGATATCCATTTTGTCCTGCCTCCTCGCCGCCGCCATTCCGGCCCTCGCCCAGACCGCGCCGCCGGCCCCAGCACAACCAGCAAAGATTCAGACCCTTCTCATCACCGGCCAGAATACCGTTGGCCACGACTGGCGCGTCGTCTCGCCTATCCTCAAGGACACGCTCGAAGCGACCGGACGCTTCGAGGTCCGTGTCAATGAGGACTTCCGCGGCGCAGGCCCCGAGACGCTGGCTCCCTACGACCTGGTCGTCATCAATTACTACGAGAACAAGGACAAGAAGTGGTGGTGGGGCGATCGCGCCCAGCAGGCTCTAATTGACTTCTCGAAGTCGGGCAAAGGCGTCGTCATCTTCCACTTCTCCGTGGCCGCATTCGAGGGCTGGACCGAATACGAACAGATGTGCGGCGCGAACTGGCGCCCCAACAACGGCCACCACTCGGCCTCACACGATTTCAAAGTCACCATCCGCGATTCGGGCCACCCCATCACCCAAGGCCTGCGTGCCGAACTCCGCCAGCCCTTCGACGAACTCTACGCCAACCTCAAATGGCAACCCGCTGGCGGCTACCACGTCCTCGCCACCGCCTACGACGAACACGCGCTCTATGGCGGAAAGGCCCGCCAGCCAGTCCCCGGCGACGGCATCGACCAACCCATGTTCTGGACAACTCAGATGGGCCGGGGCAAAGTGTTCGTCACCGTTCTCGGCCATGACCTCGGCGCAGCTTCCACACCCCTCAACAAGATCACCCTCGTCCGCGGTGCTGAATGGGCCGCCACCGGCAAGGTGACCATCCCCATCCCGCCCGCGCTGGCAGCCGGCGGCAAGGACGATGCCCAGGCCAAGGTAGTCACGCCCGGCACAGGCGCTTCGGCTCCGTCTGACGCCGTAGTGCTGTTCAACGGCAAGGACCTGAAGGGTTGGGTCCACAGCAAGGACGCAAGTCCGGCGAAATGGAAAGCCGAGAAGGGCGAGATGGTCACCGTCACCTACACCGGCAGTGTCCAGACCGAGCAGAAGTTCCGCGACGTGCAGTTGCACCTTGAATTCAAAGTGCCGCCGATGATGGACCAGAAGGGCCAACTGCGCGGCAACAGCGGAGTCTACCTCCAAGGCATCAACGAGGTTCAGATCATCGACGGCCAGAACAACCCGACCTACGCCACGGGCCAGCTTGGCGGCATCTATGACGAACATGCCCCGCTGGCGAACCCGTCGCGCCCGGCGGGCCAGTGGCAGAGCTACGACATCCTCTACCACGCGACCAAATGCAGCGAACGCAACGTCCCGCAATCGGACGCCCGCATGACGGTCCTGCTCAACGGAGTCCTAGTCCAGGACAACGTCCCCGTCCGCTACAAGAAAGGCATGTGCGAACCCGGTCCCCTCCAGCTCCAGGACCACAGCGGCTTCAAAGACGCCCCAGTCACCGAAATGCGCTTTCGCAACATCTGGGCCCGGCCCCTGAACTGAACCCGAACTGGCCCCCCGGCCGTTTACAGGGTCGATACAACCCAACCAACGTCAATGGAATCCGGCTTCGTTTCGGAGGGCGGGCCCCCCGGCCCGCTCGCGGCCCCCTGGCCGCGCTCCCGTCAGGAAATCCGGGACAAATCCGGGACAGCCTGACCCGTCCCAGCCGGAATTTCCAATGAATCCGAGCGGCGCTAGGCGGAGTTCAGCTCCCGGTAATCTCGCGCAAGTGATTGATGGACAACGAGCGGCGGCCAAGGAACAGTTCCATCTCGTCGATCACGCCGACAACCGCGCTAAGGCACGGGGACGCTCGACGGCGCGCACGCAGACCACCAAGTCTTGCGGTCGCGGTTCATCAAGCGGCAGTATGATGGGTGCGAGGAATGATAGCAGGCCGAGATCATGCAGAAAACCCCATTGGGACGGGTCAGACATCTGAGGATGTTTGTCAAGAATAATCGGCTGTCAGTTTG
>CAZLDN010000151.1:0-11109 GCA_964558355.1 uncultured Candidatus Solibacter sp.
GGGAACGGGCGTGGGCGGGCCTTGCCAGACGGTCTTGCCGGAGGCGTCTTTCAGACTGAACCGGAACTGCGCGGATGGACCGGGGGTTGGGGTGCGGAAAATGCGGCCAAGACGGGCGTGGAGGAGGCCGCCGGGGGCGATGACGCGGCGGTCGAGCGTGAAGTCGAGCGAGATGGCGAGATCGAGAGGCTCGCCCCACTGCGCCCCGCGGAGAAAGGCGAGAAGCCGGGAGCCGAAAACCCAGGCGAGATTGCTGTTGTTGACCCTGAGGGTCTGCTCGGTGACGCGGATGAGGGCGGCGAGGTTGGGGTCGCGGCGGACGACTTTGGGGTCGTTCAGAAGTTCGAGCCGGATGGCTGCGGAGAGAGCCTCGACGTCCTGCGATCCGGCATTGTGCATGAACTCGGCCCCGAAGGCCAAGGGGGATGGCCCCGATGGCTTCGGGGCGTCTTGAGCCGCAAGTGGAGCCGCCGCGAACGCGGCCATCAGGGGCAGCAGACGCAACAATCGCATTTCACGCATTATGCACCAGAGGGTTCGGGGCGCGCTTGGCCGTCACGATACAATTTTGCTTTCATGCGACACGCGATCACTCTTCTCCTGACGTTGGCGCTGGTTGCGCCGGCACAGACACCGGGCGCGGCGGGGCCGGTCCCGCTGATTGTGGATGAACTGATGCGCGGGCCGGGATTGTATGGGTATTCGCCGAGGGCGCTGAGGTGGTCGGGCGACGGGCAGCGCGTCTATTTCGAGTGGAAGCAGTATTTGGACCCGTTGACAAAGGAGTTCGAGACGTGGGTGGCGGGACGCGACGGGACGGGCTTACGTAAGTTGAACGAGGAGGAGGCCAAGACGGCGCCGCCCGCTGCCGGTGTGGAGAGCGAGGACAGGCAGATGGCGGCGTTCGCCGAGAAGGGCGACATCTGGGTGTACGACAGGAAGACGGACAAGCGGCGGCAGTTGATGAAGGCGCGGGATCAGGAAGCGAGTCCGCGTTTCGCCGCTGATGGGTCGAAGGTCGCGTTTTCCCGGTCGGGGAACCTGTTCACGATCCGGCTGAGCGATGGCTATGTCGAACAGTTGACCGACATCCGGCCGGCAGGGAGTCCGCCGGCTGAGCCGAAGAAGGGGACCGAGAGCCAGGAGGCGCTGAAGAAAGAAGAGCGGGCGCTGCTGGGCGTGGTGGATGAGCGCGCGAAGAAGCGCGAGGAGCAGGAGGCAAAGGACAAGAAAGAAAGTCCGCGCAGGCCGTGGATCTTGCAGGGCCGGCAACAGGTCTTCGCGATGCAGTTGGCGCCAGATGAGAAGACGGTCGTGGCGGTGGTGCGGGAGCCGGGAGCGGACGCGAAGTCGGCCCAGGTGGCGGCGTTCGTGACGGAGTCCGGCTATACGGAGCCGCAACCGGCGCGGACAAAAGTGGGCGACGGGCAGGGCAGGAGCCGAATGGCGCTGGTGAACGTCGAGACCGGCGAATTGAAGTGGGTTGAGCACGGGCAGAAGACGACAGACGACAAGGGGAAAGAGACGCCGCGGGATGTCTCTCTCCTGCAACCGCAGTTCAGCAGGGATGGGAAGTTGGCGGTTGTGGCGCGGTCGGCGGATAACAAGGACCGGTGGGTGTTTCTGGTTGATGTACAGACGGGCGCGACGAAGGTGATCGACCATTTGCATGACGACGCCTGGGTGGGTGGGCCAGGATCGTTCAGCCTCGGCTGGCTGGCGGACAACAAGACGTTGTACTTCCAGAGCGAGAAGACAGGCTTGTCGCAACTGTACGCGGCGAATGTGGAGACGGGCGAAGTGAAGCAGTTGACCTCGGGCAGTTGGGAGGTGGATGAGGCGAGGCTGACGAGGGACAAGACGCGGTTCCGTATGGTGACGAGCGAGCCTAGCCTGCATGAGCGGCATGTGTATGAGATGGGCGTGGACGGCGGGAGGCGGACCCGCGTGACGGCTGAGGCCGGGATGGTGGAGACGGTCGAAGCGTCGCCGGATGAGGGGATGCTGGCCCTGGTCCACAGCTACACGAATCGCCCGCCGGAACTGTTCCTGATGGAGAACAAGCCGGGCGCCGCGATGCGGCGCGTGACGACGTCGCCGGCGCCTGAGTTTCTGGCGTGTCAGTGGCTCGACACGCCGATCGTTTCGATCCCGGCGCGCGATGGGGCGCAGGTTCCGGCTCACTTGTACAAGCCCGCGAACGTGAAGAAGGGTGGCCCCGCGGTCATCTTTGTCCACGGTGCGGGCTACCTGCAGAACATCCATCGGGGCTGGTCGAATTACGCTCGCGAGTACCTGTTCCACCACCTGCTGATGGAACGCGGATATGTCGTCATCGACATTGACTACCGCGGTTCGGCTGGGTACGGACGCGACTGGCGCACGGCGATTTACCGCCATATGGGCGGCAAGGATCTGGACGACCAAGTGGATGCCGCCCGCTGGCTGGTCTCCGAACATGGCGTCGATCCGAAGCGCATCGGCATCTACGGCGGGTCTTACGGCGGGTTCATCACCTTGATGGCGATGTTCACGCAGCCGGGCGTCTTCGCGGCGGGCGCGGCGCTGCGGCCGGTGACCGATTGGGCGCATTACAACCACGGTTACACGGCCAACATCCTGAACCTGCCGCAGAAGGACCAGGAAGCCTACAAGCGCAGTTCACCGATTTACCATGCCGCTGGGCTACAGGGTGCGCTGCTGATCTGCCACGGGATGGTCGATGTGAACGTCCACTTCCAGGACACGGTGCGCCTGGCGCAGAAGCTGATCGAACTGCGCAAGGAGAACTGGGAGGTGGCGGTCTATCCGGTTGAGGATCACGGATTCGTGCAGCCCACGAGTTGGGCGGACGAATACCGGCGCATCCTGAAGCTGTTTGAGACGAACCTTAATGCACGTGGTTCAGAGTCAGCGGCACAGAAGCGGTGAAGGTGCGGCCTTCGGTGGTGGTGAGCCAACATTCGAGAACGTAGCGGCCCTCGGGCAGCGGCCCCATGCCGCCGGCTGCGTCCGCGGCGGCGAGACGGATGGTCTCCGTCCAGACCTTCTCGCCCTTTGAGACGGTGATGTTGTGGAAGGCCTGAGTGAAGGCCCTACCGTCGGACCAGCGCCAGGCCGGCGTGCCCTGGTCGTTCCACAGGACCATTTCGAATTGCTGGCCGGTGGCGAATTCGAGCGTGACGGGCGTGGCTGTGGTGTTGCGCAGCGTCATGCGGGCGTAGAGTCGCGGGATGGCGTTGTCCGGGACGACAGGCGGCATGAGGTTGGCGGTGTAGACGGGACGGTCGATGGTGAGCGAGAAGGTAAGTTCGGGTGCGGAGACGACGGTGGCTGTGCCGAGGCGGGCGTAGACAAGGTCGTAGCGGCGTGGCCCGGCGAAGGTTTGGGCTGTGCGGCTGACAAGGCCAACCCAGGGCAGGAGGAAGTCGGATTCGAGTCCAGCGTCGGCGCAGCCGCCGGGGCCGTAGCGGATTTGAAGGGCGTAGTCGAAGTCACCGATGGGGCCGGAGTACTTGGCCTCGCGGGAGACGACCGTGCTGGTTGGGTTGCAGGGATCCACAGACGACTCGGATGTCCCGCCCGGCTTGGCGGCGGTGTCGAGCCAGACCCGCTCGGAGGAGGTCCTCTCGTCCCACATCATGATGCGGCCATCGTCGGAGTTGCGGAGCCAGAGCGGGCCATTGCCGGAGACGAGGACCGTGTCGCCTGGAGATAGAGGGGTAGCCGAAATGAAGCCGGTGATCTGGCCTTCCGTGACTACGGAGTAATAGGTTCGTGAACCGAACGTAGCGGCGCGATCGACGCGCACGGTATAGCTGGCCGCGCCAGCGGCGCCGGAAGCGCGGTAAATCCAGAGGTTGCCCTCGTCGAGAGGCATCCAGACGGTCTGCGCGCTGAGGGCGGCGCAGAGCAGGAAGCTAACAATAGTAATTCTTATCCCAAGCATGTTTTCTCAAGACCTCCAGGATCGGCGCGGGGATCGGCCCCATGCTTGAGACGGCGAGATTGGCCGAGACGTTCCGGACTTTTCTCATTCCGGGGATGACGGTGGAGACGGCGCTGGGAGTGAGAGTGAAGCGCAAAGCCGTTGACGCCAGGGATTCCACGACACCGGCGGCTTCGAGATCGGCTCGAAGTGAGTTTACTTTTGCAAACACCTCACTCTTTCGGTCGCCACGGAAATAGAAGGCACGGAACTCCTCGGGGTCGAATTCGACTTCGGGCGTGATGGCGCCGGTGAGCGCGCCTTCGTCGAGCGGGCAGCGGGCCAGGACGCCAATGTTGAGTTCCTCGCAAAGCGGATAAAGATTGCGCTCGGGGCTCTGGTCGAAGATGTTGTAGATGACCTGGACGGTGTCGATCAGGCCAGTGCGGATGGCGTCGAGAGCGGAATCGGGCTGGTGATCGTTGATCGAGATGCCGAAGAACTTCACCTTGCCGGATTTCTTCAGGTCCTCGATTGCGCGCTTCCATTCGTCGCTGGCGATCCACTCCGGGTTCCAGACGTGGAACTGCTGGAGTTGGATCTGTTCCGCGCCGAGATTCCGAAGCGAAGTCCCGGTGCACTCGATGACGTAGTCGTAAGGGAAGACTTCGCCGATCGCAATGCCTGGCTGGGCGGGCCAGACGCGGTTCTTCGGCGGGACTTTGGTGGCGACGATGGCCTGCGCGCCGGTCTCCTTAAGTGTCTGGGCGATCAACTGCTCGGAGTGGCCGTCGTTATAGGCCAGCGCCGTGTCTATAAAGTTGAGCCCGTTTTCGAGAGCGTGACGCAACGCTTTGAGCGCGTCGTCCTCCTTGTGGCCTCGCCACTGATTGCCGCCGAGGCCCCATGCGCCGTAGCCGACTTCGGAGACCTGAAGTCCTGTTCGTCCAAGTGTTCGATTCTTCATTGACTACCATCCTAGCCGATGCGTCCATGAAACCGCGCCTGGCGCGGCTGCATCATGCTGGACGGAAGTCTGCCGGGGAAGAATGGAAGAATAGGGCTATGGCGCTGCGTGTCATTCTGGCGGCGATGATGCTGGCCTTGTGCGGCTGGGCGCAGAGCGTCCGCCTGCATTTGAAGGACGGCACGTTCCATGTGGTGCGTGAATACAGGGTAGTGGAGGACCGCGTCCGGTACTATTCGACCGAGCGGCGGGAGTGGGAAGAGATTCCAGCCGGACTGGTGGATCTGAAGAAGACCGAAGAGGAGATCGGGGCGACCCGGGAGCGGGACAGGAAAGACGCTGCACAACAGGATGCGGAAGAGAAGTTCGACCGTGCGGTGAAAGAGGAGATCGGGCGCGTGCCGGTGGATCCGGGCGTCTATCGGGCGGTGGGCGATCGGATGGATGTGATCAAGGAGGCCGAACTCCGGATCGAGACCAGTAAGAAGCGGACGATTCTCAGGGTGCTTGTGCCGGTGCCGATTGTCCCGGGCAAGTCGTATGTCGAGATCGTGGGGTTGAAGGCGGCCTACGATGTGAATGAACCGCGGCCGCAGTTCTACTTCCGGCTTGGCCGTGGCGAACGGTTCACACTGGTGAAGATGACACCGCGAAAGGATGCCCGGCTGCTGGAGATCTGGAGCATTGAGCCACTGAGCAAGATGGTGTTTCCGGAGCGGCAGGAAGTCGAGATCTTCCGCCACCAGATGCGGGAAGGGCTTTACAAGGTGTGGCCCGTGAAAGACCTTGACCCCGGGGATTACGCCTGGATCGAATACTCCGAAGGCGAGGCGAATACGCAGGCGTGGGACTTCCACGTGCGGGTGAAGTGAGGCGGGCAGGTAGCGTGGGGCGGAACCCGCTCTCTTCGTTCGCGGCCTCGGGCTTGCTGAATAGATTCTTAAGTTCGGCCATTGTCGTCCGAAGAGAAGGTCATCAGCACAGAGTAATGGCGGGTACGGCGCCGGGACGAGAACCGGTGGAATCCGAACCAGAAGGGTAGCGTATTCTTGAAACCGCGCGGGGATGGGCGAGGTCAAACAAGGTGGAGGCTTCAATGCCGGTGACAGTAGCTGGGGCATACACGACCTACAGTCTTTCGCTGTGGCGCTGGGTGTCGGCTTCGCTGATCTCGAACGACACGCAAGTACGCGAACGGATCGACGCCGAATTGGAGACCCTTCTCGAAGAGGCCGGGTTGCTGCGCGCGCCGGCCGGAGTGACGCCCGACCTGTTGCTGAGATACGAGGCGGCGCCGGGTGTGCTGGTGGCCGAGCTGATCGACTCGCGGACCAACGATTCGGTGTGGCGCACGGACATGCGCGGCGACAGGCAAGCCGAGAAGCTAATCCCGCTCGGATCCGCCTGGCGGGTCTAGACGCGGATTGGCCATGCCGCGCCATTCGTCGAAAAGAGTGTTGCTGATCCCCAGACGCGCGAGCGCGCGCCCCACCGTGGCGTTGACGATGTCTTCGATCGTTTCCGGTCTGTCATAGAACGCAGGTACGGGCGGCATGATGACGGCGCCATTTTGGGCGGCCTGGCTCATCAGGCGAAGATGGCCGGCGTGGAGCGGCGTTTCACGCACCAGCAAAACGACGGGCCGGCCCTCTTTCAGTTGAACATCGGCTGCGCGGCTGACCAGGTCGGCCGAGAAGCAGTTGGCGATGGCCGAGAGGGTCTTGATCGAGCACGGCGCGACGATCATCCCAAGCGTTTCGAACGACCCGGAGGCGATTGACGCGCCGACATTGGCCGGCGCGTGGACGGCATCGGCCAGGGCTTCGACATCCTTGGACGTGAGACTGGTTTCTTGGGCAACCGTCGCGCGGGCGGCGTTGGTCAGCACGAGGTGTGTTTCGATGTCAGGGTTGGCGCGCAGGACTTCGAGCGTGCGGATTCCGTAGATGACGCCCGATGCGCCAGTGATCGCGACGATCAGACGTTGTGACATGCCGTCTAATAGATTCGCTCAATGGGCCATCGATTCGCTGAACAGGCGGGCAAGTTGCCTGACTTCGGGTGAATCCTCGCCGGCATAGGCGGTCAGGTTTGAGCCGATGTCGGACGCCCCGCGCTGGGCGCTCGACACCATGGCGCGGTGCAGAACCGACTCGACCGCCTGTTCGGCGCGCAACTCGGCATACCAGAGCAGGCGCTTGATGCCGCCCTTGAGTTCGTCGTTGAATTTGCGGTTCCGCGAAATCTCGCGGCGGACTTTGCGGATGGGGGCGACGGCTTCCGTATCGAGCGCTTCGATCGCCTTTCGGGCTTCGATCCAAAATTCAGGGGTAAGCGCATATCCAGCCCGCGCAGCCCAGGCGGAGAGCAGCAGGCAGTTGACATTCCAGCCGCGGCCGTCCTGCAGCGCCAGGCAGGCGGCGGCGACGCCGGGCCGTTCGTATAGGGCCGCGCAGAACTGGATGAATCCAGCGGCCGACTCCTCGTAGTTGTTCATCCCGACGTGGCCACAGCCCACCAGTCCTTATTCATTTCTTCGCCATCGATATCGGTGTAGACGAAGACTTCACGCTGGCGATTTTCCGGCGGCGTTCTGAACAGCGCCTCTTTCGCCAACTCAGGCCGGGCGAGCGCTTCGATCAGCGCCAGGTCCCACATGATCCAGCGTTGCGCCTGCGGACTGTGCGACAGCCAGCGGGCGGCCAGATAGTCCCAGACGCCGCCCTTGCCGGCGAGTCGAGCGAGGGTCGTTTTCTGCTCGAACACAAGTTTGCGGCAGACGTTGGCGGGCATGATGTGGAGTTCGAGTCCATCGAGGTTGAGCAGGTAGTTGAACGCGTTGAGATCGTTGCGGACGTTGAATTCGTCCTTGTTCCAGATACCGGTGGAGGAATCATAGTGCGCCGCCATCGAATAGCAGCGCACCTTGGAGACGATCTCCGGAGCGAGCTTCAAGGCCGAGGCGGCGTTGGTCACAGCGCCGATCGAGACGATCGACAACTTCTCCGTCTTCGCGGCGTGCGCCTCCTTGATCATCAGACGCGCGGCGGGCGTATCGCGCGGTTCGTCGCCGCCCCAGGGCTGGCCCATGATCATCTCAGCGCCCATGGGCGCGGGCAGGTCCTGCCGGCCCATGAGGCGCAACAGATCGTCGTTCAGGCGCTGGCTATGTTCGACCGAATTGGCGGGCGACAGGCGCGTATGCCATTGGGCCGAACTAAGCCCCGCGACGTCGAACGACGGCTCGCGCAACGCCCGCACGATGGCATAGAGATCATCGATCTCGTTTGCCGTGTCGGCGTCGATGATCATCCGCCGGCGCTGGGCCGCGAGATTGACTGAGGTGGCAAGCACGGCGCCGGTTGCGCATTTGACGAAACTCCGCCTGTCCATGATGTCCACAACATAGCAGACGCGCGGCTGCCCGCCGAAAAAGTTTGCGAAGGCGCGGGTCGGTGATAGAGTGCATTCTATGCCCGAGTCGAGACGCACCTTCCTTTCGGCCCTGACCGCCGCATCCTACACGCGCGTGCAAGGCGCTAACGATCGCGTTCAACTCGGCCTCATCGGCTGCGGCCTCATCGGTCTGCGCCATCTGGCCGACTTCAAGCAATTGCCGGATTGCCAGATCGCCGCCGTCTGCGATGCGTATCAGGCGCGAACAGATCAGGCGCGGGCCGATCTGGGTCCGGCGACGAAGGGCTACCAGGATTTCCGCCGGCTGCTCGAAGACAAGCAGATCGACGCTGTCGTCATCTCGACGCCCGACCACTGGCACGCGCTGCAAACGATCATGGCCTGCGCCGCCGGCAAAGACGTGTTTGTAGAAAAGCCGATGACGCTGTTCGTGAAAGAGGGCCGGTGGATGACCACGGCCGCGCGGCGTTACAAGCGCATCGTCCAAGTTGGCACTCAGGGCCGCAGCGGGACCCACTTCAAAGAGGTGATCCCGTTGCTCCGCGACGGCGCCGTGGGCAAGATCCATTCGGTCCGGTTCAGTTCATACCGCAACATCATGCCTGGCTTTGGACGTCCCGCGGCATCGGCGCCGCCGCCGGGCCTGGACTACGACATGTGGCTCGGACCCGCCCCGCAGCGCGCGTATACGCCGCATCGCGGGCTGTATCATTTCCGTTGGTTCTGGGATTATTCCGGCGGCCAGATGACGAACCTGGGCGCGCATGACATGGACCTGGTCCACTGGCTGCTGAAAGTGAAAGGGCCGAAGTCGGTCTATTCCGCGGGCGGGCGCTATGCGCTCGAAGACGACGGCGAGACGCCCGACACCCAGGATGCGATCTGGGAGTATCCGGGGTTCATCGTCGAGGCGTCGATCCGCGAGGCCAGCAGCGGGCGGGCGCGGACCGCGGGCGGCACGGCGGCCAGCCTCGCAGGCGTCCAACTTTGCGGAACCAAGGGCATCCTGGCCGTGTCGCGCGGCGGCTACCAGTTGGTTCCCGATTCAAAGATCGCGCCTGAGTCGGCCATCCCGGCATGGTCCAACCCGGCGGGCCATCCGCAACCGGCCAAGATCGAGTCCGTGCCTTATGGCGAAGCGCGCCAGGGACGCGGCACGGCGCCAGAGCCAATCGATCTCCACGCGCGTCACTTCATCGATTGCATCAAGAGCCGCCAGCGGCCCAACGCCGATGTCGAGGACGGCCACGAGGTCGCCGTCTCTTGTCATCTGGCCAACCTGTCGATGAAGCTGGGGCGCAAGCTGAATTGGGATGTCGAGAAGGAAGAGATCATCGGCGACAAAGAGGCCAACACGCACCTGGTGCGTCACTACCGCAAACCGTGGGACGACGTGTTGAGGAGTTTCAAACTATGACCAGACGGGATCTTCTCGGCGTCACGGCAGCGGCGGCCATGCAACCGCAGCGGCGCAGCGGGTTGGGCCTGTCGCCGGATTGTTTCGTCATCGCGCGTCCACCGAGGACCGCGCTCGAATATCTGGAAAAGGCGTACTCGGCCAGCGCAGCGGGCGTTCAATCGACGCTGGCATCGCAGGAACCCGAGTACATAAAGAAGGTGCGGGCGTTCCTTGAAGAACGTGGCATGTACCTGGAAATCACCACGCGCCTGCCAGGCGAGGACACGTCGGAATTCGAAGCCGTCGTGCGGTCGGCGAAAGAGGCCGGGGCCGAGTGTCTGCGCAGCGTCTGCCTCTCCGGACGGCGCTACGAGACTTTCAACACGCTCGATGAATGGAACGCCTTCGCCGCCGAGTCAAAGTTGAAGTTGGCGCGTGCCGTGAAGATCGTCGAGAAACACCGCTTCCCGTTGGGACTCGAAAACCACAAGGACTGGACCATCGAGGAGATGGTCCCACTGCTGAAGAGCTGCTCAAGCGAGTATCTCGGCGCGTGCATCGATTTCGGCAATAATATGTCGCTGCTGGACCCGGCCGAAGACCTGGTCGAAGCCCTGGCCCCGTTTGTCGTCAACACGCACATCAAGGACATGGCGGTCGAGGAATGCGAAGACGGCTTCCTGCTCGCCGAGGTCGCGATCGGCCGCGGCATCGTCGATTTGAAACGCTGCGTCGAGGCGGTCCGTAAAGTCAAGCCGAAGGTGCGCTTCTCGCTCGATATGCTGACGCGCGACCCGCTGAGGATCCCCTGTCTCACCGACAAGTACTGGGCCACGTTCCCAGACCGCAACGGACGCCATCTTTCGCGCGCCCTGGCTTCGGTGCGGCGCCACAAACCGGTGCAGCCTCTGGTGCGTGTGTCCACGATGGATCGTGAGACGCAGTTGAAGACCGAACTGGAAAACGTGACCGTATCGGTGGCCTACGCCCGCGACCACCTGGGTATCTACGCCTGAGCCATCAGTTCGCTGACGCAGCCGCTAAACCGGATGCCGCGGCGATCACGCCGGCCGCCATCAGTAGCACGCCTTCGGTCTTGCCCGGCACAAGGACCGATTCATGTGGCTTGGGCGGGTTGGAAAAGACATCGGCCGGCTGGCCGGCCGGATAAGGGGCGAGCGCGGCCTGGGCCTTGGCCGGCGAATCGTACCCCCGGCCGGCATAGGCGATGCGCGTGCCCTGATAGGTCTGGCCGTTGACGGCGGTGCGCGTGCCCGCCCGCGACCTTGCCCATAGGCTGGTTCTCTATCCGCCGCCCGTGGGGCCAAGTGGGGACCGGGGGACCGGGACGGCCTTATAGCTGGTATGGGCGTGTTTTAAGTGAAGCGCGTTTTCCAC
>CAZLDN010000152.1:0-11090 GCA_964558355.1 uncultured Candidatus Solibacter sp.
ACGGCAGCTCCCCCAGTCTTCTCCACCGGAACGCTTTCGCCAGTAATGGGCCCCTGATTCACGTGGCTGTTGCCGCTGACCACTTCACCGTCGAGGGCAATTCGCTCGCCGGGCTTGACCAGGAAGAGCGATCCCACGGGAACGTCTTCGGGCGCCACTTCGCGCGTCTGGCCGCCGGACTCCATTAAGCGGACACTGGATGGGGTGAGGCTGAGCAAACTCTCGACGGCGCGGCGCGCCCTGCCCACACTCCAGGATTCCAGCGTCAACGACAGCGCGAAAAGGAACGCGACGGAAGCGGCCTCGAACCATTCGCCGATGATGGCGGCACCGATGACGGCAATTGTCATCAGGAGATTCATATCGGGCCGTCCGCGTCGCAGCGAATACCAGGCCTTGGGCAGTATTAACCACCCGCCGCAAAGGATGCTGAGACCGTAAACCACACGTACACTGAGAGGGATCTCGTGGTGAACGCCCAGCCCCTCGGAGCCGAGGATCTCTGAAAGACTCCCGGCTTGATACAGATGGCCCAGGAAAGCCGCTAGCGCGAGAAGCCCACTGCTGATCGTCAACGTCAGACGTCCATGGACATCCCACCAACTCCTTTTTTGCTGGGGTCTGCCTTTCTCCTGCCACACCTCCCCGCGCATACCGGTGGAAGTTATACGTGCAAGAATGTCGTCCACGCGAAGGTCACCTGCGGCGAAAGCCACGGTCATCCTTCCATTCAGGATGTCGAAGGCAAGATTCTCGTCACCTCCGGCAAGTGGACCGATCTCTCGCCTGAGGATTCCAACTTCCTCGGCGCAGTCCATGCCGTGAATTCGAATCGTGATTGAACTTCGTGTCATGGCCTGCTCCGCCTGTTCTCAATGTAGAGGTAGAGCGACGGAACCACGAGCAGCGTAAGCAGCGTGGAAGTGATCAGCCCGCCGATGACTACCGTGGCGAGCGGCCTCTGAACCTCAGCTCCCGCTCCCTGGGAGAAAGCCATAGGCAAGAAACCCAGGCTCGCCACCAGAGCCGTCATTAGCACGGGCCGCAGGCGCTCCAGAAACGTTGGGGCGCAGTTTGTACCCGCGACAATACCGACACCTTTATGAAATCCTAGTGAATGAGGCCAATGAAGCTCCTGATCATCGAAGACGAGAAGAAAACGGCGTCGTACTTGAGCGACGGCCTGACCCAGTGCGGGTTCGTGGCGGATGTCAGCGCCGACGGGGACGAGGGCCTTCATCTGGCTAGCAGCGGAAATTACGATCTCATCGTTCTTGACGTGATGCTGCCGGGTCGGGACGGATGGTCGGTCATTGAGGAGTTGCGGCGCTCAGGCAAGGATACGCCCGTCATCTTCTTGACGGCCCGTGATGCTATCCCGGATCGGGTGAAGGGACTGGGACTGGGCGCCGACGATTACCTGGTGAAGCCATTCGCTTTCTCTGAACTCCTGGCCCGGATTCAGACCATCCTGCGGCGGTCTCCCGGCCGTCATGCAGACGACTTGAGGATCGCCGACCTGGAGATCGATGTCACTCATCACAGGGTGGCGCGGGGCCGGCAGCGCATTGATCTGACGCCAAAGGAATTCCTTTTGTTATCCCTGCTTGCACGGCACGCTGGGGAGGTACTCGGCCGGATCTTGATTGCCGAGCAGGTGTGGGATATGAACTTCGACAGTGACACAAACGTGGTCGATGTGCATGTGCGACGGCTGCGCACCAAGGTCGACGACCCGTTCGGCAAGAAGCTCATTCACACCGTGCGAGGTGTCGGATATGTCCTCGAAGACCGGGGCTAGCGGGTCCGAGCGGAGCCCACGGCGAACGCCCTGGTCTCTCGCCGGCCGACTCACGGCCGTTTATGCGACCGCAGCATTCGTGCTCGTGCTGGTCTCAACGCTGCTGATCCACTGGAGTCTGGTCCGCAGCCTCGCAGAAGAGGACGATCAGTTTCTCGCCGAGCGGGCTCGTGTTCTGGCAAGGCTCGTGAACGAACACGCCGCAAAATCGGTGGAACTGCGGTGGGAGGTGGAATCGGAGTGGCAGGGTTTCCAAGCGCCAATGAGTTATGTCCGGATTCTTCAGCCTAACGGCCAGACGCTCGCGGAGACGCCAGGCATGGCGAACGAACTGCCGCGAGAGTTGTTTCCTCCGGCCGTCGCCATATCGGAAGAGCTCAAACAAGGACGGGATGTCCGGTCGCGTGGCGGCCAACTGGTTCGTGTGCTGTCGGTAGCTGTAGGTCGGCCCCAGGGCAGCGAGCAGATCATTCAAATCGCGATGGACCGCACGAGTGATGAGGACGTTGTAGGCAGGTCGAGCCGGATGCTTGTACTCGGACTGGCCATCGCAATGGCCGTGAGCCTGTTCGCGGGTTATCAGATCGCCCATCGTGGGATGCGCCCTGTGAACGCTATGGCGGAAACCGCGGCAACAGTCCGAACCGGCACTCTCGGTGAGCGTCTTCACGTAGAGGGCCTGCCCTCGGAACTCGGCGCCCTGGCGGTCACGTTCAATGAGATGCTTGGCCGGTTGGAAGAATCGTTCAACCGGCTGTCGCGATTCTCTGCCGATATAGCTCACGAGTTGCGAACACCGCTGAACAACCTCCGAGGTGAAGCGGAAGTCGCCCTTCGGACGGGTCGTTCACGAGAGGATGTGCTGAGTTCCAGCCTGGAGGAATACGACCGTCTGTCTCGCATTATCGACAGCCTGCTGTTTCTAGCGCGCGCTGAAAGCCCGGAAATGCAGTTGAAGCGAGAACCACTGGATTTAAGTCAGGAGCTTCAGGCCATCAAGGAGTTCTACGAGGCCGCAGCGCAGGAGGAAGGTGTCGAGATTCGAGTGGAAGCACCTGGGCCCGTCACCGCGGAACTTGACCGTACCCTGCTTCAACGCGCCCTTGGCAATCTTGTCTCCAACGCTCTGGCGCACACGCCGGGGAATGGCTTGATCGTATTGAGAGCTGTTTCGGAACTTGACGCGATTCAGGTTGCGGTTGCGGACAACGGAACCGGGATCGCACAGGAGCATCTCTCCAAGATCTTCGAACGATTCTTCCGGGCGGATGGAGCAAGATCGCGTAGCTCTGGCGGGGTAGGGTTGGGCCTTGCCATTGTGCGAAGTATTGCCGTTGTCCACGGCGGATCGGCTAGCATTCAGAGCGAGCCAGGGCGCGGCACAACTGTCAGCCTGGTTTTCCCCAAGATGACGAAATCGTAAGCTAGGCGTCATCTTCCCGTCCAGGAGTGCGTCGCTACACTCGGGAGGTGAATCTCCGCCGAGTCTCCGCTTTCGGTATTGTGGTGAGCATCTCCGGACTGTCCGGATGCGTCGCGTATCGCCCTCGTGTGATCGAGCCTCCCCGTCTGGAGCAGGACTTCAGGAACCGCAGCCTCACCGATAGCGGTCTGAATGACTTTGTGCAGGGAGCGGTCCGGGGAACTCCGGCCCATTGGCCGCCGGTGTCCCTGGACCTTCAGTCAATAACCTGGATTGCGATCTACTACAGCCCGGACGTCCGGCTCGCGCGCTCTCAGCTGCGCGTCGCGGAGGCACAAATCGTCGTGGCTGGCGCGCGACCGAACCCTTCTCTTTCAGGGGATATCGGTTACAACACCAGTCCGGAGTCAAGAGGGCTCTTCACGCTCATGCCCAATTTCACGATCCAGACCGCTGGCAAACGCGGTTATCAGATCCTCCAAGCGGAACGAATGGCGGAAGCGGCGCGTCTGGTGGTGGGCGAAGTGGGATGGCGGGTTCGCAGCCGCGCCCGCGCCGCCCTGCTGGACTATCTCTTCTCGGTACGCCGACGTGAACTTTTGCGCCGGGAAGAACAGTTGCGCTCGGAAATCGTCCAGATCTTCGATCGGCGATTGGAGGCCGGCGAGGCTGCGCGTCCAGAGCTGGATGTATTCCGCGTTGACCTGGTCACGACCCAGGCCGCGCTCCTGGCAGCAGAGGGAGAAACCGCCCGGTCGCACGCTGCGCTTGCGAGTGCCATCGGTGTGCCCCTCTCGGCTGTCGAGAAGGTGCCTGTCGAGTGGCCTCCGCTCGACTCGCCCCCTCCCGAAGACCAGTTGTCTCTCAAGACGGTGCATAGGGCCGGCCTGCTCCATCGGATAGACATCCGCCGCCTCGTGGTGGAATACGCAGCGGCTGACGCCGCTCTGCGGCTCGAAGTTGCGCGCCAGTATCCCGACATTCAGATCGGACCTGGATACACGTTCGAAGAAGGATTCTCTCGATACGTCTTTGCAGGCGGGCTTGCTCCGGTACCGGTGTTCCACCGCAATCGGGGCATGATCGGTGTGGCTGAGGCGGAACGTTCGAGAGTCGAGGCGCAAGTTGAGGCCGTGCAGGCGCAAGCGATCGGGGAAATCGAAAGGGCCTTGGCCCAATATCGCTCCGCGACAGTCGAGTGGAGCGAGGCGGCACGACGCTTGATCGTGATCCGAAACGAGCGCGAAGAGGCGGCGGTGAAAGCCCTTGAGGCTGGCGAAGGCGATCGTCTGGCCGTCGCCATGACTCGCCTCGAATCGGTGACGGCGGAGCGAGCCCGGTTAGACGCGCTGGCACGCGTCCAAGCCGCGCTCGGAGCGCTTGAAGACGCGGTGCAGCAGCCGCTCGAGCCTGGAGCTATATTCCCCGACCCACTGTCGACACCAAGGAATCTCCCATGAGTGGCCTCCGGCTCGGCGTGCTTCTGGTCGTCGCCGCTCTGGTGGGCGGACTGACCGTGTGGATCGGGCTCAGATCTCGCGAAGCGCTTTCAGTATCAAAGGAAGGTGCAGAGGCGGGTGAGCAAGCGCCTGAATCCAAGAAGACACCAGGAGTCGTGCGCCTGGACTCGGAGTCGCAGAGGCTAGCGGGTATCCGGACGGAGGTGCCTGCTCGGTATTCATTGCAACCACAAATCGTCGCCTATGGCCGGTTGGAGGAGGACCCATCGCGCTCGTTCACGGTCCGGGCGCCGCTGGCTGGCACTCTGCTGGCAGGCGACAGTCAGACGTGGCCGGTTCTCGGCCAAACGATTTCCGATGGGGCGATGATCGGGCGGATCGAGCCGCGGCTTGCGGCCACCGACCAGATCTCGCTCACGAACCTGCTCAACGCGGCGAAGTCAGAGTTGCGGGCCAGCGAATCCGCGCGCGAAACAGCACGGTTGGGCCTGGAAAGAGCACGCATTCTCAATGCCGATCGGAAAAACGTTTCCGATCGCGTTCTTCAGGAAGCGGAGTCGCGTTGGAATGCGGAAGAAGCGCGTTGGAACACCGCGCAAGATGCTGTCCGTCTTCTGGAAGCATCTCTCCAGTCGATGGGACCCGGCGGCCGCAGCGCTCTGGCCGCGCTCCGCGGGGGTGAAGTAGTCGAGGTGATGGCACAACCTGGCGAGGCTATCGAGAGCGGGCAGCCGATCGTCCGGTTGGCCCGTTTCGATCAACTACTCGCGAGAGTAGCTCTGCCTATAGCGCAGAATGCGCCTCTGGACGCGACCCGCGCGTCGATTTCCGTCGTTGGCATTGAAGGGCGGCCTGTTACGGGAGAGCGCGTCGCGCTCGCCTCCAGCGTCGACCCAAGAATACAAAGCACCTCCCTGGTTTTTCGGCTGAGCCAGCCGCCGCCTGGCTCACGTCCAGGACTCGCCGTCACCGCTTGGGTCAGTCTGCCTGGAGCGGCCCGCCGCGGTTATCTTGTACCCCGCGCCGCGGTGTTGCATTTCCGTGGCAAGAAGTATGTCTACGTCGAAAAGGAAGCCGGCGTTTTCGAGCGGCGTGAGATTGAGGCGCCCGAACCTGCTGATGGTAGCTATTTCACGACGAGTCTTCGGGGAGAAGACCGCGTCGTCATAAACGGCGCACAGGCGTTGCTCTCGGAAGAGAACAAGACAGGGCTGGAAGTGGAAGGACAGTAGCCAGATGCTCTCTCGCCTCATCGGTCTTTCCATCCAGTATCGCGGGATTGTGGTCGTGCTCGCGTGCCTAACGATCGGCTACGGAGTGTACACCGCACGGCACGCCCGTTACGACGTCTATCCTGAATTCGCCCCGCCCCAAGTTGTCGTTCAAACAGAAGCGCCAGGCTTTTCTCCCGAGGCTGTCGAGCGGCTTGTCACTCGACCGGTGGAATACGCTCTGAACGGGATGCCGAACCTTGTCTCGATTCGTTCCCAGTCCATTCAAGGCCTATCGGTTATCACCACTGTGTTCGAAGACAACACCGACGTCTATCGCGCGCGCCAGATGGTGAGTGAACGGCTTGATGAAGCGGCCAGTCAGATGCCGCAGGGTGTCCGGCCGCCAGCCATGGCTCCACTCACCGGGGCTACGAGCCTGACTCTAGTTTTCGGTCTCACCTCCGACGTGCGCTCCGCCGCGGAGCTGCGGACGCTGGCGGATTGGACCATACGGCCGCGTTTGCTGAGCGTACCCGGCGTTGCCCGCCTGTCGATTTACGGAGGCGACGTCAAGCAGCTTCAGATTCAGGTTCAGCCGGAGCGGCTAGCCGCATTTAACATCTCGGCGGATACGCTGCTCGCGGCCGCGCGGCAAGCAACCGGAATTCGAGGCGCAGGGTTCCTGGAGACCCCTCTACAACGAATTGTCCTGGAGACGCGGGGCCAGTCATTGACACCGCAGGAACTTGGCGAGACGGTTTTTACGGTCGCTGGCGGCACGTCAGTACGGTTCAAGGATATCGGCGCGGTCGCCGAAGGCGCTGAGCCCCGGATCGGCGCGGCAACAATCATGGGCAAGCCGGGCGTCCTTCTTCTGGTCAGCTCGCAGTTCGGCGCCAATACGCTCGAAGTCACCGAACGAGTGGAGCAAGCGCTCGATGAGCTGAAACCGAACATTGTTGCGGCGCAAGTCCAACTCCATCCGGACCTCTTCCGGCCGGCCAGTTTCGTTACGACCTCCGTTCGGAGTGTCACTCAGGCACTTCTCATTGGCGCCGTGCTGGTCGCGGTCGTCCTGTTCTTTTTCCTGTTCAACTTCCGTACCGCGCTGATCTCCTTAACGGCGATCCCGCTGTCGTTGCTCGTCGCGGTGATCGTGATGACGAAGTTCGGTGAAACGCTGAACACGATGACTCTCGGCGGACTGGCAATCGCCGTCGGAGTGGTCGTCGACGACGCCATCATCGACGTTGAGAACATCTTTCGGCGTCTGCGAGAAGCCGAACACCCGTTGAGCCCCAACAAGTTGTTTCTTATCGTGCTCGATGCGTCGCTCGAAGTCCGCACGGCAGTGGTGTACGCGACTCTCATCGTCACCGTTGTTTTCCTGCCGGTTCTAGCCATGAGCGGGATTCAAGGCCGTCTATTCGCTCCGCTCGGGTGGGCCTACGTTCTCGCGGTCCTGGCCTCGCTCCTGGTGGCGCTGACGGTTACGCCGGCGCTTTCTTATCTGTTATTGCCAAGCGCAGCCGAGACGGTCAGGGAGCCTGCTCACGTTTCGAAGCTGAAAGACGCCTATCGTTCGTTGTTGCAGTGGCTCAATCATCACGCAACCATGGCCGTAGGCGGCGCCGCTGCCTTGTGTCTGGCCGCGATCACGGTCCTGCCCTTTTTCGGCGGGGAGTTCCTACCGGAACTGCGCGAAGGTCACTTCATTCTGCACACGGCCGCTCTGCCCGGAACGGCGTTGGAAGAAACTGTCCGGCAGGGCAAACTCATCACTGCTGAATTACTCAAGAACCCGCGGATTCGCTCTGTCTCTCAGCAGGTCGGACGGGCGGAACTCCACGATGACACCTGGGGAACACATTACAGCGAGTTTCACGTTGATCTGAGGCCTGGTTCTGAGGAGGCCGCCGTAGAGGTCCAATCGGAGATCCGAGAAACGATGCGCCGCTTCCCCGGCATCTCGTCCGGCGTGAAGTCATTCCTCACCGAGCGCATGGAGGAGGTTCTGTCAGGCGTTACCGCCGAAGTGGCGGTGAAGATTTTCGGAGATGATTTGGACGTCATTGACCAGAAGGCCCGTGAGGTCAGCCGGGTGATTTCTGCGATTCATGGTGCCGCTGATGTCCAGGTCGAATCCCCTCCGGGAATCCCCGAGATGCTGATCCAGCTTCGGCGCGATCGCCTCCACCAGTTCGGATTCCAACCTGTTCAGGTTCTGGATGCGATCCAGATGGCGTATCAAGGGGCGGTTGTCGGCCAGATCAGCGAAGGGGTCCAAGTTTTCAGTGTCGCGGCGATCTTGGACCCGGAGACTCGCCAGAAGCCGGAGGCCGTCAGCCAGCTCATGTTGCAAAATGCCGAAGGCCTTCGCGTGCCACTTGGTGAACTTGCGGACGTGGAAGAAACATCAGGGCGCTACTCGATCTCGCACGAGGGAACGCGCCGGCGCCAGGCAGTGACGTCCAATGTGGTGGGGCGGGACCTGGCGTCCTTCGTTGAAGAGGCCCAGCGTGCTGTTCGGGAAAAGATTCAACTACCCGCCGGTGTATATATCACCTTCGGTGGGGCGGAGGAGGCGAGAACTCAGGCGCAGCAGGACATTCTCGTCTACTCGCTGCTCTCGGGCGCCGGAATTATCCTGCTGCTCCAGATCGTGTTTCGCAAAGTCCGGCACACGTTGCTGATGCTTGCGAACCTGCCGTTCGCCTTGGTGGGCGGCATCGTCGCGGCATTTCTTACGGGCGCCGAACTCTCGGTGGGTTCGATGGTCGGTTTCGTCACGTTGTTCGGCATTACCATGCGGAACTCGATCATGATGATTTCCCACTTCGAACATCTCGTCACCTACGAAGGCATGACGTGGGGACTGGATGCCGCGATCCGCGGCGCATCAGAGCGCCTGACGCCCGTCTTGATGACCGCGGTCGTCACAGCTCTCGGTCTTCTGCCTCTTGCTCTCGGTAGCGGAAAGCCAGGCAAAGAGATCGAAGGCCCAATGGCAATTGTGATTCTCGGGGGACTGGTTACCTCAACTGCGTTGAACCTCCTGGTCCTTCCCACGCTGGCTCTGCGCTACGGGAGATTTCAACCGCCTTCAGGGGTCGAATAAAGCGGCGGCCGCGATCGCCCCTCTCGGGCCGAACCAGAGGTGGACCGTCACCCGAAAGCGCGAGGTGGTGCTCCGTCTGCTTCGAGGGGAACCCCTGGACGCCCTGGCCCGCGAGCTCGGCGTGGAGATCTACCGCCTGGAGGAGTGGAAGAGCAAAGCCCTCCTGGGTATTGATGCCAGCCTCCGCGAACGCGAGGGGGACCCGCTGGAGAAGGAACTGCAGTCGGCCCGCAGCAAGATCGGCGAGTTGATGATGGACATTGAACTGCTCCGCGAGAAGACGCGGAGGCCAGGCCCTTTGGCCAAGGGGAGATTGAGGAATTGAGCGCAACAATCTCCCTGCCCTCAGCCAAGGCGTATGGGGTCCAGCGCGTCTGCACCATCTGGGAGCAGCCGCGTTCGAGCTTCTATGCCTGGCGGCGCCACAACCACACTGCCAGCGCTGAGCCGGCCCCACCGGCTCAGAAGCGAGGCCCGAAGACGAAGCTGAGCGATGCCGAACTGCTCGGCAAGATTCAGGCTGACCTGGCCCGTTCGCCCTTTCAAGGCGAGGGTCACCGCAAGGTATGGGCGCGGCTGCGCGTCATGGATGAGATCCGTGTCTCACGCAAACGGGTCCTTCGGGTCATGCGGGAAAACCAACTCCTGAGCCCGTATCGATGCCGGAAGGCGACGGGCGAAGCCCACACTGGCACCATCATCACCCAAGCGCCCAATGTGATGTGGGGCACCGATGGAACCCGGATTCTCACCGTCGAGGACGGTTACGTCTGGTTGTTCTCGGCCGTCGAGCACTGGAGCGCCGAATGCGTCGGTTGGCATGTGGTCAAGCGCGGCACCCGCTATGCGGCCCTGGAGCCGATCGCGATGGGACTCCATGACATCTATGGCAGTACCCAGGCTGGCGTGGCCCGTGGTCTTTCGCTCCGCATGGACCATGGCACCCAGTATCTGTCGGACCACTTCTTGAAGCAGACCCGTCACTGGGGCATCAATCCCAGTTTTGCCTTCGTCTCGGAACCGGAAACCAATGGAGTCGCGGAGAGATTCAACCGGACGCTGAAGGAGCAAGCCATCTATGGAAGGGTGTTTCGGAACATCGAGGAAGTGCGATTGGCGGTGGCTGATTTCATCAAGAAATACAACCAGCAGTGGCTGATTGAAAAGCTGGGGTACCGCTCGCCGGCCCAGGCCCGGAGGGAGTACTTCCAGGCGGTAGCGGCGTGAACAAAGATGTGTCCAGGGAACCGGGTGCGCTACAATTTTGCTTGATGCTCGGACTGACAGATGGTGACCTCGCCGTGCCGCGTTCTTCTGAGCGGGGATTTGCCGTCCCTCATCCCTGGATTCTGCCTGCTCTGGTCTGCCTGGCGGTGTTTCCTTTCCTGCCATTCCTCGGCCTGCCGCTGATCTCGGACGATTACACGCAGTGGCTCCTGGCGCGCCAATACATCTCGTTGCCCGGTTTCGAGGGTCTGGTTGGCGATGCTCTTTACCGCAGCCGCACGACCTCATTGCTACTCACCCGCGGTATCGACGCTCTGTTCGGCCTCTCGCAAACGGCGCACCTCGCCGCCGGCCTGCTGCTGCACGCCCTCAATGTGACCTTGCTTTTCCATCTCGCCCGTTCGTTGCGGCTGAACCGGACCACGGCGATGCTTGCGGCCGCATGTTTCGCAACTTACTCCGGCCACCAGGAAGCCATTGTCTGGATCGCATCCCACCACGAACTGCTCGTCTTCGCGTTCGGCGCCGCCGCCTTACTCTGCTGGCTGCGCTGGCTGGACGACCGCGGCGCCGGCTGGGGCTTGGCCGCGGCAGCAGCTTATCTGGGGGCACTGTATTCCAAGGAATCCGCCGTGGTCCTGCTCCCACTCTTCGCCGCCCTCTGGTGGACCGCCGAGCGCCGCACCCGCGCCAAACTCGGCTGGCTGATTCCAATGCTGGCCGTCACTTTGTTCTATGCCGCCGCCATCTTCCAGGCCGCCGCCTCGCACCTCCACCTCAACGACGGCACCTTCAGCATATTCTCATCGAAGGATGAGCCTGAAGGGGAGTGATGGTGGGCGGGGCT
>CAZLDN010000153.1:0-11035 GCA_964558355.1 uncultured Candidatus Solibacter sp.
GTCTCACTTGGGGAGCCAATTCTTTGCCCGGAAACATTTTTTCAGCCGTCTGTTGACGTCTCCCGCCCCCTCGTAAGACCCTTGTTCGCCACGGTTGGGCGCATTCGCATTTCTACAGTCGGCTCACCATTCCGGCTTGGACTGTCATGTCTGCGCCCAAACTGGCTCCCCGGAGGCCGTTTCTCCCCGTCTCCGGCCCGATTTGCCGTGTTGGTTAACACCTCCGACAGGTTGTCAGAACCCAAGCCGGACGTTTTCGAGCATCTCAGCGTATATAGTTAACGGACACGGCGACACGCCGCGCCCATACCCCCACCAGACGACGCCTCGACCGCGGAGCGGAGATCGTCGTGGGTGGTTTCCCGAAGGAGACCGCTCATGCGCGATCGCGACGCCGCGCTCGACGAAGCCATCCACGAAGCCGCCGCCATCCTCGGCGATGCGCTCCTACGCCTGTTCTTCCTCAAATCGGCCCATTTTTCAGTTGACTCGCCGGAGATAGAGAGCCCTCATGTGACTACCCGTTATCACCATGAAAACAGGGGCCCAAATTCGAAAAGAGATCGAGGCCTTGCGCCACATGACCGCCGCGCAACTCAAACATTGGAGGGTCTGGCGGAGAGGCAGGGATTCGAACCCTGGGTAGAGGTTTAAGCCCCTACGACGGTTTAGCAAACCGCTGCTTTCGACCACTCAGCCACCTCTCCGCAGAGGTTTAGGTGGGTCATTTCGAATCTTAGCACAACACAACCCAAGAACAACTGAATCCCGGCAGCCGCCAGGATCTAGGTTCGTTTGATCACGATCGCGGTCATGTCGTCATGTTGCGGCGCGCCCGACACGAACCGGTTCGTGTCCTCGAACAGGGCGTCTAGAATCTCAGCGGCCGGCAGGTTCCGCACGGAACCAACCAATTCCGCCAGGCGATGCTCCCCGTATTCGTCGTCCTGACGGTTGAATGCTTCGGTGAAGCCATCGCTATAGATTGCCAGAACGTCGCCCGGCATCAACCGTCCCACGCCCACGGGGTAACTGGCCGACCGTGCCAGACCAAGCGCGATGCCGCGGACATCGAGCCATTCCACCGTACCGTCGGCGCGCACCAGCAGTGCCGGGTTGTGGCCGGCGCTGGTATAGGTAAACAGGCCTGAACTCGGGTCGATGCGGCAGAAGAACAGAGTGGCGAAGCGATTCCTGGCCGTCGCGTCATCGAGCAGTTCGTTCAACTTCTCGAAGAGTTCCGCAAGGTGCTGGATGCCGCCAAAAATGAGGCCCCTGAGCGAGGATTGCAGGCTGGCCATGACCAGAGCGGCAGGAATGCCCTTGCCCGAAACATCGCCCACGGCGCAGCACAGCCCGTTATCTCCGAGCATGAAGTACTCATAGTAGTCGCCGCCAACGCTCTGGGCCGGGATGCAGCGCCCGGAATAGTCGATGCCCTGCGCCTCCGGCTTGCGATGAGGCAGTAGCCGCTCCTGGACCTCCCGCGCTATTTCCAGTTCCCGCCGCATGAACTGGCGCTCGGCGGCTTCGCGGGCCACCTCGCCGGCCAGCCGGTGATTCTCGAGAGCCAAGGCCGTCTGCGTGGCCACGGTTTCCAGCAGCTTCCGGTCGGAGCCTGAGTATGGCTCCTCGCTCTTCTTCGGGCCCAGTCGCAGCCAACCGAGATTGTGGCCGCCGGCCTCGAGCGGCAGTTCAAGTTCGACCCCTTCCGCGGTCGTGGCGGTCGGGAAAAGTGCCAGTTCCACCCTCGGGACATGGAGGGCGGAGGAGATCCTCTCGGCCACGGTTTCGAGCAGGGTCGGCGTATCCATGATCCGGCGGACCTGCTGCCCAAGATCGCTGAGAACGCGCTCGGCTTCCACCCGCTCACGGAAGAACCTCCTGTCAATCCACGATCGAGACTTGTCCGCGGCGAGACGCAACAGCATGACTCCGCCGATCGCCAGAGTCAGAAGCTGCATCTGGATGGGCCGCCGCAAATCCTCGGCCGAGGCCGCCAGCAGGGCCCAGAAGAGGACACCCATCGAGAGCGCCACCTGCATCGCGAAGACAGCCTGCTTGGCCAGCGCGTATTGCAGGCCCCGGCGGATAACGAATCCGACGTCCATGGCGCGTTCAACGACAATCACATAGGCCAGCGTCACGGGGAACAACGACAGCATGAGCAGCGGCGGGATCCACGTCCACGCAGACCATTGGACGAAATTGCCGCCGCCAAACAGGCGCGTCGCCAGCACTAGGGTGAATATGGGAACCAGGCTGACCGAGCCGCCGGCGAACAGAAGCCGAAGACGCCGGCGGGCGTCGGGATCCGTCATCGTGCCGCGTTTGTAACCAAGGTTGGCGAAAAAGAGGCTGATTGCCGCCGCCGCCACCCAAACGAACCAACTGGATATGCCCTCGCTCCACTGGTTGACGGCGGCAAACGCCGCCACATCGACCGCGGCGCCCGCCGCTCCGAGACTCTTGAGAAGCGCGATGGCCAGAATACCCGCGGTGAGTGGCCACCGCAGCCAGGATAGGAAACGCTTGGGTGACGCCGGATCGGGAAAATCGAGGCCGAACCAAAGCAGGAACGCCGGCCAGGCGGAGGAGATGAAGTTCACGTAGGCCGCGCCCGGCACACTCCAGAGCAGGCCCCATCCATACATCGAGCCGGCCTCGCCCGAGGCCATCTGGCCGAAGCCCAACAGGAGGCCGAGCATCTCCCAGGCCAGTATGTCCGCGGGACGCCTGAAGGCGACAAAGAAGCCCAACGCGAAGCAGAACCAGATGGTCAGAAATCCGGAGAAGATCAACAACGTGGTTTCACCAGAACCCAACGCGGCGGCGCGGCGCGGCGGTCCGTTCGCGTCACCTGCCTGCTGCTTTGCGGGCGGACGGCGCGGACCCTTGCTTTGAAAGGTCCGCATGGCCGAATTGGGCCGCCGGCCGGCGCCCCCCGATCCGGCTTCTTCCAGTTTCAGTTCGGCCTCGATTCTCGACCCGTCGCGAAGCACGGCCACCCGTACGGAATCTCCCGCCCGCTTGTTCTTGAGGGGCGACTGAACATCGGCGAGGCCGCGCACGGCTTTGCCTTCGATCTCGATCAGAAGGTCGCCGCGCCGGAGACCGGCGTCTTCAAATGCGGAGTCGCGGCCACCCCAGATGTGGAGGTCCCGCGTGCTCACGCCGATGGGATAACGCGGAAAGGCGGCGGCGTCTGTTAGGTAGTGATACAGATCGGCGCTGCTCCTCAATTGATAGCCGCCGACCAGGGCGCACAGGACAACCAGGGCGGCGATTTGAATGCGCGAATCCGGCTTGGGTTTCATAATGAAGTCTGGAGACCGTTTCTGATTATGCCATTTGCTTCAATCCCGGAGGCCCTGGAAGACTTCCGGTCGGGGAAGATGCTGGTCGTCGTCGACGACGAAGACCGCGAGAATGAAGGCGACCTCACGGTCGCCGCCGAACTGATTACGCCGGAGACCATCAACTTCATGGCCGTCCATGGCCGCGGCCTGGTCTGCCTGGCCCTGGAGCCCAAGGTATGCGACCGGCTGCAGCTTCCGTTGATGAGCCAGGTGAATACCTCGCGTTTCGGCACCGCCTTCTGTGAGGCGATTGATGCGGCCTCCGGGGTTACCACCGGCATCTCCGCCGCCGACCGTTCGCACACCATCCGCGTGGCGATGCGGGAAGACTCGCGTCCACAGGACCTGGCGCGCCCTGGCCATGTCTTCCCGCTGCGCGCCCGGGAAGGCGGCGTACTGGTCCGCTCGGGACAAACCGAGGCTGCGGTGGACCTGGCCCGGCTGGCGGGCATGGCGCCGGGCGGCGTCATCTGCGAAGTCATGAAGGACGACGGGACCATGGCCCGCCTTCCCGACTTGGTCGAATTCTGCCGCCGTCACGGATTGAAACTGATCTCGGTCGCCGATCTGATCCGCTACCGGATGGAGCATGAGCGCATTGTCCGGCGCGCCGCCGAAGGCCGCTTGATCAACGAATTCGGCGAATTCAAGACGGTGTCGTTCGAAAGCTCGGTCGCCGAGGGCATCCATGAAAGCCACCTCGCTCTCGTCTATGGCGATATCGCGAAGGCCGGGGATGTGCTGGTCAGAATGCACACGCGTTGCACCTACGGGGACGTCTTCGGCTCCACCGAATGCGACTGCCGCCGGGTGCTTCGCAACGCCATGCAAAAAGTGGCTTCCGAAGGCGCCGGCGTCATCGTCTACCTTCATCAGACGGGGCCGGGCATCAGGCAGGTTACAGGCGACGAGCCTTGCGCGCTGCCGAAGCTGGTTTCGCATTCCCGGGAGCACTACCACTATGCCTCGCCCGCCGGCCAGCGGCAGTTGCAGCACGAATCCGGCATCGGCGCACAAATCCTGTCGGCATTGGGGTTGAAGCGGATCCGGCTGTTGACGAACCACCCGCGCAAAGTGGTCGGGCTCGAGGGATTCGGGATCGAGATCACGGCCCAACTGCCGGTGGATTGACGCCGGTGGATTGACATTTGTAACATCGGGCGCGGGAACATCCGTCCCGCCCGCCGCGTTAGTGAGGCAGAGGAGAGCGAAACGATGAAGCTCATTCGCTACGCACTTGGAATCGCGGTTTTCGCGGGATTGTCGTTCGGCGCCGACGCCGTGCTGCTTGGCCTCGTTCCGGGCGACGCCCGGATGGTGGCCGGACTCGACGTCGACAGGGCGCGGAACTCCGCCTTCGGGCAGAAGATCCTGAACGAGATCAAGGAAGAGGAGAGCGGATTCCGCAAGATGATCGAGGAGACGGGCTTCGACCCGCGGCGCGATCTCCGCGCGGTGGTGATGGCATCGTCAGGCAAACCGGGCGCAGCCACGTCGCTGGTCGTGGTTCGCGGGACCTTCGACATCACCCGCATCACCCGGATGGCTGAGAGCCAGGGCGCCGTTTCCAGCCTCTACAGGGGCATTCAAGTCTGGGCTCCCAAGACGGTGGATCGCCCCGTCGAAGGCAGTGTGGCATTCCTCGATCCGACGCTGGCGGTGTTCGGCGGGGAAACCATGGTGAAAGCGGCCATCGACGCGAAGCTCTCTGGCGCCCCGGCACTTCCAGCGGCTCTGGAGGCGAAGTTGCGTGAATGGAGTTCAAGCAACGACGCGTGGTTTGTCTCGACCGCCAGCTTCAGTGAACTGGGTGTCGGAAAGACAGGTCAAAACGCGATCTTGCCCGGCGGATTGACGCTTGATTCCATCAAGGAAGCCGCCGCCGGCGTTCGCTTCTCGCGGAACGTGGACATCTCGGGCGACATCCTGACCCGTTCCGGCCAGGACGCGGCGGCCTTGGCCGACGTCATGCGCTTCCTCGCCAACATGCTCCGGTTGAATGCGGACAAGCCTGGCGGGGAGAGCGTCATCGCCGTCGCCGACAGCCTGCAAGTCGACGTGAGCGGAGCCTCGGTGCGCTTCTCCCTTTCAGTCCCCGAAAGCGCCCTGGACCAGATGTTCCTCAATACCAGGGGCAAGCGGGTCCCTCGGGCGTCCGCGCGGAACACCCCGGCGGCGCGCTAAGATGGTGTGTGAAGATTGCGGTATTCCCGCCGGAAGGAGGTGAGTGTAGACAATGGCTGAAGTGATTATCCAGGATGGTGAAACTCTGGAAAGCGCGTTGCGCCGGTTCAAGCGCAAAGTGCAGCAGGAAGACATCATCAAAGAGATCAAGAAGCATGCCCACTACCTCAAGCCCGGCGAAAAGTTGCGTCTGAAACAGGCGCTGGCGCGGAAGCGCAACCGGAAGAAACGGTCCAGGGACATGGACTGAGGTCCAAGCTTCAAGATTCAATTGCGGAAAGGGCGCCTCCCGGGGCGCCCTTTCGTTTGGTCAGTGGCAGGCGCTTACTTCAGCGCCTTCTTCATTTCGTGTTCCACCTGCTTGAAACCGGCCGGGATAGCGAACTGCGAAGCGTCCACTGCGGCTGAGGAGAAGTCGCGCGACTGCACAGTCATTTCCATCATCGGCGTGGGCTTGACTGGCTCGGCCGGCGCCTGTTCCGCGGCAGGCTGTTCGGCGGGCTTCTTCTTCCTGCCAAATCCGCCCATGATGCCGCCGGCGGCAGCGCCGGCAAGACCTCCAAACCTGCCTCCACCGGCACGCGACGCCTGTGACGCCGCGGAAGTCTCGGCCGACCGGCGAGCGCTCTCCGACGCAGCATCGCTGACGTTCGGCATCTCGGGCATGCCCGGTCCGCCCGGCATTCCGCCCATTCCCTGCATGGTCGTCACCTGAAGCACTGGAACGCCCTCCAGCTTGGATGCCTCTTTCGCCATCTTCGCCATGCCTTCGCTATAGCCGCGCTGGCCCATCATCATTGGGTTGCTCATCATGCCCGGCACCCCGTTCATCTTCTCGGCCATGCGCGCATAGAACTGCTGGATCTGGCCGTAGCCAGCGATCGCCGGCGCCATCCACATGTCGGACACCATGTCCATATTCACGGTCTGGCCGCTGGCCTGGTCCTTGATCCCCGTGGTCAGCGTCATGATGAACTGCTTGGTGGGCATCCCTTCGATGGTCTTGGTCTGACCCGTCGGATCCACCTTTACGCTGAACTCCATCTCGGCGCCTTCCGCGCCCTGCGACTGCTGTTGAGACATCTTCTGCGCCATCGCGCTCATCGCCTGCTTGAATTCGGCGAAGGTGATGACGGAGTACTTCTTGTCTTTCATGTCGATGCTGGTCATCGTCTCGGCGTCGAGATCGATGACGCTGATGCTGTCCTGGGTGACGGTGGCATGCCTGTTGCCTTTCAACAGAATCCGGCTGCTCTGCGGCTGTGTGGCCTTGCCGCCGCCGGGAACCATTTTCATCATGCGCAGCATCGAGCCGCCGGTCATCTGTGAAACCTGCTCGTAGCTGAAATCGGCGCGTACGGGCAGCACAAGCGCGGCCAACGCCGCAAATAGAAGCCAAGTTCTCATGGTGATTCTCAATCCCTCCATCCACTGAGAGTAGTGAATTTGGCGGTGGAGTACAATAGCGCTACTGGAGTTAGAAGTGGCAGAAGAAATCATCATCCGCCCGAGCCTGCGCCGCGCAAAGCTCAGCATCGTCGTCGCCGCGGCGATCCTGTTCGCCGTGCTCTATACCTACTGGCTGTTCCGCGACCAGATCGCATGGTGGTTCGTCCTGGTCGGCGTGCTGCCGTTCGCCGCGCCGCTGTTGGCCTGGATCGACCATCGCCGGACCTGTCTGACCCTTTCCGGCCGTATCCTCAGCTTCCATACCGGATTCATCGCCACGGCCACCGAACGCATCGACGTGTCCAAGGTGCAGAACGTCCGCGTCGAGCGCTCACTGGTGGACCGTTTGTGGGGCGTCGGTACGCTGGTGATCGAAACCGCCAGCGAGTCGGGGCGGCTCGTCATGCAGCATGTCGATCGGCCAACCTGGGTCGCCGACCGGATCCTTGAAGCGGGCATCCAGGCCGACAAGCAAGGGACTCCGGGAGTATGAGCGATTTCCTGAGGGGCAAGACCGCCGTGGTCACAGGCGCCAGCCGCGGCCTCGGCAAGGCGATCGCCATCGCCTTGGCGGCTGAAGGCGTACGAGTAGCGCTGGTGGCTCGCGACGGACCGAAGCTCGAAGAGACCGCCGCGGCGATCCATTCCGCCGGAGGCCAGGCGGAGCCCTTCATCGCCGACATCACCAGCGAGGATCAGGTCGCCGCACTCGAACGCGCTGTCTCGGCCCGCTTCGGCAAGGTGCAAATCCTCATCAATAACGCCGGCGTGAACCTGCGCAAGCCTCTCGTCGACTTCACCCTCGAAGAGTGGCGCGGCGTCATGGACGCGAACCACACCAGTGCGTTCCTGATGTGCCGGGCTTTTGTCCCCCACATGAAAGGGACCGGCTATGGGCGCATCATCAACCTATCGTCGATCATGGCCCATGTCTCGCTGCCCGAACGCGCAGCCTACTCGTCAAGCAAGGCGGCGCTGCTGGGGCTGACCCGTGCGCTCGCGCTTGAACTGGCCGCCGACGGCATCACCGTTGTCGCCATCAGCCCCGGACCTTGCGCCACCGAGATGAACGCCCCGATTCTGAACGATCCTGAATGGAACGCTTCGTTTCTAGCCAAGATCCCGGTGCATCAATGGGGCCGGGTCGAGGATCTCGGCGCGCTCGCCGTGTTTCTCTGCTCGGACAAGTCCGCCTTCATCACAGGCACCGACATTCTCATCGACGGAGGCTGGACCGCCCAGTGAACCGCCGCCGGCTTTTCCTGGCTTTCCCTGCCCTGCTGGCCTCATGCGGCGGTGAAAAGAAGCGGCGCATCGCCGTCATCCCGAAATCGACCGCGCACCTGTTCTGGGTCTCGGTCCACGCCGGCGCGCTGGCGGCCGCGAAGAAGTATGGCGCCGAAGTGTTGTGGAACGGACCCGCCACCGAATCCGACTACAGCCGGCAGATCCAGATCGTCGATTCGATGATCGCTCAGAGAGTGGACGGCATCGCCATCGCCGCCGCCGAACGAAAGGCGCTGGTCAACGTGATCGATCGCGCCGTCGCCGCCGGCATCCCGGTGGTCGTCTTCGATTCCGGTCTCGACACGCAGAGCTATCTCTCTTTCGTCTCGACCGACAACTACGAGGGCGGTAAACTCGGCGCGCGCAAACTCGCCGCACTCCTCGGCGGCAAGGGCGACGCCGCCATCATCATGCACGCCCCCGGCAGTTTCTCCACCATGGACCGCGAGCGCGGCTTCCAGGATGCCATGAAAGCCGAGTTCCCCGGCATCCGCATCGTCGCCGAACAGTTCGGCATGGGAGACCGGGCCAAGGCCCGCGCCGCGGCCGAGAACATCCTCTCCGCGCACGAGTCGTTGCAGGGTTTCTTCGCCTCGACCGAACCGGCCTCGGCCGGCATTTCGCTCGCACTCAATTCGAGGCAGCGGAACGGCAAAGTGAAGTTCGTCGGTTTCGATTCAAGCGACGCAATGATCGACGACCTGCGCTCGGGCACTCTCCACGCCACCGTCGTTCAGGACGCCTTTCGCCTCGGTTACGACCCCGTGCGCATACTCGTCGAGAAAACCCAGGGCATCACCCCGCCCAAGCAGCTCGACCTGCCGGCGCGCCTCGTCACCGCCGCCGATCTCGATAAACCCGAGATCCTCGAACTGTTGAAGCCCGACGTAAAAAAATATCTATAGCGCTTCCGGTTCGGCCGGCGCCAGGAACCTGTCGTGGAGAAACAACAGCGCCGTCGACACGAAACCGATTCCGGCGATGATCAGGAACATCTCGGCCGGCCGCCGCTCCATCCGTATGTAATGTTCCACCAGCCACGTGCCGAGCCGCCCCGCGATAAACGAACCGATGGCGATCGGCAGAAACGCGAAGCCCATGAACGTGCCCACCTGGTCGCGAGGCGCCAGCTTGCCCACGTACTCATAGAACCGCGGCGCTTGCAGGGCCTCGCCTATGGCGAATACGAACAGCGCCGCCACCGACGCCCAAACCGTCGTCGACCAGGCCATGATCAGCCACGACGCGCTGGCCACCAGGAAGCCGAGCGTCATCGCGTTCATCGCCCGCATCTTCTTGGCGAACGCCGTCAGCGGCACGCTCAGCAGGATGATCGTCCACGCGTCAACGGTCTCAAGGATCTCGAACCTCTTGAATCCCAGGATTTCGTCGATGTAGAACGGCAGCGAATAGAAGATCTGCCAGAACATGATCCAGAAGCCTGAAAACACCACCAGGAACGTCACGAACCTGACATTCCGGAAGACCTGCAGCATGTCCCCAAAGACCTTGCCAAACGTCCTCTCCGCAGTCTGTGCCGCCCCGCCGTCCGGCTCCCTGAAGAACAGTAAGGTGCCGCCCAGCATCAACGCCGACGTCGCCGCCGACATCACGAACACGTACTCGATACCCAGTTCCGACCGCACCATTGAAGCGAGAATCGGCCCGATCGCGCCGCCCAGGTTGACCAGCGCGTAATAGATCGAAAAGCCCAACGCGCGGTAGTCGGGATTCGACGTGCGTTCAACCGTCCCGACGATGCACGGCTTGATTAGCGATCCGCCGGCGGCGGTCAAAATCAGAACGACAGCCATGTAGCCGGCCTTGCCGATCGAGTCCGTGATCGCCTGCCCGGCGGGCATGCCGCCCAGTCCGATCAGAAAGTAGCCGAGAGAAAAGAAGGCGAAGCAGGCGGCAAGCGTCTTCTTGAAGCCATAACGGTCGACAAAGACGCCGGCGACGATGGGCAGCGACCAGGTGAGGCCCGCGAACATGCCGACCAGCCAGCCCACCGACGGCAGGTCGAGTCCGATCTTGTTGGCCAGGTAGAAGCTGAGAATCGCCTTCGATCCATAAAAGGCCAGGCGCTCGAAAAGTTCCAGCGTGTTCGCGATCCAAAAGACCGGCGAAAAACCGGTCCGTATCCTCTGTAGTGTGCTCTCGCTTTGGCCCAAGACAACTCTCCTGCCGGGTGGACTCCGCTGAGGGGTAAACGGTTCTCAGAATACCACGCCGGTGCTCCGCCACCCCGAAACCCGGTCGCGGTAGGGACGGCCATCGCTGACCGCCCCCCGCACAGATCCGTACGAGCGGAACTACCGCATACGGCTCCTACCTCGGATGTCTGGCGTCGAAGCGCACCTCCGGATAAGGATGCACCAGCCGGGGCCGGGGGAGCCAGCGGTTGCACAATCGAGTCACCCGCTCCGCGCTCAGCCGCCCCTTTTGGCTGCGCCTTTCCAGCGCCCGCCTCCAGTACCGGCCCAGTCGTTCTCGGAATCGGCGCAGGCTCGCCCAGTTGCCCGGCACGGCATGGTACTGGTAGAAACCATCGAGCACACGTCCGAGCCACTCTCCCACTTTCGGCGCCGGTTCGTGCATCCGCTCGCGAAGCGTCTGCTTGATGGCGCACACCCGCCAAGCCCTGTGACACGCCTTTCCCGTCCTGTGCCGGGGGCATGCGGCCTGGGCTGGTGTTCTCCTTGGTTGGCGTCCTTCCCTCCACCCTCTCCGCCGCTCCGGCCTGTTGCTCCGTA
>CAZLDN010000154.1:0-7820 GCA_964558355.1 uncultured Candidatus Solibacter sp.
GTGATGTTTTTCAATCAGTAATGGGGCGTGAAGCAATGGACTACGATGAATTTGTCTCTAGCAAATCTGTGGCGGATACTTCGCATGGATTTGAACCTGTCGGATTGAGCGATCATCTTTTTGACTGGCAGGCGCAATGCGTGGCGTGGGCGTGCCGCAAAGGGCGGGCGGCATTGTTTGAGGATACCGGCCTTGGAAAAACAATCCAACAGGTCGAATGGGCGCGTCAAGTCGTCTTGCACACTGGCGGCAATGTGGTCATCTTCGCGCCGCTGTGCGTGTCGCAACAGACGGTAAGGGAAGCCGCAAAGTTCGGCGTCGAGGTGAACTATTGCAGGTCGCAAGACCAAGTAAAGCCCGGCATCACGATTACGAATTATGAGATGTTGGAACATTTCGACGTGTCATCGTTTGTCGGCGTAGTGCTGGACGAGGCAAGCATCCTAAAATCGTACATGGGCAAGACAAAGCGGGCGCTGATCGATGCGTGCGCCGGCCTGCAATACCGTTTGTCCTGCACGGCAACGCCATCGCCTAACGATTACCTGGAGTTGGGCAATCAGGCCGAGTTCCTGGGCATCATGCCGTCGAACGAAATGATTATGCGTTTTTTCACGAACGACACAATGGAGGCTGGCTCTTACGTTCTCAAGGCGCACGCAGCCGCTAAGTTCTGGGAGTGGTGCGCTACGTGGTCTATTTGCCTGTCTAATCCTTCCGACCTTGGGTACGACGGGTCGGCGTTTGTTTTGCCGAAACTCAATCAACAGTTCGTCGAGGTGTCTACCGAGGGACTGCCAACAATCGAGGGCGAACTGTTCCGGTCTGTAATCATCAATGCAACCTCTATCCACAAGGAGGGGCGGCTGACTACTGATAGGCGCGCGGCCGAAGTTGCCAATCTTGTCAATGGCAGCGAAGAGGCGTGGCTTGTCTGGTGCAATACCAATTACGAGGCCGATGCACTCAAGGGGTTAATTCCTGATGCGGTAGATCTGCGAGGGTCTGATTCTGTTGACGGGAAGGAATCAAAGTTGCTGGATTTCATCGGCGGAAAGACTCGGGTACTGATTACGAAACCATCGTTGGCCGGGCAAGGATTGAACCTACAGCACTGCCGGAACATGGCCTTTGTCGGACTGAATTACAGCTACGAGGACTACTACCAGGCCATTCGCAGATGTTGGCGCTTTGGACAAAAACAGGTTGTGAATTGCTACGTCATGGCCGCTGATTCAGAGCAGGCAATCCTAAAAACCATTGGCGAAAAAGAGAAGGCGCACGAAACCATGAAAGCAGAGATGACGGCGGCGATCGGAGAATTCCACACGGCAAAGCGAGGCACCGTCAGGACTCTCCCGTACTTCGGGAAAGAGACTGGCGACGGGTGGGAGTTGCATCACGCTGATTGTGTTCATGCCGCGAAGATGATGGGCGAAGGCTCTATCGATTTTTCAATCTACAGTCCACCGTTTTCCAATCTGTATATCTACTCGGATTCCGAGTTTGACATGGGCAACAGCACGGACGACGGAGAGTTTTTCATGCATTACAGCTACCTTGCCGAAGAGCTGTACCGCATCACGCGGCCGGGTCGGTTGACGGCCATCCATTGCAAGGATTTACCGCAATACAAGGGCCGCGATGGCGCCGCAGGACTGCGCGACTTCCCGGGAGAAATCATCAAGATGTACGAATCGAAGGGGTGGCAATATCACTCCAGGGTCACGATCTGGAAAGACCCCGTTATCGAGATGCAGCGCACGAAAAACCACGGGCTGCTTTATAAACAGCTCTGCAAAGACTCTGCGGCATCAAGGCAAGGCATGGCTGATTACATGATCGTTATGCGCAAATGGGGTGATGAAGAGAAGTGGGAGCCAGTTACCCGTGGCGGCGAACGATTTTTCGATTACCTCGGATCGACGCAATGCGCGCCAGCAAAGAAGGACACGCGAGCCAGGAATGAGGCCGAACGGGAGAGGCTCTACTCTATCAACGTTTGGCAGAGATACGCTAGTCCGGTATGGTTCGACATCGATCAGACGGACGTGCTGAACTACAAGCTGGCCAGGGAGAAAGACGAAGAGAGGCATATCTGCCCGCTGCAGCTTGGCGTTATCGAACGGTCAATCGAGCTGTGGTCTAACCCTGGGGACGTGGTGTTTTCTCCGTTCACCGGGATCGGATCTGAAGGATACGTCGCGCGCAAGATGGGACGGAAGTTTGTCGGCGTCGAGTTGAAGAAGAGCTACTTCGACATTGCTTGCCGGAATCTTGCAGAGGCCACGTATAACCCGCAAGATGAGTTGTTCGCGGCATGAGTGCCTTTGACTGGCGCGGACCGTCGTCCTTCAAGGAATCATCTTCGGTCACTCTCGGACGGCCACGGCTGTACGACGACGAGCAGCGCGAGCAGCGGCACCGAGAGGCGGCACGAAAGTGGTGGCGAGAGAATGGCAAGCAACGCAGGCTGGAACGGATTGCGGCCTTGCCTGGGCTTGCACTGGACAGGAAGAAGGCGTAAGATGATGCACTTGAACCCGGCTAGCCTCGGATTGATCCCTGGGGCGAAAAGCGAATCCGACGCCTGCCGTAAGTTCTTTTCATCGGAGCATCGGAAATTCTATGAATAGGTTTCGCTACATTGCCAGATTGGTCTACTGGACCATGCGGCATCGCTCTATTTCGTCCGCGCGCTGGGTGATGGACTACGAAGGAACGAAATGGAATTGACGCAACACCCGCTGTCGGCAAATTTCCCATCCATGAGTGAGGCCGACTACCTGGCGCTCAAGGACGACATTGACGAGTATGGCCAGCGCGAACCAATCATCATGTTCGAGGGCATGGTGCTAGATGGTTGGCACCGATACCGGGCCTGCGTAGAGATTGGCATTGAGCCGACGAAGTTCAATTTCGTAGCGGACAAGGAAGACCCGGTCGCGTTCGTTCTGAGCCACAATCTGCATCGCCGCCACCTTTCGGCATCGCAGCGCGCAGCGGCTGTTGTGGCGTGCAGCGCATGGCGCCCAGCGCGGCGGGAAAATAAGGTGGAAGCCACTTCTACCTTATCAAAAACCAATGCTGAAATGGCAAAGGCTGCACAGGTCACGCCGCGCACTATTACCGACGCCAAGGCGGCACAAAAAGCCGGTCTAGGCGATGCCGTAAAGGATGGCGCCCTGACCGCCGAAGAGGCCGCAAAGATAGCGCGCGGCAAGCCGGCCAAGAAGTCCAAGCCATCCAAGAAAACGCAGCCCGCGCGCTTCGATCCCCAACCCACACCAGGGGCGGAAGGTGCCGACGACGCCATCCGAATCTTGAGCGATGAAAACGACCGTCTCAACGACCGCCTGGCGGTGGTCGCGCTACAGGGAACGGATGATGAGCGCCGCGCAGCCGAGGAAACCATTGCCCAGCTGCGTGCCCTGGTCAAGACCATGACCGTGGAGCTCGATGCCGTGAAGGCGTCACGCGATTCCCTGATGTCAGAAAACGGCGAACTCAAGCGGCAGCTCGCCAGCCAACGCAAGGCCCTGGCCAAGCTGAAGGCATAGCCACGTCACCGGCTTTGGTGACAGTTTTGGAGCAAATGATGGAAGCAAGTGAAGAAGGAAATGTAAAGTTGTTCGATGACCAGCGCGCGGTACTCGACAAGGTGCGCGCGGCGTTTCTTGATGGGCACCGATCTGTGATGCTGTACGGGCCAACAGGCATGGGCAAGACCGAGTGCGCAATCTCTATGCTCAAGGCGACCGGAGACAACTACAAACGCGCGGCGATGATGCTTGACCGCATCGTGCTGTGCAACCAGACCAGCGCGCGGCTGCAGAAGTACAACATCGACCACGGCGTACTGCAGGCCGGGCACTGGCGCCACCGGCCGTATGAGCGCATCCAGGTATGCAGCGCGCAGACGATCGAGAAGCGCGGCAGTTTCCCGGGCCTGAATCTGTTGATCGTTGATGAGGCGCATACCCAGCGCCAGCAAACCACTGAGTTCATCAAGAATAATCCAGAGATCAAGGTTATTGGCCTGTCCGCTTCGCCCTTTGCGGAGGGCCTTGGCCAGACATACACCAAGGTGGTGTCGGCAACCACGACCGCCAAACTGGTCGACGAGAAACGCCTGGTTCCGTTGCGCGTGTTCATCGCAAAGGAAATCAACATGGCCGGCGCCAAGAAGGTAGCCGGCGAATGGTCCCAGGCCGAGGCGGGCGCCCGAGGGATGAAGATCACCGGCGACGTTGTAGCCGAGTGGGCAAAGAAGACGACCGAGATATTCGGCGGCCCGCGCAAGACCATCGTGTTCTGTTCCAACGTGGCGCACGGCGCGGACCTGGCGCAGAAGTTTGCCGAGGCCGGGTACAACTTCGTGCCGATCAGCTACAAGGACTCCGACGAATTCAAGATCGATGCGGTGGCGGATTTCTCCAAGCCCGACACCAAGATTCATGGACTCATTGCCTGCGACATCCTGACAAAGGGATTCGATGTGCCCGACGTGATGATCGGCGTAAGCGCGCGCCCGTTCACCAAGTCATTCATGAGCCACATCCAGCAGATGGGCAGGGTCATGCGCAGCTACCCCGAAAAGGAGTTCGCTTTGTGGCTTTGCATGGCCCGTGGCAGCCGCGTTTTAACGGATGAGGGTCTGGTTCCTATTGAGCAAGTTAGTTTATCGCATAAAATATGGGATGGAACTAACTTCGTCACTCATAGAGGAGCGGTCTGCAATGGAATCCAAAAAGTCATTACCTACCGAGGGCTCACAGCAACACCCGGGCACCTCGTCCACACGGCGCAGGGCTGGCGCACCTTTGGGGACTGTGCCCGCGAACAAATCGCCATCACACAGACCGGACTTGGTGGGCGGGCGATACGGCTCGGTGAAGATCATTTCGCCGGATGTTCTGTGGCTGGGCCAAAAGAATCGGCGCTGGATTCATGTGCTGTGCGAGTGCGTAAAGTGTGGCTATCGGTCCGTAATTTCTTTAAGCAATTTGGAGGGCGGGCGAACGCTTGGATGCCGGTCTTGCAATCAGCCGGTTCCGGCCTACCCGATGTGGCTCTATGCGCGAGTGCAGGCGATGCGCGCACGCTGCCGCAACCCCAAGGATGCGAACTACCCGCGCTATGGCGCGTTGGGGGTGGAGTTCCGATTCGAGGGCGTGAAGGCTGGGACGCTCTGGATCATGGAGAACATGGGCATTCCGGACAACCCGGAAGACATGCAACTGGATCGGGAAGACCCGACCGGGCACTACGAGCCGGGCAATATCCGTTGGCTGACAGTGGCTCACAACCAACTGAACAAGCGCGGGAATCAGGCTGTGGCACGGGTTCACAAATTCAGGCTGGATCACCCCGAGATTCGATACTCGGACAGCACGCTCAAGCGGCTGTTTTGGTCGGGGATGACGCCGGAGCAAATCATCGAGAGATACAACCTGCCATCGGCGAAGCCGAAAGGGAAGTATGGGACATACTCGATTGCGGACCCAGCAATCGCTTCACTTGTGAGGGACTGTTAGTCCACAACTGCCACTCTGGCAACTACCTCAGATTTCAGGAGGACTGGGACGATCTCTACCACGAAGGCGTGCATGAACTGTGCGACGGCAAAGAGAAGGCCAAGAAGGAAAAGTCCGACAAGGAAAAGGAAGCGGCCAAGTGCCCGCAGTGCGGCGCGCTGTGGATCGGCCGGTCGGACAACTGTGCATCCTGCGGATTTCACCGGCCATTCACCAGCCTAGTCGAGGCGGTGCCCGGCGAGATGGAAGAACTGAAAGGGGCGCCCACCAAGGCCGTGAAGCAGTCGTGGTATTCGCAGTTGCGCACGATCGCGTCCGACCGTGGTTACTCCGATGGGTGGGTTGCGCACAAGTACCGGGAAAAGTTTGGCGTCTGGCCACGAAATCTGAATGACACCAATGCCCCGGTGACGATCGAGGTTGCGAAGTGGGAACAGTCGCGCCGCATCGCCTGGGCTAAGAGCAAGAGGGGCTCTTGATGGACTTCCAGACATACGCCAAAGCCCATGGCGTGCTGATCGATCATGTGGTGGACGACAGCCGCTGGCACCGGGTGCCAACGACCACGCACCCGCGCAAGCGCAATGGGGCCTACAGGCACTGCGGAACGCACGCCCATGTGCAGGACCACGCCACGATGCTGGAACCGGCGCTATGGACGCCGGATGCCGACCAGGCCGCAAAGATCGACCATGTCGGCATTGCGCGACGCGCCAGCATGGCCGCGCTGCAGATCCGCCAGGACCAGGAAGCCGCAGCCAAGAAGGCGGGCTGGGTATTGCACCAATGCAAGACCGAGAAGCACCCGTATCTTGAGGCCAAGGGGTTCCCGGAAGAGCACGCCAACGTGTGGACCGATGGCGAGGTCCGCAAGCTGTGCATACCAATGCGTTCCGACGGGCGGTTGGTTGGCCTGCAAACGATCAGCGACCAGCCTGGGCATGAGAAGAGGTTTCTCTATGGCCAGCGCACCCGCGATGCGGTGTACGTGATGGACAACAAGGGGCCGAACTGGTTCTGCGAGGGATACGCCACGGCGCTGTCTGTGCGCGCAGCCCTGCAGGCCATCAAGGTCCGATACAGGTTAATCGTGTGCTTCTCGGCCGGCAACCTACTGAGTGTTGCCAAGAATCACGGCAAGGGATTTGTGGTGGCCGACAAGGACCACGAAACCGTGCTGGCGCCCGATGAGGGCGGTATGGGCTGGAAGGTAGCCAACGAGACCGGGCTGCCGTTCTGGCGCGCACCAATGGCGGGGATGGATTTCAACGACTACATGCGCGAGGAAGGTCTATTCCGATCGTCTCAGGAGTTGAGGTTGATGACATTGAAACGGGCTTGAAAACCATGAGCCTGACATCAACAGGCCGGACCGTCCCCGATAGCAATGCGCCCCAACTGTGGCGGCTGACGAGAAAAGCGGTAACAACGCACGCCGAAAGGCACCGGGGCAGATCCGCATGTGACGTTGTCGGCTGGTCGAAGCGCGAAGCCGGGGGGTCAAGGAGGGGCACAACGGCCTTGACATCGCGCTACCTGATTTCAGGGGTGAAGACCGAACTCCTTCCCTCTCCACGTTTCAGTGGGGTAGGGGGGTCTTCGGGTGAAGGATGTTTATGTGGTCCAAGGAGCAAATCGTGGCTCTGATTTTGAAGATAAAGGGGCGACCCGGCTGATCCGCTGATGGCGTTCTACAACTTTCCACATAGGCCGACACCATGACAAAACCATATGCCATCAGCAATCTGCGTGCACGACATGAAAACGCGAGGGCGACAAGGGCATCGGTTTAACTCGGAGGATCATCTATGACTAGCATATACGGAAGCGGATACGTGGCAGATATTGATCCATCAGGCACCCTGCTGGGGCAAATCACGGACCCGCGAGTGGCCAAGAACGAACGCGAACACGCGGCAGCGCGGGAGATTGAACGACTGCGCGCAGCACTGGCAGCACAGCCAGTCGAGCCGACCATGGACACGGTACTGCGTAACGCTGCCCGTCGTGCGGGGACTGTCGTGGCTCGCGGGAGATTGGTACAGCCAGCCGAGCCAGTGGCGGACTTGAATCCGATGTACCGGCAAATGTGGCAGGAGCAGGTATCGCTGAACCAACAACTATGCGCCGCCCTCGCCGCCCCGCCCGCCCCTGCCGCAGTTCCGCCAGGAATGGCGCTGGTGCCGATTGAACCGACGCAGGAGATGATCGCGGCGATACCGTTCCCGTCGAACGTGACGCCGAATATCGCCGTCGCCGCCTACCGTGCCATGATCGCAGCAG
>CAZLDN010000154.1:7920-10980 GCA_964558355.1 uncultured Candidatus Solibacter sp.
ATAACGCTGGCGCTGTACGTCACTGGCGACCTGGACGCGCACACGTGCTAACCGCATCCACAAGGGACTGATTATTATGGAAACGAGAATGAGCGAACAGACTGAAACCCTGGCAGACGCACTGCCAAAGGAAATGGCCCGCGTGCGCGAGGTGCTTGGCCACTACCGCGAGATCGGCCCGCACGGGATGATCGGCGCAGCGTTTATCGAACAGGACTTGCGGGCGGCAGACCAGGCCGTGATGAGTGGCGACGTGATGGCGATGATCCGGGCGCTGGAAACGCTGCGCGGCATCACCGGGTGATCTGGTAGGGGACTGACATGCTAACCGCCTCCACAATCCGCAAGCACATCGAGATGATGCGCGCAGCCGGCCAGCACGAATATGCGGAGTCGGCCCGGCGCTGGTATTGGGATCTGCTCGGGCAATACTTGAAATGAAGAACGTTGCTGTTCTTTTCGCCCGCGCCGACAGCGTTTACAAGACCATGCCGGGATGCGACGTGTACGACATCGAGCGCGATGCCAGGGCGTGGCTGGGCGGGTGTCCGGTAGTGGCGCATCCGCCTTGCACGCGATGGAGCAAGATCAATGGCGTCGTGCTGTCGCGCTACCCGCACAAGGCCGAGGAATTCGCCTGGGGCAACGACGGCGGCAACTTCGCTTTCGCCCTGGATGTGGTTCGCCAAAACGGCGGCGTGCTGGAGCACCCGGCCAGCAGCAGGGCATGGGCGCACTTTGGCATGCCTCGAATCGGTAGCGGGCCTGATCGGTTCGGCGGCTGGTCGTGCGAGATTCGCCAGGTCGACTGGGGCCATAGAGCCGAAAAAAGGACGTGGCTATATATCGTCGGATGCGGACCTGATGATCTCCCCTCAATGCCATCAGAGCGCCGCGATGCAACTGCAATCGTGGTGCGGATGCCTGACAGCCGATCGGTCGAGATCATGGGCAAGGCAGAGCGCGAACATACACCGCCCGAGTTGGCCCGCTGGCTGGTGGAGCTTGCTAGGCGCTGCACCACCGTCAAGGAACCCGCATGGTGATCCGCCTACCGTTCCCTCCCCCAGAGCTGTTCCCGAATCGGCGGGCAGGCAAGCATTGGGCTGCAACACACGCTGCCAAGGTCAAGGCACGCGAGGACGGTCACTACATGGCCCGCATGGAGGCGCATCACTTCCGCAACCAGGGCGGCGATATTCCGGTGTCGATCGTGTTTTGCCCGCCCGACAAGCGGCGCAGGGACTTGGACGGGTGCCTGTCGGCCATGAAGCCGGCTCTCGACGGCATCGCCAGTGCGCTCGGCGTCGACGACTCGCACTTCAAGCCTATCCTGCTCAATGTCGGGCCGGTCGGCAAGCCGGGTGCTGTGATCGTTGCGCTCGGGGTTAGGATAGTCATAACAATGGATATTGCATGAAACGCATCTATCTCGCCGGCCCCATGACCGGCCTGCCCGACTTCAACTACCCGGCATTCCACGCCGAGGCGGCCCGTCTGCGCGCTCTCGGTTACCACGTCGAGAACCCGGCAGAGAACCCGGAGCCGACCGACGGCGGTCCACCGTTATGGCTGGCCTACATGCGGATGGCTATCACGCAACTATTGACGTGCGATGCAATTGCGATGCTCGATGGCTGGCAGGAGAGCCGAGGGGCATGTGTCGAGCGCACGCTGGCGGGCGGGCTTGGCCTGGAGGTTTACTTGGCAAAGCATATCAAGGCGGGGCCATGCACTGCGAAAAATGCGGCCGGCGCCTGATGCGCCCAGGTGTCGAGCTGATGGTTGATCTGATCGTGCGCATGTACGGGCCGAAGTGCGCGAAGTCGATCGACGGAAAGCCGCTTCCGCCTTGGCTTGTGAAGCCGAAGCAGGCGCGAGTAGTGACTTTCCCGCGCACGCCCAGGCGCATAGTGCGGGCTGACCAGCCTGATTTGTTCGAGGGGGTTATGTGAATACAACATTTTCCGGGGAAATGCAGCTTGCAGGCTGGTCCGAATCGCACAACGGTGGCTGCAAGGTAACGTTTTGGCTTCCGTCGCCAGACGACCTGGAGGCGTTTCGCGCCCTGACAGTGCGCAAGGGCAACACGGCAGGGCACAGGTTCATGGCCGCGCTTGTTGAGATTGATGACGAAGAGAATCCGGTCGAGCCGCCGCCAAACGTCCCCGCCGCAGAGACGCGCAAAGGCGTTGGGCCGCTGGCGTGGGAGGCGATACAGCTATGCCGGAACTCGGAGTTTCAGGCGTGGCTGACTGGTGACGGGTTTTGCGGCGAGGCGGCTGTTGCCAGGATGATGCGCGACCTGTGCGGTGTCCAATCGCGCAATGAGTTCGACACAGACGAAAAGGCCGGGACGCGGTTTATAGAGAGAATCCGCATTCCGTTCATGCGGAGGCATCGTGCATAACGGGCAAGCCGCGCGCCCTTGAGCGTGGCAATTGAGAAGGAATTTCATGAACAACGTTGAATCACCGTGCACCGACGACAGCGCCATTGAGCAGGAGATCAAGGCCAAGGGCCTGACCGCCCCGCGCGTGACGCCCGCCGACATCGAGGCGAACATTGGCAGCGAACACTACTTCACCGCGTTTGATGGCGCCGTGCATATGGGGGAGCATGCCAAATACGCCGGCGACTGGGAAGTGCCGCGCACGATCGAGGCGCTGAACTTGTTGACCATCTGCGTGCTGGTTCTGCGCAACGGATTCACAGTCACCGGTGAGTCGGCCTGTGCCAGCCCGGAGAACTTCGACGCTGTGCTGGGCCGCAAGATCGCCCGCGCCAATGCCGTGAAAAAGGTGTGGCCGCTGATGGGCTACGCGCTCAAGCAGAACCTGCAGAACACGCCCCCGGTCTGACGTATGACCTTCGCGCGCCGCATCTACCAACCGCCACCATCTGCGCCAGCGCGGCCACTGGTGCGCCGGCCATCGTATGCCTGTAGCGACGTGGTGGTGGCCGCGCCCAAGGAGAACGTCATTCAGCATGCCGGGTACATGGCACTGGTGCGGGCCATGCCTTGCGATCGGTGCGGACGGCCGCCTAGGTCTGACTTCG
>CAZLDN010000155.1:0-10961 GCA_964558355.1 uncultured Candidatus Solibacter sp.
CAGTAGGGAATTCTAATTGTCGCCGGCCGGAAGTTCTAATTGTCGCCGATCACGGGACAGGCTCTTGGCTGGCTCCTGGGCCAGGGCCGCCCCAAGGACGGCGGGAATGCGATGGTTCATTTGCATTCACCCTCCGTCATCGAGAGAAGGCCCAGCGAGCGCTTGGTTCGCCTGAAGTTTACTTCACTGCCTTGAACATCAGGTTCTTGTAGTAGACCACGCTCTTCGGATCGTGCTGCTGGAGGGCGATATAGCCTTTGGCGAAGGTGTCTTTCTCGTCCACGAAGTCGGTGATCACCTTGTCGTTTACCTTGATCACAATGTGGTTGCCCTTCACGATGATGTGCTGGGTGAACCACTCGCCGGGCTTGGAGGGCGACTCGAGATTCTTGTGGAAGTTGTAGAGGCTGCCGGTCTTGACCGGGTCGCCGTGGGTGGCGTTGACCTGGGCTTCGTAGCCTTTAGGGAAGCGCGGGCCGAAGGCGGTGCGGAAGTACATGCCGGAGTTGGCGCCGTCCATGATCTTGACGTCGGCCTTGAACTCGCAGTCGGTGCACTCCTGCTTCATCCAGAACAGGTGGCTGACCTTGCCGCTGCCCTTGAGCATGCCGTCCTCGACGGTCCAGGCTTCGGGGTTTTCATTGGCCTTCCAGCCGCTGGCTTCAATGCTCTTGCCGTCAAACATCTTCACCCAGCCGCCGGCGGCGAACAGCGAGGGAGTGGCCAGTGCGGCCAGCAAAAGAAGAGTCCGGAGTTTCATGTCCGCTATTCTATCGCGGAACCGGAGGGGTGAAAGGGTTTCGGAGGCGGGTGATGTTAACATTGCGGTATGCAGCCGATGAAATTCACGGCCGTCTTCAAGAAGGTGCCGGAAGGCTACATCGCTTTCGTCGAAGAGGTGCCCGGGGCAAATACGCAGGGTGACACCCTGGAGGAAGCCCGGGCGAACCTGGCTGAAGCCGTGACGCTCGTCCTTGAGGCCAACCGGCAACTGGCCGAAGAGACGCTCAGCGGCGCCGACGTGATTCGCGAAAGCATCGTCATCCCCGCGGCATGAAACGTGTCGATCTGATACGCCACCTGGAACGGAACGGCTGTCAGTTCCTGCGCGAGGGTGATAACCACACGATCTACGTCAATCGGAAAAGCCAGTGTTCGACCGCGATCCCGCGCCATAGGGAAGTGAACGACTTCCTGGCACGGAAGATCTGTGGTGATCTGAAGATCCCTCGGCCCTGAGCAACCGAACCGGCGACTGCCTCGTTCTGAGTCTTCTCAGATTGCGGCTGCCGTGGTCACCAGTCGGTGAGGATGCAGGACTCCTGAAGAATGAATCCGTCGATGGGGACAAATGGGTTCCGCTCGACATGATGGATGTGGACGTACTTTCGCACGTCGTCGATTCCGCCGACGACGGCATCGGCAGCATACTCGGCACCTGCGCGTAGTGGCTCGCCTGTGTTCGCCGAGTTGAGTGAAGCACGCTTCAGCAATGGCGTGTCGTTGGTGATCCGGGCTCGCCATCGTCCTTCTGGGCGACTGCGGGCGATGTTCTTTCGCGTCTCTTGGTTTCGAATAATTGAAACCACGACATCCAGGCAGTAGCGCGCGTTCTCCTCGGTAGCGGCGGCTTCGAAATCGGGGCCTTCGTTCACGGACCACCGGCCTTCGTTCGAGAAGAGGTACACAGGGGGGGCAGACACCGAACGTTCCAAAACTCCTCGGGATCGATTCCGATCTCCAGCATTTCCAATCGAACGCGGTCATTGTCGAGCACGACAAAATCGGTAGGTTGCAAAACGTTCTCTTGGATCCATTTCGGATCCCGAGCGTAATAGGGGGCCTTGTGTTCGAGGGAGTACGAGAGGTTCATGAACGGGTCTATGCCGAGCCACGGGCGAACATCATAGGCTGATTCGATGGCGCGGAACAGAGCCTTTCTTGCCGCAATCAGCGCGTCGGGGTACCGATGCGCTTCTATGGCTGACGTAGCCTCCGTGATGTGGGTCTTGAGCTCCGGCGACGAAATCGCATCAGCGATGATGATGTGTTGCAGAGGCTTGCCAATCACATCCACAAGGAGCGAATCAGCGGCCAATACCGAAGCCCGGTAATACTGCTGCACGGCGATTGGCTCGGCCAGTTGTGCGTGATGCTTGATGAGCACCCGCTGTTTGTTCATTGCCTTGAGCGTGCCTGACTTAGCGATTCGCTTACCCCGTTTCCGCAGTTCTCCGATGAGCTGGTCGAAATCGAGTCGCTCGGCGGACTTGTCATCGTCATCTCTGATCTCCAGGAGACACGAATACAGCACAATCTCAAGGGCGTCCTGCAGGACAACAAGACCGGCCGACGCGACATATCGATCACACACAAAGCAAAGAATGCGGGACGAATCGAACAATGATCTGGCCACAAGGAGGCCGTGCAGGACTTCTTCTTTCATGATGACGATTGTAGATCGGTTCTGTCACATGCGTGCCCCGACCAGGCTGAGGCACACGTCAGCACACTCAGGCCTACCTCTTCTTCGCTGGACGCTTACTCGACCGTGGCAGTGTGATCCTATCCACTGTTGGTTTCAGGAGGGCGAGCTTGGCGGGCTTGGCCGACGACCAGTCCAAGAACTCTGTTGAGTCCGCCGTCGCCCAGAAGTTCCGCTCGTCGTCCTCGTTCTTGAATTCCGGAAGCGTCTTCTTCATGAAGTGAGCGGACCCTCTAAAGGTTCCGCAGGACGAATGAGACCAGGTGGTAGCCGTCCATGTATTTGTAGGGGGATTCGCCCAGGGTGTAGTGGCCGCAGGGCATGATGACCTCTTTGAAGTCCAGGCCATACTGGCGGGCCATGGCGATGGTTTGGCGCGAAAACTCGAGCGGGAAGGTCGTGTCGTAGCGGGCGTAGAGGAACAGCGACTTCTTTTTCCTGGCGGCGAACTTGTCGAAAAAGGCGGTCGGGCTGTTGGGCAGCCAGAGATCGCGTAGCGTCTCCAGGTCCACGTCGCCTTCCAAGCCCTGCCTGACGTGGATCGTCGACAGGCCCGTCCAGACGACGTCGGCGAAGTAGGTCGAACAGTGGTTGAATGCGTTGACGACAAGCCGCTCGTCATGGGCGCTGGCAAGAAACGCCGAGCACGACCCGAGCGACGTTCCGACGATGGCAACTCGCTCGGCGCCCTGCCGCGCCAGCCAATCCACCGCGGCGCGGATGTCGATGACGGACTGGCGCATGGCGTCGACGGTGCGGCCGACGTTCGAACTCACTGCGTAATCGGCGCGTTCAAGTTCGGCGGGCATCCGGAAGTCGTGGTAGGGCAGGCTCAGGCGCAGCGCCGGCGCGCCGAACTTCTGGAAGACGCGCGCCAGAGCGTTATGGGCATCGTGGGGGGCGTTCCAATGCGGCAGGACGAGGACCGCCTTGTGCTTTTTCGGGGCAGGGAACCACTGGCCGTGGACGACGTTGTTTTCGGCGTAGGGCGTATGGACGGGCGAGGTGAAGCGCAAGACATCGTCGCGGAGCTTGTAGTCGGTTGGAGTCTGGTAGCCGAAGAACTCCTCGCTGCGTTCGATCGCCCGGCGGCCAAGCGCTTTGAGCCATGCGGCGGGGCTGAGTCCGTTTTGGGGGATTTCGCGGGCGGCGGGCCAGCGTTCAGCCCAGTCGAGACCCCATTCGAAGGGACGCACCACACGGTTGGTGGCGCGGAAGCAAAGGCTCTCTTCCCAGCGGTTCATCCAGCGGGCATACAAAGATCCGTCGGCGCTCATCGGAGGGTTCAATTGTCAGGGTAACACCTGGACACCGGGCGCTGCCCAGGAGGGGCGGACTGGTTGTCTTCTGTATCCGAAGTTCTCTTACCGCTGCGTTGAAAACCGGGCCTGGGAACCCGTTCTCTTCGTTCGCGGCCTGCTCTTTAGCGAGCGGTCAAGACAGTTCAGAGCCGCGACACTAAAGCATCAGCCCGGCGGGCATGTAGAAGAAGGTAGCGAAGAAGCGTGACAACAGGCCCTTGCGCTCGCGGAACGAGACATTCGAGACCGACGCCAATTCGCCCTCGTCGCTGAAGAAACCGACGCCGCCCTTCCTGAGGCGGGCATCGTGCCATTCGTCGATCAGATGGCCGTCGAGGTAGGTCGCGAACATGTCTTCGGAGGCCGAGACCTGGACCTGATAGGCGTGGCCGGTCTTTAGAATCACGGGCAACGGCAGTTCAAACTCGTCAATCACCTTGCCGCCGCTCACCACCATGCGGGCGATGCTGGCGCCAGAGATCTGGCCCGGCTTGGAGAGTTTCAGTTTGGTGGCGTAGTAGCTATCGCCCGAGGCGCGGTAGGCGAAACTGAGCGCCTTCCTGTCGATCACGCCGCTAAAGCTGAGGTCGTAGTTCCTGCGGTCCAGCGTAGGCCGCCACAGCCGGAGCGAGCCCGGGTGGATGGCGCCGCCGGCCCGTTCCCAGGCCCTTCCTCCGAGCGATTCGGTCCATTCGTCGAGGCCCGATTTGACCGTCCAACTGACTCTGAGAGGCCTTTCGCCCGGGAGCCTCTTTTCGATCCATTCGGCGAAGCGGTTCGCCACGACTGGCGCACGCGAACCAATGCCTTCGACCGGCGACACGAGTTCGCCGTTCGAGGCCACGGTTTCCGGCGCCGACTGCGGCATCCACAGCTTTGCGGCCAGAAGCAGGGCCGCCCCGATCAGCAGGATGACGCCCAAAGCCGCGCCAGAGACGGCTGCGTTCTTCTGTTCCCGCTTGGATTCGGACTCGAGATAGATTCCGGCGCCGTCGCAGTCGATTTCGCGCAGAGCAGAGGCGGAGGCCAGGGCTCCCCGGCGGCGGTGTTCTTCGCAACAGAACTCGCGGTCGGTGAGCTGGCGGAGTGGACTGATCGTTTTGCCACATCTCTGACAGCGCATGGAACTCTCTCTCTCTGCTTGATTCAAATGATAGCAGTGAAGTTTCGAAATCGATCCCGACTAGGTGCGTTACCCTCTCGTCCTAAGTATCGGCAGTTGCGGGTTTAAGGCCTAGGGTCTTTAATGTATAAGAGCCCGATTTGTCTAACCCTGAAAGGCGGCCCGGCGGCCGTCGCGCTCCAGGCTCAGGGCGTACAGGCAGATATGGTCGAATGCCCACAAGTTGATGCAACTAAAGCCTTTTTCCAGCGCTCCGGCGACCTCGCGCGACCACGGGTATCCGCCCTTGAAGATGGGTGTCATCAACCCTACCTTCTCCCCCGGCCACCCCAGTTGACCCGGCAGCAAAAGGCATTCTTTCACTAGATCCAGGTCACGGCTCCAGGCGCCGAAGTTGAGCATCTCGAGCTTCAGCCGGTCCAAGCCTCCACCGGGGAAAGCCCACTCGTCCGGCAGATTGACGTAGCGGTTGAGTTGGCCGCCGATCTGGTGCATCCCTTTTGGGACAGGGTAGTTGACGTCGTACGGGAAGAGCACTTCAAACAGGGTTCCTGGGACGGCGGCGCGGACGCTTGCCATCAGGGCCGAGACGTGGTCGCGCAGCCGGTTGCGAAGGAACAGCGCGTCCGCGCCGCCATTCACGTTCGGGTCGTCGTTCGGTCCGGTAAAGACATGAAGCGGGCGGCCAAGGGCGGCCTGCGCGGCAGCGGCCGTCTCGCTGTCGTAATAGCCCATGCCGCCCGACGGGTGGAGGGCGGAGTGATTGGTGAAGTACCACCAGGTGAACTCGCCGCACTGGAGATCGGGCGTCAAGCCGGCGCCGGCCATCATGGCCGCGACTTCGGCGAGCACTTTGGCCTGATAGCTCCGGACATCGCCGCGGAATGCGCAATGGGTTGATTTCAAGCCGGCGAAGCCCACGTCGGTGATGACCGGCGAGCCGTCGGGATAGCGGGCGGCGAACTCGACGGGCGGGTTGACCAGTTCCATGGAGATAGCGGTGGTCAGCCGCCGGTTACGGGCGGCGACCTGGGCGAAGAAGTCCTCGTGCCAGTCTCTGGCGGCGCGATTGAGGGCGTGTTCGGCGGAGGGATCGACGTGCCAGTCGCCCATCGTGCCGACCGACATGGGGCCGCCGCCGGTGATTTCGCCGGTCGAACCGGCGGCGTTTTCCACCCAGCCAGTGACGTCGTATTCGCTGTATGCCTCGGCGGCGGAGCGCGCCCGCACGCGCAGGAAGTTACCCTCGGCCAATGCCCAGACGCCGACCAGCGTGGAATTGATGACGTACATGAAATGGTTGGCGATGCCCTGGGCGGTCTCGCCAGGAAAGACCGACTTGCCCAAGGGTTGCTTGCCGATCTTCAGCCAGACGGAGTCGCCCGCGGCGAAGCTGCCGGCGAACTCGACAGTACATTCAGGGAAAGCCCCGCCTTCCTTCACCCGTTCGTTCCACCAGAAGACGCCCAGGTACTCGTTCATCGGCCCGGTGTAGCCGAGTTGGTCGAAAGCCCAAAGGATGCGGGCAGGGGGCAGTTTGTAGGTGTGGTCGGTGGAATAGTCGAGAGCTGGGGAGAGTTGCGGGTTGACCGGCAGGGGGCCGGGCAAGTCCCCCGGGACGGCGGCTTCGAGGAAATCGAAGGTGAATGCGCCGCTACTGTTGGTGAGCTTGACGACATGTTCGCCCGCCGCGACCACGCCGGAGATGGGCCGGCGCGTGACAATCCCGGTAGGTTCATCGAGCAGAGCCGGGAGATGCTGAAGGGGCTCGCCGTCCAACTCGACCAGGATGATCCCAGACGTGACGGCGAGCACAGTGCCGAGCATGAGCTCATGCGGGTACATGCAGGCGTAGCGGACGGTGACCGACGAACCGGCCTGCACGGTGCGGCGGGCGGCATTGTCCATGAAGAAGCCGTCGATGTCCTCCCAGCCGCCGGACCAGGTGCAGGCGGAATCGATCGACGAGGCGCGGACGCTGCCGGTGGAGGCGACTTTCAATCGCCTGGTCTCTTCAAGTCCCGTGACCACCCATTGGCCGAATTCGGCGGACCATTGCTGAGATTCGAAGTCTTCGCCATCTGCCAGGCGCGGTGCGAAGGTCATCCACATCTTTCGGATTCGCGGGATGCCGAGTTCGCTGAAATTGAGCGTGACGCGCAGCATGGCCCTGGTGACGCCGCCCTCGAGTTTGACTTTCGCCAGATTGGTCTTCAGACGGTCATTTTTGGACGTTGCGTAGAGCGTGATGAAGTTGGCGTCATAGCCGCCCTCGACGGTGGAGATCTTGAGACCGCCGGATACGGTGACCTCGGCCGAGAGCGAATAGGGCGTCGCGGCGGCTTCGTAATCGGTCGAGTTGATCTGGCCGCAAAGCGCCCGGACGACGGTTGCGGATTTGACGTGATAAAGCTCTTCCATCACGCCCCCGCTGCCTGCGACGGTGACCGCCGCCCCGGTATCGAGTTTCCGTTCAAGGACGACCTGCCAGGGCTGGACGCCCACGCTGGCGGCGACTTCGGGATCGGCGGAACCGCCGCCTTCCTGCCCGTTCACCATGGCGATCAGGTGCGCGGCGACGGCGGCGGAACTGTCGCCGGTCTGTTCGATGTAGACATAGGGGCGGCTGGCGATCACGATGGAGTGCTGCACGCCGGCGCCGCTGGCATAGAACTCATGGACGGTGCGGATCTTGCCTGGGACGATGTAGTCGAAGGCGAGGTTCTGGTACCAGAGCGTGACGCGGTCCCAGGCGTCGAGCGAATCGCCCAGGATGGTGAACTCGCCGCTGGCGGGCGAGTCGGCGCCCGAGGCCAATTCGGCGTGATCGGAGAGGCGGATCTTGACGTTTTCGCCTGTTTCGGGGGTGACGTCGAGATAGGGCCAGTCGATGCTGGGGTACTTGCGGGAGTCGAGCGGCATGAGGCCGGTGTAGAGCACGTCGAACTGCAAGTTGAGGCCGTCGAAGTCGAAGTTGGGGAGGTATTTGAGGCGCGGGTGCTCGAAGAAGTTATCGGCGTCGTAGAGGACAAGGACGGCGAAGTCGGCCGCGTCGCGGAAGACGCCGCTGACGGTGAAGCCGGACGGGTGGGCCGAGTGCATTGCGGCGGCCGACCCAAAATGGTCGAAGCCGCGCAGGTGGATGGTTCTGTCGGGTTGCAGCTTGTAGATGGATTCGGGCACCGTTGACACTCCTTATGGAAGGAAATTCCCCCCTGTCGGACTGTACACGGCCCGCAAGCGTGGCTGAGGGGCTTCAATGGGAGGAAATGCCAAGAAGTGGTTTGTTTTCAGTGCGGAAATTTTTTACTTAATGGCGTGACCGCCTTGTTGGCAAGGGGCCAAGTTTGGGGTCCGGGGACCGCAACCAAACGAATCTAAGTAGCCTGGCATGCAGATCGCCCGCTATGCCGGACGTTGTGTCGCGCGCTTTAGCGTGCCGTGTCGGCACTCATGCCGACGACTGGCGTTTGTATTCACCCGATGGAGGTGTCGAGAAAGTCCCGACACGGCACGTAGGAGTACGTGCGCCACATCGCCCAGTCAAAGTTAGCGGCTAACGGGGACAGGAACACAATGCCCTTATACCCGACGTGTGAAAACCACAAGATGTAGTGGCTATCAGCTCTGGATGCAGAAGCCGACTTCTCACTGGTCTATCTGTTGTGGTTTGGTCGCGGCAACAAACGGCGCCTTGTGTTCCTGTCCCGTTTTACAAGTTCAGTGGGGATCTCAGGAGGGCGCACTAAGCCAGGAATCGTTCTGGAGATAGAAGAAATTCAAATTAGAGTCAATATAAATGAAGACTTGCAGTTTGTTACAAGCAAACAAAGAGATGTAAATTCAGCTAGTGAGTTCGCAAGGTACTTTGCAGAAAGGGTCTTTGCAGCCGACTGATATTGCCATTCACCACATATCTCGCATCCGAGGCCGTTTAGCGCCTTTCTTTAGGTTCTCCGTTTTCTCAATGACTCGTAGATTGTCTGCGGTGTTGCTTCCACCCTTGGAGATCGGCCAGACGTGATCTATGTGGTGCTTTGCTGAGTTGTACTTTTCGCCCTTTAGGTCTCTGGCAATGACCGCTCGTTTAACAGATGCCGGAATGTGGCGGGAACGTCGAATTGAGGTTTTACGCTCAACGAACACGAGTGTGGCAAGGAACCCGGACAGCAAAGTAGCCTTATTGCCTCGTAGCTGCGTCTGGGACAGCATGAGTTGGCATCCGCTGAATACAAGGACAGCAATGGCGACATTCCGAAGGAAGAGACGTGCGCCTTCACGAGCAAGTCGAAGTGCTCTGAGCCAGTACAGAGCCACGATGACAGCCCCGATGAAGACGATCCAGTCAAGGTTCACATCACCCGTAACGTTAAACGGCGGTCGCACGGGGAATCAGTAGCAAATGCCGGCTACGGCGAATGGAAACGGCATGGTGAGAGCATATAACAACCATGCTCCTGGCACAAGACACACTCCGACACACTCCGTCACAGCCAACGGACTTGGCCGTCCACTGGTGGTTGATTCTACGAGACTGGACTCGCTCCGGCGAGGAGTTCCTTGATATCCGTGATGCCGACTCCGGGGCCGGTGGGGACCGACATTAGGCCGTTCTTGACGGTGATGGCGGGGGAGAACCAGTTGCCGTATTTCCCGGTTCCCATCTTGTATTCCTGGTAGCGGCCGGGGTCTTTGATCACCGAGGCGAAGTGGAGCATGTAGACGAAGCCGAAGCCTCCTGAGATGTGGGCGGTGGTGGACATGCCGGCGAGTTCGGCCATGCGGGCGACGCGGATGGAGCGGATGAGGCCGCCGTAGTAATGGATATCGGGCTGGACGATATCGACGCCGCGGTTGGCGATCATCCACTTGAAGCGCCAGTCGGAATACTCCTGCTCGCCGCCGGCGACGGGGATGGTGAGGGCGTCGGCAACCTTTTTGGTGTCCTCGAGATGGTCGAAGGGGCAGGGCTCTTCGTAATAGACGGACTTGATCTCTTCGAGCATGCGGCCGTACTTGATGGCGAGCGGCGGGTCGTATGAACTGTTCGAGTCGGCGTGGATGTCGATCTTGCCGCCGAAGGTCTTGCCGACCAAGGGGATGAGGTGGTCGCTGCGGTTGGGCGAGGCGTCCTGGTTGCGGCTCATGACGCCGCCGATGCGGAACTTCAGAGCCTTGGCGCCGGATTCCTGAACCAGCTTCTGGAGGTAATCGATTTCCTGTTCTGGCGTGGTATCGCGGCGGCCGCTGGCGACATAGAAGGCGATCTCCTTGCGGCGGACGCCGCCGAGGAGTTCGCCGATGGATTTGTTGGCGACGCGGCCGAGGAGGTCGAGGATGGCGAATTCGGCCCAGGCTTGCGGGCTCCAAAGGGCGAGTCCGTAGAGCTTGTAGTTGTCCTGCCAGCGGTAGAGACCCCAGAGGAGGTCCTCGAGATCGCGGGCGTCCTTGCCCTTGAAGAAAGGTGCGACAAGCTGGTTGAAGATGGGGTAAAGATACTGCCCGCGCGGCGGGTTGGCGAGTGATACGCCCTCGGCGCCGTCCGTGGAACGGACTTGGACGATGTACTCGTTGCCCTTCTTCAGCAGGCGCATGGACTCGATGATGACAGGCGATTTCAGGAGCGCGGTCTGGAGGATGGGCTGAGCGGCGGCTTTGTCGAGCGCCTCCCAGGTGGGGGGCTTCGTCTGGGCGGATGAGAGTGCGGTTGCGGTGGATGCGGCGGCGGCGGACTTGAGCCAGGCGCGGCGGTTTGTGGGCATGGGAACACCTCCGGTGTGTCAGCCGATCACTGTATAACAATTCGCGACCTGCGGGGCCATGGCCCTGAAAATGGCCCTGAAAATGGCGGCCGGGACACCCTCTGGGTCCGCGGCCTGCTCGGGTGGTGGTTGGTGCGGGTTTCCCGCGGCCGCTGGAAAAGGCCAATATGTAGAGATGAGATTCGCACTGTCTGGCGGCGCCGCACTGCTGGCCGCTCTGATTGCCCTTGGAGCCATGGCCGAAGGGCCGCAAGGATTGTCGGCGTTTCCAGGGGCCGAGGGGTTCGGGG
>CAZLDN010000156.1:0-10921 GCA_964558355.1 uncultured Candidatus Solibacter sp.
GTGGTGGTCGTGTTTCAATCCACGCCCCCCGCGCGGGGGGCGACGCGCTCGATAGCCTTCGACTCTGGGATGCTGAGGTTTCAATCCACGCCCCCCGCGCGGGGGGCGACAGCTCCAGTCTATCTCACTTCAAGTCAATAACTTGCACCAGTGTTTCCGCGCACCTTGCCTGCTGCGGTGTTCCCTGCGTCCAGATTTGAGTCGCCCCTCCACGAATCTCCAAGAAAATGGGCCGCTTCCGCGTCGCGCGCACCTCCCGGCACTTTCATGTGTGCTCGAGGTCCGCGCTTCAGCAATTGGCTCAAACGATCAGCGGACCTTCCGGATCGTAACTCGCCTTACTCCCCACGTGTTCGATCCGCCGCGACCACTCATTCCCAAGAAAATAGAACCTGAGACTGTCATGCTGAACCTCGATCTCCCCCACCAACTTCGCCCGCAACGCAACCCACTGCGACGCATCCACCAGACACTCGAACACCGAGTTCTGAACCCTCTGCCCGTAACTCTCGCACAACTTCGCCACGCGCCTCAGCCGCCGCCTCCCGGCATTGTCCTCCGTGCTCACATCGTAGCTCACCACCACCAGCATCCCGCGCCTCCCTCACTTCCAGATCAACGCCGCATACGCATCCAAATCGCCCCGCAAATGCCGCCCCAGCAGCAGCGCCTGCACGTGCGGAAACAGGCCCAGCGCAATCGCCTCACCCAGAAACGGATGCATCACCTCCTCCTGCTTCCGCTTCTGCCACGTCTCCAGCAGCGTCTTCCGCGCCTCCGGCTTCATCCAAATCCCGCCATCCTCGCGCTTCTCAAAATCACCCGCCTTGATTTGCTGGCGATTGATCAGGCTCAGAACCAGCCTGTCCGCCATGATCGGCCTGAACTCCTCCATCAGATCCAGCGCCAGACTCGCTCTCCCCGGCCGGTCCGCGTGCAGAAACCCAACATACGGATCCAGCCCCACGCCTTCCAGCGCTCCAGTGCAATCGTGGACCAGAAGCGTGTAGGCGAACGACAGCAGCGCGTTCACTGCATCCCCCGGCGGCCGCCTCGACCTGCCCTTGAACTGAAATCCGTCTTTCTGCTTGACGATCATCTCGTCAAACACCGAGAAGTACGTCCGCGCCGCCTCCCCTTCCATGGCGCGGATCGTCTCAACCGGCTCCTCCACCCTCAGCAGCCGCTCCCCAATGCCGCCCAGCCTCGCGATTGCGCCCTGCATCGGCCCACCCGCCTCCCCGCTCTCCCGCTTCGCCCGCAATAGCACTGTCCGCGCATTCGCCACCTTTGCCGCCACCATGCTCTGCGCGATCCCCGCGGACTTGCCTGGGTCGTCCGCCCACCGGTATTGCGTCCGCCTCAGCAGAACATTCCCGCTCACCTTGCCCTGCACCCTCGCCTGGAACTCCCCATGCTCGGTCAGGTACGCAACTTGAATCTTCCTCTCCCCGCACATCCCCATCAGCGGCGGACTCATGTTCACCCTCCCGAAACACACGATGCTCTCGATCGTGTGCGATGCGAACCCAGGAACCCAGGACAGCCTGACCCGTCCCAGTCGCGTTTTCGTCACAATCTCGGCGTGTGATCGTCCTTCGCCATCCATCACACACAATGCCGTTTGAAGGGCTGCGACCGCAAGATCTGGTGGTCTGTGCTTGCGTCGTCGAGAGTCGTCGTTCCAGGTCCGGTTGCCAACGCGATCGAGTGGCTGAACAACTCTCTGGCCAGTACTCTTTGTCCATCAATAACTTGCAGGGACTCACCACGAGCTCGGCTCGGTCTTGCATCACTCGCATTTGTCGGAAATTGCGGCTGGGACGGGTTAGGATTTCCCAGGTTCTGTCCCAGGTTCCAATGACCAGCAACTGCCGGGACTCAGCCGGTTCGTCGCTACGGCCGAGGCGGGCGGCGGAGTGCCCGTCTCTATTCGTCCGTATTGGATATGCTGGTTCGGTGGTCAGGACGCATATCCGGCGAATTGAGGAACATGTTGCACGGAATGACTAGCCCAAAACCCCTCTCACCGCGGCCAAGTCGAATGCCCGATGCGTCCAGGGACGAGCACCAGCCCCTGGCTCCACCATGACCCTCCCGCCTGCCCCCGTCACGAAGCCCTCGAACCACCAGCAAGGAAGGAAGCAGCATGGGCCAAGTCGTCATCGAGAACCCGATCATCAACTCGCCATTCACCGAGCCTACACGCCATTTCCGGTTCAGCGATGAGGGCATCACCGAGGAAAAAGTTGACGGCCGCCGGACCAGTTCGTATTTCGTCCCAATCGCGAAGCCGAAGAAGAAGGGCGCCAAGCAGCTCCACTTTGACACGGAGTGGACGCAAGACCGCATTGAAGAGAACAAACTCGTCAACGACATCCGCCGGCGCGTCTCCATGTGGCGCGAGGGCGGCTATGTCGGTGTCACGCCAACCACGGCGCGCCTGATCGCCTACTGGACCGATCCCTCCCGCGAGAAGAAGCTCTTCTTCTGTCAGAACGAAGCCCTCGAAACCGCCATTTACATCACTGAGGTTGCCAGGAAGTATGGCGATGCCTGGATCGAGAACTCCGTTCGCGATGCGAACGATACGTCGAACCCCGGCCTGCCGCGTACGGCGTTCAAGATGGCAACCGGCTCCGGCAAGACCGTCGTCATGGCCATGCTTATCGCCTGGCACACGCTCAACAAACGCGCCAACCCGCAGGATTCCCGCTTCTCCGACACCTTCCTGATCGTCACGCCCGGCATCACCATCCGCGACCGGCTACGCGTGCTATTGCCCAACGACCCGGACAACTACTACCGCCAGCGTGACATTGTACCGGCCCAACTACAGGACCAGCTCGGACACGCCAAAATCATCATCACCAACTATCACTCCTTCCAGCTCCGTGAGAAGTCCGACGGGTCAAGATTGACGAAGGAACTCTCGGGACAAACCCGGACTGGGGTGAATAAGGAGACCCCCGATCAGATGGTGCGCCGCGTCTGTCGCGAGTTGAGCGCCAAGAAAAACATCATCGTCCTCAACGACGAAGCTCATCACTGCTACCGTCGTAAACCCGGCGGCGAGGATGAAACGCTCACCGGCGACGATCGCATCGAAGCCAAGCGACGCGACCAAGAGGCTCGCGTCTGGATTTCCGGCATCGAGGCCGTGAAGGCCAAGATCGGCGTGAAGGCCATTTACGATCTTTCGGCCACACCGTTCTTCCTGCGCGGTTCGGGTTACCCCGAAGGCACGCTCTTTCCGTGGGTGGTCTCGGATTTTTCGCTGATTGACGCCATCGAGGCCGGCATCGTCAAAGTGCCCCGCGTGCCGGTGGCTGACGACTCTATGACAGGCGAGCAGCCCACCTACCGCGACCTGTGGCTCCGCATCCGCGAGCACCTGCCCAGAAAGGGACGCAAGACCGCCGAGGTGGGGGGCGAGCCCAAACTCCCCGTCGAACTGCAAGGTGCGCTGCTCAGTCTCTACGGCAACTACGAGAAGTATTACCGCCTGTGGGAGCAGAACGCCGAGGCCCGCGCCCGTGGCATCACGCCGCCCGTCTTCATCGTCGTCTGCAACAACACCAACGTTCCTAAACTCGTCTTCGACTTTATCGCCGGCTGGGAAAAGCAGATCGGCGAACAGATCATCGCCCAGGCCGGGCAACTGCCCATCTTCCGCAACGACGACGGCAACGGCGCCTGGTTGCACCGCCCGAACACAATCCTGGTGGACAGTCAGCAGCTTGAATCCGGCGAATCAATGAGCGACGACTTCAAGAAGATCGCTGCCCGAGAAATCGACGAATTCAAGGCCGACTACCGCGCCCGCTTCCCCGGCCGCGATGCCGAAAGCCTCACCGACGAAGATTTGCTGCGCGAGGTGATGAATACGGTCGGCAAGGCCGGCAAACTCGGCGAACACGTCAAGTGCGTGGTCAGTGTCTCCATGCTCACCGAGGGCTGGGATGCCAACACTGTCACCCACGTCCTCGGCGTGCGCGCCTTCGGCACGCAACTTCTCTGCGAACAGGTAGTCGGCCGCGCCCTGCGTCGCATGAGCTATGCCGCCAACGAGATGGGGCATTTCAATCCCGAATACGCCGAAGTTTATGGCGTGCCGTTTTCCTTCATCCCGTGCAGCGGCGCGACCACGGACCCCAAGCCCGGACCCCTGCCCACCCGCGTGCGCGCCATTGAAAGCCGCATAGCCTGCGAGGTCACCTTTCCCCGGCTGGTCGGCTACCGCTACGACGTGGCCGGCGAACGGCTCACCGCGACCTTCACCGAGGAATCCAGACTCACACTTTCCACTGCCGGCATCCCCACCAAGACCGAGAACGCGCCCATCGTCGGCGAATCCAGCATCCACACCCTCGACGATCTCAAGCGCCGCCGGCCGAACGAAGTCGCCTTCCTCCTTGCCAAGCTCACGCTCGAGAAGTATTTCCGGCAGGACGGCGAAGAGAGAACAGACCGTCCCGCCGAGCACCGGTTCGACGGCGAGGTGAAACACTGGCTCTTCCCGCAAATGCTCGCCATCGCCAAACGCTGGCTCGCCGAGTGCGTCACGCTCAAGGACAACACCTTCCCGCAACTGCTGCTGCTGATCGAATTCGCCCACGACGCTGCCGACCGCATCTACAAGGCCATCGTCGCCTCCACCGACGGCACGGCCGCGCTCAAGCCTATCCTCCGCCCATATGACACCCTCGGATCAACCCGGTACGTGGACTTCGACACGACCAGACCCGTCTACGCCACTCGGGAAGACAGGTGTCACATCTCCCACGTCGTCGCCGATACGGACTCTTGGGAGCAGAAGATGGCCGAAGCGCTTGAAGATATGTCCGAAGTCAGGCGCTACGTGAAGAACCACAATCTCAGCTTCACGATTCCCTACACCCTGAACGGCGAGGAAAAGAACTACACCCCCGACTTCATCGCCTGCATCGACGACGGCCGCGGCCCAAGTGACTTGTTGAACCTGATCGTCGAAGTCACCGGCGAGAAGAAGAAGGAAAAGGCCGCCAAGGTGGCCACTGCCCGCACGCTCTGGGTGCCGGCCGTCAACAACCACGGCAGCTTTGGCCGCTGGGCATTCATCGAAGTCGCCGACCCGTGGGACGCGAAGAACGCAATCCGTTCACTACTACGCGAAAGGAACACGCCATGAGCACGGAACCAAGCCCTGAAACCCCGGGCAAGATCGTCGTCTTCGGCGCGAACCAGATTCGCCGCGCCTGGGTGGATGAGCAATGGTATTTCTCGGTCGTGGACATCATCGATGCCCTGACCTACAGCAACAATCCTCGCGACTCCTGGTACCGCATGAAACGCCGCGGGAAGGAATCCTCGGGAATCGGGTTGTCGACACTTTGTCGACAACTGAAGCTAACCTCCTCGGACGGCAACGCTTACAAAACCGATGCCGTCAACACCATCTCCACAAAGGGCGCCGATGAACAAAGATAAGGCTAATAATCCACAGATTCCGCGGATGGACGCAGATTCAAGAGACGCGCAGACACACGCCATTATCGGCGCGGCGATGGAGGTTCATCGGCAACTGGGCCCGGGATTCCTGGAGACGGTATATCAGGAGGCGCTGGCGATTGAGTTTGCGGCCCGAGAAATTCCGCTGGCACGCGAAGTGGAGTTGCCGGTACATTACAAGGGCCGGCTGCTGATCTGCTCGTACCGGGCTGATTTTGTCTGTTATGAAAGCATAATCGTCGAACTAAAGGCGCTGCAAGCCATCACCGGCATCGAGCAGGCGCAGCTATTGAACTACCTCAAGGCGACGCGCTTGGAACGTGGGCTGCTGTTGAACTTCGGCCGACCGAGTCTTGAATTCAAGCGGTTAGTGTTTTCCAATCTGCGCAAATCTGCGCAATCTGCGGATTAAATTATGGCTAAGAAGAACACCACCCCGACCCAAGTCGAATCGATCCGCCACAAGGACAAGCGCGCCAACATCCCCACCGAGGAGTTGCGCGACTTCGTGGCCGACGAAGAACTCTCGCCCAAGACCATGCTCTACCCGCGAGACCCCTCTCTTGATCCCCAACTCGTCTGGAAGGGCAAGGACGAGCAGGACCGCGAGGACCTCGCCGTCCCCGTCGTGCCAGTCTACATCCAGGAGAAGATCCACCCCCAAGCGCTCATCGACGCCCTGCCACGCATCGAACAGCCCGGCGACAATCAGACCAACCTCTTCGCCGACTTCAACGGCGGGCCGCTGGACTTCGGCCAGAAGGTGGACTTCTACCACCACGAACAGAACTGGAGCAACCGCCTCATCCTCGGCGATTCACTCCTGGTCATGACCTCACTGGCTGAGAAAGAAGGGCTCAAGGGCAAGGTGCAGACCATCTACCTCGACCCGCCCTACGGCATCAAGTTTGGTTCCAACTGGCAGGTGAGCACACGCAAGCGCGACGTCAAGGATGGAAAGGCCGAGGACGCCACCCGCCAGCCCGAGCAGGTGCGCGCCTTCCGCGATACCTGGAAACTCGGCATCCACTCCTATCTCGCCTACCTTCGCGACCGGCTGGTGGTAGCCCGCGACCTGCTCACCGAGACCGGCAGCATCTTTGTGCAGATCGGGGACGAGAACGTGCATCTGGTGCGGAGTGTCCTCGATGAGGTGTTTGGGGCGGAGAACTTCGTCAGTCAAATCACGTACCGTACTTCGGTAGGGCTGAGCGCGGAAACCATTGACAATGTAGGCAATTATCTCGTGTGGTATGCAAAGCAGCGAGAGTGTCTCAAGTACCGCCCGGTTTACCAGGAACTTGCGCCCGGCGAGAGAGGAGCAACTCGATACCAAACCATCGAATTGCCGGACGGCGCAACGCGACGTCTCACGGAGGCTGAACGTGACGATGCTGGACGTATTCCGGACGGCGCAAGGTTTTTCCGCGATCAAGGGATGACCTCAAGAACGGGATCGGTGACCACGATTTTACCGTTTGAGTTCAAGGGTCGTCGTTACATCCCAAAGACCGGAGGTTGGAGGACAAGTATCGAAGGGATGACAAAGGTGGCGATCGCTGGGCGTCTACTGCAAACTGGTGACACACTGTCCTATAAGAAGTTCTTTGACGACTTTTCGTGTTTGTCGTTGACCAACTTCTGGGAGGACGTGAGCGGTGGTATCACCAGTCGATCAGATCCTAAGGTTTACGTGGTACAGACAGGCACAAGAATAGTCGAACGGTGCCTCCTCATGACCACCGACCCCGGCGACCTGGTGCTCGATCCGACCTGCGGCAGCGGCACTACCGCCTATGTCGCCGAGCAGTGGGGGCGGCGCTGGATCACCTGTGACACCAGCCGCGTCGCCCTGGCACTGGCCCGCACCCGCATGATGGGTGGGAAATATCCCTACTACCTGCTGGCTGACTCGCCCGAAGGTATCAAGAAGGAAACTGAACTCACCGGCAAGATGCCACCCGAATACAAGACCGAAGGGGACATCCGCAAGGGTTTCGTTTACAAGCGGGTGCCGCACGTCACGCTCAAATCCATCGCCAACAACCCGGACATCAAGGAAGGAATGACGCGGGAGGAGATCGACGCCGCCATCGCCCGCCACGCCGAAACCGAAACGCTCTACGACCAGCCCTATGAGGACAACAAGCGCGTGCGAGTTTGCGGACCCTTCTCGGTCGAAAGCCTCTCGCCGCACCGAGTCATCTCAACGGCGGACGAGGACCAGGACGGCACGGTGACCGGGCAGGAGGCGCGCAAGCAGCAGGACTTCGCCACGATGATCCTGGAAAACCTGAAGAAGGCCGGCGTCCAGAACACGCGGAAAAACGAGCGGCTCAAGTTCGACCGGCTTGACCCGTATGCCGGCGCCTGGCTGCACGCCGCCGGCGAGTACACCGACGCCGAGGGCAACACGCGCCGAGTCGCCATCTCCCTCGGACCGGAACACGGCACAGTCGGGCCGCAGCAGGTCAAGGAAGCCGCCAAGGAAGCCGTCCAGGGCGTGGGCTTCGACACTCTGATCATCTGCGGTTTCGCCTTCGACCCGCATGTGTCCGAAGAGGTCAAGCGTTACGGCAACCTGACCGTGTTGCCGGCCAAGATGAACCCCGACCTGGCCATGGGCGATGAACTGCTCAAGAAGACCGGCGCCGGCAACCTGTTCATGGTCTTCGGTGAGCCTGATGTGGAGATCATGACGCAGGAAGACGGCCAGCTCGTCGTCGAGATCAAAGGTGTGGATGTTTACGATCCGACCACCGGGCAGATTCGCAGCGCGTCCACCGGCGACATCGCCTGCTGGTTCATCGACACCAACTACAACGGCGAGAGCTTCTTCGTGCGCCACGCCTACTTCACCGGCGCCGAAGAACCCTACGACAAGCTCAAACGGGCGCTACGGGCGGAGATCGACGAAGCGGCCTGGAGCAGTCTGTACAGCACGGTGAGCCGGCCGTTCGACAAGCCAGAGTCAGGCAAGATCGCCGTGAAGGTCATCAACCACTACGGCGACGAAGTGTTGAAGGTGTTCCAGGTCCAGGAGGACCTTACCGCACTCTTGTCTGGTCGGGCTCAATCTCCGCGTGACCGAAGCGCCCAAGCGAAAACGTCAGCGTGACGCGGCGAGGCCGTCGCGGGACTCGAATGGATGGTGTGCGACGATGCTATGGTGATACACTGACGGATTCACAGTGTCGGCATGGCGAACAAAAAGCGAATATGCTAGCATCCTAATAGTCGTCAGCGGTTTCCGGAAACTGGGCGAAGGCTTTGGCTTGACTTGAGAGCGGCAAGCAATGACGATTGACGATCTGGTTGAACTCCAAAACATCGCCCACTTGAGGAACCTGCCTTCGATCTTCGAGCATGGTATCCTCTCGCACGAACGGGCGAAGCGGTTCGGCCACGAGTCCGTCGCGATGGGAGAGATTCAGCAGCGTCGAGCGAAGGTGATGCTCCCAAATGGGCGCAGACTTCATTCCTACGCGAACCTCTACATCAACGCCAGGAACAAGATGATGTTCAAGATCAAAGACCGGCACACTGAGCTTGCGGTCATTCGAATTGCCAAGGACGTCATCGGGCGCACCAGCACAATCGTCGCGGACCAGAACGCATCGAGCGGCAGAGTCCGGTTCAGTAGCGGCCTGGATGGGCTGAGTCGAATCGAAAAAACGTACGTGTTTGCGAAATACTGGAATCACCCTGATGACCCAATCGAGAGTTGGTGTCATGGCTCCGCAATGTGCGCCGAAGTCCTGGTGCCGGATGTCCTTCCGCCCCAACTGATCCAAGGCCTCTACGTGTCCTGTGAGGAGGTGGCGCTGAAGGTCAGGGGTCAGTTCGCGAATGTGAAGGTGGATGTCAATGGCTATCTGTTCTTCCAATAGAGAGTGGCTGCTATGGTGACAACGAAAACTGGTGATCTATTTTCATCCTCGGCTCAAACGCTGGTGAATACCGTCAACTGCGTCGGAATCATGGGCAAGGGGATCGCGTTGGCCTTCAAGCAACGCTTCCCCGATATGTTCAGAGAATATGTCCGCCTCTGCGAACTCCATCGAGTTCGGCTGGGTGAACCCTACCTCTACAAACAACTGGCGGGGCCGTGGGTGCTGAACTTCCCAACGAAGGACCATTGGCGCTCGGTATCAAGACTCTCAGACATCGTGGCGGGATTGGAGTACCTGGAGCGGCATTACAAGGAGTGGGAGATTGCCTCACTCGCCGTCCCGCCGCTTGGTTGTGGTCAGGGTGGGCTGGAATGGCGGGTGGTGGGTCCGACGCTCTATCGCCATCTGCAACGTCTGGACATACCCGTGGAGCTGTTTGCTCCTCACGGCACCATCCCATTCGAGTTGACTCCCGAATTCCTGGGTGCCGGGCCGAAGCCCAACGAGGCGCCGCTTGTTGCGCCTTACGCTCAGCCATCCAGGGTCCACCCGGCATGGCTGGCGCTTGTGGAAATCCTTCATCGAGTGGTGTCGGCGCCTTACCATTGGCCCGTTGGCCGCACGACGTTTCAGAAGATTGCGTATTTCGCCACCGAGAGCGGCATCCCTACCGGATTCACTTTTACCAAGGGAAGCTACGGCCCATTCTCGTCAGATGTGAAACCCATGCTGTCCAAGTTGGTCAACAATGGACTGATCCGGGAAGAGAGCCTTGGGCGGATGTTGACGGTTGAGCCGGGGCCGACTTTTGCCGACGCTCGGAAATCGTATCAGAGCGAGCTCGAACACTGGGCGCCGGCAATAGACCATGTTGCTGATCTCTTCATGCGGATGCGCACCCAACAGGCTGAGATCGCCGCTTCCGTTTTCTTCACGGCTCGTAGCCTAGGAAGGGGCGAATCGGCTGTTCTTTCGGAGAACGATGTTCTCCAGGCAGTGCTGGCCTGGAAGATGAAGCGTAAACCTCCTCTGGAGCCTGAAGAGATCGCACAGACAATCAGGAACCTCAACATCCTTCGTTGGGTCCATTTGAAGCCAAGTGATTTGCCCATTCCGGCTGAAGCTTGGTGAGGGCACTCGCAGCCAAGCCTGCTGCCGACAGCCAGGCGAAACCGAAAGGGCAGGCATGTCGCCATCTCAGGCCCGGACTTCCTCGACCGGCTTCACAGGTACGATCCGCACGACGCGTTCCATGACCTTCTTGTTCTGCTCAGCCTTCTTCAGGTCGTAGGCTGCCTGCAACCGCATCCAGAATTCCGGCGTGCTGCCAAACAGGCGGGACACCTTCAGGCACATGACGGCCGACAGGGGCTTGCGCTCCGCCAGAATGTCGTGAAGCATCTGGCGGGACACGCCCAGAGCTTTCGCCGCGGCCGTCACGGTCAGGCCGGCAGACGGCAGGATGTCTTGCTTGATAATCTCGCCCGGATGGACGGGCGGCAGTCCGTTCTTTCTCTTCACAACTTCCTCCCTAATGG